>CAINXC010000688.1 GCA_903854655.1 uncultured Verrucomicrobiota bacterium | reverse complement strand
CTTTAGTCTGCGGCACGGCGGAAGGTTTCTCCCGGCGCTGCTCATTCCACGAAAGCCGGCCACGCACACCTGACCTGTGTTCCCCGCTCCGGGAAAGTCACGGAGCTGTGCCTGATGAATGACCCGCCACCCCGGCAGACTAAAGTCTGTACTCCAGCCGCGAACACGGGGCGCGGGTTCACACAAGAGACGTCCGCGTGAGCCCGCCCGCCATGCGCCTCGCCGCCCATTTTTTGACCTGAGGCTCGCCAGTTCCGGGAAACAGGCGGACACCATCTCCGTAAAAAGCTGAGAACAGCTCTAAGAAAAGCCTGATTTTCACGTTCCCCAGGCGGGAACAAGTTCCGCCGATGAGCCTCCAGTGTTTCCCTCCCCTTTTTGTTTGGCACGATCCTCGCTTGCCTGCGCAGGATGCACCACGAGCTCGCCTTTGGCGGAACCTGGACTGCGGGGGTTTACTTTTTTACGATGATTTTCTTTTTACAAAGAATCCGATTTGTGGTGACATTGAAAGCTGAACGATCCATTTAGTTTCATTCCCGAACATGTTTGAAGCAGCAAACACTCAAACACCCGGCATCGACTCCGTCCTCGTGGCAGCCCTGGCAAGCATTGATGACCACGAGTCCTGCCAGGCTCTGGAAGACATTTGCGCCCGGTACTACTACCCGCTCTACTGCTGGATCCGGCGCCAGGGGCTGGACCATCATGACACCCAGGACGCCCTGCACGACTTCTTCGCCAAGCTGCTGCGCACCCACGCCCTGGCGCGGGCCGAGGAGTCAAAAGGCGGCGTGCGCGCCCTGCTTCTCATCTCGTTGAGACGGTATCTCATCTCCTGGCGGCGCTCGCGGCGGTTCTGCCGGCACGAGGTGGGGCTGGACGAGGCCTCCGCCCTCGCGATCCCGGATGCACGCGGCTGGATGGACGGGTTCTGGCAGGCCGAAACGCCCGCGCGCACCCTGGAGCGCAAGTGCGCGCGCGCCACCCTGGGCAACGCGCTGCGCCGGCTCCATGCGGACTACGTTGACCGGGGCAAGGAGGCGCTGTTCGAGGCGCTGCGGCCCGTCCTGCTGCGCGGCGGCACCCTGCGCGGCGGCGACACCGCCCGGCTTGCGCAGGGCCTGGGCATGACGGCCGGCACGCTGCGCGTGGCCCTGTGCCGGCTGCTGCAGGACTTCCGGCAGATTCTCGAACAGGAGATGCGGGCGACCGCCAGCGGCCCCGGCGAGGCGAAGGAGGACCTCGCCCGGCTGCGCGGCCTGTTTGTGGGCCAGTGAGGCGGAAGGCGGGGCAGTCTGGCGCTGCGAGCAAGGCTTTTTGCGTCACGCGGAGGGCCGCATGAAGCACATCGGGCGCGCGCCCAAAGTGGCTACCGTCGCCCTCGACGGGGCTCAAAAAACAAACGCGCGCAGCGCCAAACTTCCGTTCCAGCGTTCCGCCGGCGCCAGGCGCTGAGACACATGGAACCACGGATGGCTCGGATAGCTCGGATGGGGGAAAGATTGCCATCCTTCCGTGCCATCCGTGGTGAGAGCCCTGTTCGCTGCCGCCAGCCTTGCTCCCCAGACGCAGGCCGGCTCCCCTGCCCCCGAACGAAAGGAGCGCGACGACTGTTCGTGCAAAACCCTGCTCCCGCCAAGCGTAACAGTCCTGCCCCCATGCGACTGCTTCCCCTCACTCTGCTCCTGATTCTGCCGCTGCGTTCGTTCGCTGCGGAGGCGGTGAACTTCAGCCGCGAGATCCGCCCGATCCTCTCGGAAAACTGCTTTGCCTGCCACGGGCCGGATGAAACCAAGCGCAAGGCGAAGCTGCGCCTGGACCAGGAGGCCTCCGCGAAGGCCACGCGCGACGGCGTCACCGCCGTGGTGCCCGGCAGCATCGAAAAAAGCGACCTCATCGCCCGCCTCGCGTCGGCGGACCCGGAGAAGGTCATGCCGCCGCCGAAGATGCACAAGACCGTGTCCCCGCAGCAGTTGACGCTGCTGAAGACCTGGATCCAGCAGGGCGCGAAGTGGGGCAACCACTGGTCCTACGAGGTCGTGGCGAAACCGGAGGTGCCTAAAGCAGGAGTGCTTGGCGCCCAGTACCCAGTGCCCAATCAAACCTCCAAGCCCTCGGGACTGAGCACTTCAACCTCCGCAAAAACGCCGAACTCCATTCCTTCCCCCATCGACGCCTTCCTGCTCGCGCGGCTGGCCAAGGAGCACCTCACGTTCTCGCCCGAGGCCGACCGCCCGACGCAGATCCGCCGCGTGGCGCTCGATCTCACCGGCCTGCCGCCCACCACGGCGGAGCTGGATGCCTTCGTCAATGACAGGAGCGCGGACGCCTACGACCACATGGTCGATCAATTCCTGGCCAAACCCGCCTTCGGCGAGCACTGGGCGCGCATGTGGCTGGACCTCGCGCGCTATGCCGACAGCGCCGGCTACCCCAGCGATCCGGGGCGCGAGATCTGGGCCTACCGCGACTGGGTGATCAAGGCGCTCAACGCCAACATGCCCTTCGACCAGTTCACCACCGAACAGATCGCCGGCGACCTGCTGCCGAATCCCACCGACGACCAGCTCGTGGCCACCGCCTTCCACCGCAACACGATGACCCAGAACGAGGGCGGCACCAGCGACGAGGAGTTCCGCAACGCCGCCGTGATCGACCGCACCAACACCACCATGGCCGTGTGGATGGGCACCAGCATGGCCTGCGCGCAGTGCCATTCCCACAAGTACGACCCCATCTCCAACAAGGAGTACTTCCAGTTCTTCGCCTTCCTCAACCAGAGCGCCGATTCCGACAAGCGCGACGAGCGCCCCACCTACTCCTTCTTCACGCAGGAGCAGAAGCACCAGCGCGAGCAGGCGCAGGGCCGCATCGCCGCCCTGGAGGCGAAGTTCACCAAGCCCGGCCCCGAGTGGCTGAAGGGCTTCGCAGCCTGGAGCGCCAGGTTCAAGCAGGACCTCGCCTGGCAGTCGCCCAAGCCCGCCACCGTGACGGCACGGTCCAAAACCGCCGCCAGCATTCGCGACGACGCCTCCGTGCTCCTGCCTTCCAAGGCGGCGACCGACAGCTACAGCGTGGACCTGCCCCTGAAGGCCGGCAAGCTCACCGCCCTGCGCCTGGACGCCCTGCCGGACCAGGCGCTGCCCGGCGCCGGCTCCGCGAACGGCAGCAATTTCGTCATCACCCGCCTGCGCGCCGAAGTGGTGCCCGCCAGCGCGGCCCCGCGCTCCGGCCGCACCGTGCGCATCGAGATTCCCGGCAAGGGCGGCCTGCTGCACCTGGCCGAGGTGCAGGTGTTCAGCAAGGGCGTGAACGTGGCCCTGAAGGGCAAGGCCAGGCAGAGCAGCCAGTACGCCGATGCGGCGGCCGCGCGCGCCATCGACGGCAACACGGACGGCGACTACAGCAAGAAGTCCGTGTCTCACACCGCCGAGGGCGACGCCTCGCCCTGGTGGGAGGTGGAGCTGGCGGAGACGCTGCCGGTCGAGCGCATCGTCGTCTGGAACCGCACCGACGGCGGCACCGCCTCCCGCCTCAAGGACTGGCGCGTGCAGCTTCTCGATGACAAGCGCCAGCTCGTGTGGGGCACGGATGAGGCCGCCCCGCCCATGCCCAGCCGCGAATTCCAGGTGGGCGGCGCAGCCACCATCGCCTTCAAGACCGCGCTGGCCACGTTCGAGCAGCCCGGCTTCCCCGCCGCCTCCGTGCTGACGGCGAATTCCGTGCCGGACAAAGGCTGGGCCGTGGCCGGCGGCGCCGGCAAGCCGCAGGCGCTCACCCTGCTCACCGCCGATCCTGTCGAGGTGCCGGCGAACAGCACCCTGCGCGTCACCATCGACCAGGACTCGAAGTTCGACCACCTCACCCTCGGCAGCTTCCGCCTCAGCGTCACGGACGACCCGCAGGCGAAGAGCCGCGCGCTGCTGCCTCCTGAGCTGCTGGCCGCCCTCACCGCCCCCGCCCGCACGCCGGAGGAGCTACAGAAGGTGACAGAGTACTACACCCGCAATGTCGCCCCCGAGGCCGCCGCCGAGCGCAGGCAGCTTGCCGCCCTGCAGAAGCAGCTCGCCGATGACAAGCCCACCTCCGTGCCGGTGATGAAGGACCTCACGGGCAAGGAGCGCCGCGTCACGCAGATGCAGATGCGCGGCAACTGGCAGGCCCTTGGCGACGAGGTCAGCGAAGGCACCCCGGCCATCTTCCCGCCCCTGCCGCAGGGCCAGCCGCGCAACCGCCTCGCGCTCGCCCAGTGGCTGGTGGACCGCAAGAACCCGCTCACCTCCCGCGTCACCGTCAACCGCTTCTGGGAGCACCTCTTCGGCGTCGGCATCGTCCGCACCAGCGAGGAGTTCGGCTCGCAGGGCGAGCTGCCCGTGCATCCCGAGCTGCTCGACTGGCTGGCCGCCGATTTCATGGACAGCCGCTGGGACGTGAAGCGGATGCTCAAGCTCATGGTCACCAGCCGCGCCTACCGCCAGTCCTCCAAGGTCACGCCCGATCTTCAGGAGCGCGATCCGGACAACCGCCTGCTGGCGCGCGGCCCGCGCTTCCGCCCCACCGGCGAGCTGCTGCGCGACGAGGCGCTGTTCGTCAGCGGCCTGCTCAGCCCCAAGATGTACGGCAAGCCCGTGCGCCCCGTGCGCCCGGCCCTGGGCCTGAACACCGCCTTCGGCGGCGGCAACGACTGGACCACCAGCGAGGGCGAGGACCGGCACCGCCGCTCCGTTTATACCGAGGTCAAACGCAACAGCCCGTATCCCAGCTTCAGCACCTTCGATGCGCCCAACCGCGAGACCTGCACCATCCGCCGCGGCCGCACCAACACGCCGCTGCAGGCCTTCGTCACGCTCAATGACCCGGTCTTCATCGAGGCCGCCCAGGCCCTTGCCCGCCGCATCCTCCGTGAAGGCGGCGCGGGCACTCCCGAGCGCCTCGCCTGGGCCTACCGCCAGTGCCTGTCACGCCCCCCCAATGACATCGAGCTGAAGCGCCTCGCCGCCCTCGTCGATGAAACCCGGTCCGCCTACGACGCCGATGCCGCCGACGCCGTGAAAATGGCCACCGACCCCATCGGCCCCGTCCCCCAGGGCCTGAACACCGCCGAGCTCGCCACCTGGTCCACCGTCTCCAATGTGATCATGAACCTCGACGAGTTCGTGATGCGCAGGTGATGGTCAGTTAGGGCGGCCCTGTCTCTCCTCGTTCATCGCCGTCCGCCCAAGGTGGCTACCGTCGCCCTCGACGGGGCTCAAAAACAAACGCGCGCAGCGCCTCGATCAGGACCCAGGGCAACGAGCCGGCAAAGCGCCGCAACCGATGTCAGGCGCTGGGCGCAAGGTTTTCGGTTCACGCCGGGGGCGGCGTGAGCCACTTGGCTTGGGCCACACGCCCAAAGTGGCTACCGTCGCCCTCGACGGGGCTCAAAAACAAACGCGCGAAGCGCCTCGATCAAGATCCAGGGCAACGAGCCGGCAAAGCGCTGCAACCAATGTCTGGCGCTGCGCGCAAGGTTGTTCGATTCACGCCGGGGGCGGCGTGAG
>CAINXC010000687.1 GCA_903854655.1 uncultured Verrucomicrobiota bacterium | reverse complement strand
CCATGGTGTCCGGCCAGGAAGGCACCGAAGCGCTGCGGCTGGCCCTGCAGATCACCGAGCAGATCGAGCGCAACAACGCCGCAGGGAAACGCTGATCTTCCGCCATGAAGAGGATCAGCGACGAACCCGCCGCTCCTTTGTGGGCAACCGGAGAACGGAAAACGGAAAACGGAAAACGGATCTTCATCGTCGCCGGTGAAATCAGCGGCGACACCCATGCCTCGGGCCTCATGCGCGAGATCCTGGTGCAGGCGCCGGACACGCATTTCCGGGGCCTGGGCGGGCCGCGCATGTGGGAGATCGCAGGGCAGGGGATGGAGGACTGGCTGGAGTCCGCCGCCGTGCTCGGCCTCGTCGAAGTCCTTGCCCGCTACAGCTACTTCAAGCAGCGCATGGCGGACTGCCTGACGGCGGTCGAGGCGGAGCAGCCCGATGCCGTGATCCTGGTGGACTACCCCGGCTTCAACCTGCGGCTGGCCAAGGCCATTCGCGACCGCGGGATCAAAACCCGGCTGCTCTACTACATCAGCCCGCAGGTGTGGGCCTGGAAGAAGGGCCGCATCAAGCAGATGGCGAAGACGCTGGACCTCATGATCTGCATCTTCCCCTTCGAGAAGACGCTGTACGAGAAGAGCGGACTGCGCACCGAGTTCGCCGGGCACCCGATGGTGGACCGCGTGCAGACCCTGCGCCGCCCCTACCAGCGCGAGCCGGGGCTGGTGGGCTGGTTCCCGGGGAGCCGCCTGAACGAGATCAAGCGCCTGTTCCCGGTGATGCTGGAGGCGGCGAAAGTGATCCGGCGCAGCGTGCCGGAGGCGCGCTTCGTCGTCAGCGCCGCGAACGAAGGGCTGGCCTCCGAGATGCGCGCCATGGCGGAGGCCGCAGGCATGACCGAGGCCCTGCGCTGGATCGAGACCGGCACCGTCTATGACCTGATGCAGCGCGTGGAAGTCGGGGCCGTGGCCTCCGGCACGGCCACGCTGGAGGCCGCGTGCTTCGGCCTGCCCTATGCGCTGGTGTACAAGGTGGCCTGGCCCACCTATGTCGCCGCCAAGGTGGTGGTGCGCATCAAGTTCATCGGCATCATCAACGTGCTGGCCGGGCGCGAGGTGGTGCGGGAGCTGGTGCAGCATCTCTGCTCGTCGGACCGCCTGGGCGCGGCCATGGTGGAACTGCTCACCGAGCCGGCGAAACGCGCGGCCCTGCAGCAGGAGCTGGCGGAGGTGGTCGCCACGCTGGGCGAAGGCGGCGCCTACAGGCGGGCGGCGCAAGCGGTGCTCGGGGCGCTGGGTTAGCGTTTTCAGGTTCACGCGCATGGCCGGAAACAGGCCCGGTTAGGACCTTGCGGCGCTCCAACAAGCTGGTATTCCTACCGTGGTTCACGAACGAGGACCACCCCATCGATGCCCTGAGAAGGTGCTTAGATCCGCAGCCTGACCCGTCTCCCAATCCTTGCCACCCTGATGCCTCCCTATATCCGCTGCCCCAAGTGTTTTGTGGTTCCATTCGTCAGTGTTCAGCCGGTGAGCGAGGCAGGAGTCTCTTCACTTACCTGCAGCGCCTGCGGAACGGACTTTGCAAGCTTCCGCGGCGTGCCGATTCTTTGTGCATTCGATCACACGGACGTGCAGACGGTGGCCGAGATGCTTGCCGTGCGGCAGAGACTCAACGGCCTCAATGACGAAAAAGAACGGCCGGAGCCGGAGATGGTCTTTGCCCCGCTGCTGAAGCGGTGGGCGGGCAGCCCTCCGGAGGGGGAGGCCGGCTGGTGGATGAAAACCCGCCAGATCGAGCTGGTGCTGGTACAGGCGTTGCTCCAGGGCGTGCCGCTGGAGGGAGCGCTGACCCTTGATGTTGGCGCGGGCTTTGGTTCCGACAGCGCCTACTACGCCAGCCGGGGCGCCCGGATCGTCGCTCTGGAGCCCAATTTTGGAATGCTCGTCGAAGGCTCCCGCACCCACAAGGGCTTCACCTGGATTGGCGGCAGCGCGGACGCCCTGCCGATTGCTGATGAAAGCATGGACCTTGTCACCGCCAACGCATCGCTCCATCATCATTTGAATGTCGAGATCAGCCTCGACGAGATGCTCCGGGTGCTGAAGCCCGGCGGCTGGATCATCACCGCCTGCGACTCCGTGAAAGCCTCGCGGCAGGAGTCCCTGGAGGTGGACCACCTCCATTGGGACTCCGACCCCAATGTTCTGTCCGGCATCAACGAGCAGATGCTGCGCATGGATGTGCTGCTGGACAAACTCATGAGCCATGGCGACGGCATCGCCGGGGAGGTGCATCTGCGCGAGGGCGCCGGACATTATGTCCGCTGGACTTTTGCCGAGGCGGCGGAGGTCATCAAGAACAGGCCCAAGCTGTGGGCCATCATGGGCATGCGTGTGCAGAAGCTGCGCAGTCTCCGCACGCCCGAGCACCGCATGCGCCAGGGCCGGGTGGCCACCCCGGAGCTCGCCCGGGCTGTGCTGGAGGATGTCGATGGCGCCGCCGGCTACAGCCTGCTTGGCGCCCTGCTGGGCAAGGAGGACACCCGCAAGGTGGCGCCCCTGACCGAGATCAACCGCTTTCTCCAGCTCAACGGCTGGCGCTGGCCCCTGGCCTCCGCAGCCGGTCAGGCGGGGCCGGAGTGGCGGCTGATCTACAAGCGCGGCCGGCTGTTCATGCAGCCTGCGGCCGAGACGCGGAGCGTCCTCGCCGTGTTTGCCGTGCCTGCTGCGGACGGGCAGCAAAATGCAACCGTCAGGCTCTGCATCAATGGCGGGGTCGTCCACGCGGGCCAGGTTCCCAGGGGATGCATTCAGCGCTGGAGCTGCCCGCTCCCGGAGCTGGCGGCAGATGTGCCGTGCAGCATCGTGCTGGAGATGGAAGCCGCTGCGGAAGTGAGCGGAGCGGATCACGTGGTGGCCGCCTCCCACATCGCGGTGCAGCGGCTGGAGCTTTGCACGGAGCCTGCGCAGGGATGCAGCGCTGCGGGCCTGCTTCCACGGGCAAGCCTCGGCGCGCTTCAGGCGGAAGGGGCTCTCCCTTCGGAAGTCTGTGTCGCCGTGGGCAGTCTGGTGGAGGCCAGCCTGGAGGCGCTCAGCCACCTGCGCCAGTTGGGGATCGGTGTCTCGGTCGTGTGCGAGGATGCCATCTGGCCGTTTTACGCGGAGCAGTATGGCGGCATGCGCGGCGGCAAAGCCTCGGCGTTCGCCACGGGGATGAGCCTGGATGAGGCCCGCGCCGCAGGCTGCACCTGGTTTCTCCACGAAGGGTGGGCGCTGGATGTGACCAGGGCGGACCCCTTTGCACAGCAGCTTGCGCCACCGCTGCCCAAGGCTGAAGTGCAACTGCGGCGTGAGCTTGAAAAGACGCAGCGCAGGCTCGAAGAGGCCAAAATCAAACTGGAGAAGGCCCGCGCCAAAGCGAAGAGCCACTCCGTGGAAAACCGGGGGTGGTGGGACAAGTTGTTTCGCCGCTCACGAAACAGGTAGCTTCTCGATCACCCGCCGCAGAATCGTCTCCTGCACGATCTTCATCTGCGCGGCCTCCTGCGGGTCGTGGTCGTCCCAGCCGGCGAGGTGCAGCAGGCCGTGAATGAGGTAGAGCAGCAGCTCCTCATCAAGCGCCAGGCCATGGGCGGGGCCTGCCTGCGCGGCGGTGTCGGCGCTCACGAGGATTTCACCGTGGTGGAAGGTGATGACATCGGTGGGTGTCGGGTCGCCGAGAAATTCTGCATGCACCTGGCCGATGACCTTGTCGCTGACGATGCTGGCCTCGATCTCCGTGAGGTCCGGCAATGGCGGGGCGGCACCCTTCACCTGGGCGAGGCAGAACGGCATCGCCTGGGTGATGGACTGGCGCAGCCACTTCAGGTTGCAGCGGTGGCGGCGCTGGCGCTGGTAGAGAACAATCGGGGCGGGCACGGATGGTGTGCAGACAATTGTCAAACAGCACACTAGGCGACGTTGCCCTTGGTGGCGCGCTTGCGCGGCGTGCGCGCCTGGGCTGCGGGCTGCGGCTCGGCTTTTTCCATCAGGCGCAGCGCATCCATGGGCACCACCTTGCCCTCGGCCACGGGCACAGGAACGTGCTCCTCACGATGCTGGACGACATGCTCGCGCGACTGGTACTTGATGCGGCTGTGCATCATGCTCAGCAGGGTTTTGACGAAGCTGGCCTTCACCTTGGCGAGCTGGGCGATGGTCAGGTCGCAGTCGTCGAGCTGGCCGTCGATCAGGCGGCTCATCACGATCTCGTCCACGGTTGATTCGATGCGCGAGGCGTTGGGCTTCTCCAGCGTGCGGGAGGCGCTTTCCACCGCGTCGGCAAGGCTGATGATGGCGACCTCCTTGAACTGCGGCTTGGGGCCCGGATAGCGGAACACTTCCTCGCACACCTGCGGCACGTCGTCTTCGGAGGCCTTGTCCTGCTGCACCAGGCGCAGCATGGCGGCCTTCTGGTCGAGCGCCTGGCGGTAGAAGTACCAGGCCAGGGAGGTGCCGTGGTGCTGCTCGATCACGTCGATGATCTTGCCGTTGAGGTTGTGCTTGATGGCGATGTCCACGCCGTCCTTCACATGCGCGATCAGCACCAGGGCGCTCATGCGCGCCGTCAGCCCGTCGTGCGGATTGTCCGCCGGGTCCATGTTTTCGATGAAGTACTCCGGCTTGCTCAGCTTGCCGATGTCGTGGAAATACGAGCACACGCGGCTCATGGTGGCGCTGGCGCCGATCGCTTCCGCCGCTGCTTCCGCGAGATTCGCCACCACCAGGCTGTGGTGGTAGGTGCCGGGGGCCTCGATGCTCAGGCGGCGCATCAGCGGATGGTTCAAATCGGCGAGTTCCAGCCAGGTGATGTCCGTGGTGACGCCGAAGATGGATTCCAGCACCGGCAGCAGGCTGCCCACCACCATGCCGGTGAAGATGCCCGAGAAGAACGGCAGCCCGGCGAGCTGGCCAAAGTCCATGTGCTTCTCGCTGCCGCCCGCCAGGGCCAGCAGCACGGAGAAAATCGCGGCGCCGGTGCCCAGGTAGCAGCCGCCGATGAACAGCCGGTAGCGGCGGCGCACGCGGCGGGTGGCCAGCACCGCCAGGAACCCGACCAGGGCGGAGGCGGCGAGGAAGGTGAGGCGGTTCACCGGCAGGAACACCACCGCGCCCAGCAGGCTGGTGTACACGGCGGCGTACAGGCCCACGCGCCGGCCCAGCATCACGGAAAGCATCAGGGGGGCGATGGCATTCGGCAGCACCATCACCAGCAGGCCGCCGCCCCAGCCCTCGCTCAGGCCGAATTTCATCGTGCCCAGCACCGCCGCCAGATGCAGCAGCAGCGTGCCCAGCACCAGCACCACGTTGCGGTTGTCGCTCATCAGCTCGCGGTGGCCGATGCTCAGGTGAATCAAGGCCGCGCCCGCCAGCGCCAGCGCGTACAGCGCATCCGTGGCCCCCGGCCTGGCCACCCCTTCCGCCAGCCCCCCGGCCATCTGCATCAGGAGCAGCACGGCCACCACAAACACCCCCATCAACACGTTTCTGACAACCGGATGGCAGCGCAGCGACTCGCAGAAATCATCCTCCTGATGCTTGCGGCGTGTGCGCCCGCACGACAGCCCCTCCCGTTGCAACTGGGCTCTTCGAAAAGCTTCAAACATAGGATATTTTCACGAATCTGGGAGCACAAACTACGCCGGAAGTGAGTCGATGACAAGCTTCCTGTTATGAGGGGAGGGGATTCGGGTACGGCAGGTACTGGATTTCCTTGGCAGCCGCTCTGCCCACCGGCTGGCAATTCCAGGTTTCCAGGCTCCTGGAAACGCTGTAACACAAGCCACCCGCCCATGAACATCCTATACATCAACTACGGCCAGGCCGGCAACAACACCACGCACCACATGGCGGGGTTTGCCCTCGCTGCAAAGCTGGCCGGGCACGAGGTGGCGATGGCGGCGCCCAAGGGCCAGGGCGAGTGGCCGCTGCGTCCGGGCCTGGCCATGCCCTTGTTCGACTACCGCACCGGCGGCCAGTGGGCCGCGGTCTTCAAGGACGGCCGCCCGCCGGGCCTGATCCACGCCTTCACCCCGCGCGAAGGCGTGCGCGAATTCGTCTTCTCCCTCTACCGCCAGGGGCTGGATGCGGCGCTGATTCTGCATCTGGAGGACAACGAGGAGGCGCTGATGGAGCGCTTTTCGGGCAAAACTATGTCTCAACTGCGCCAACCTGACGCAGCCGAGGCGCGCGCCGCGCTGGGGCCCGGCCTGTGCTGCCCCCTGCGCTGGCAGCCCTTCCTGGCGCTGGCCGATGGCTCCAGCGTCATCTACCCCACGATCGCCGATTTCGTTCCCGAAGGCGTGCCCTGGCGCGACCTGCCGCCGATCCTCGAACTCGATTTCTTCCGTCCGCAGCCGCAGGATGACGCCCGCCGCCTCGCCCTGGGCATCGCCCCCGGCAGCGCCGTGCTCTGCTACAGCGGCAACGACCACTACGCCAACCGCGAGGACGTGCGCCAGCTCTACACCATCGTTCACACCCTGAACCAGACTGGCGTCCCCGCCCGCCTCGTCCGCACCGGCAAGGTGGATCCCGAGGTCGCCGCCGGGCTGGCGTTTGACCCCATGGAGTTCATGATCCCCCTCGGCTTCGTGGACCGCGAGGAGCTGCCCGCCATCATGTCCCTATGCGATGTGTTCGTGCAGCCCGGCGGCGACGACGGCTTCAACCGCTACCGCCTGCCCGCCAAGGTGCCGGAGTACCTCTGCCTGGGCAAGCCGGTGATCCTCGGCCCCGCCAACATCGCGGCGGAGCTCACCCACGGCGTCAACGCCTGGATCACCCGCAGCGGCAGCACCGAGGAGATGACCGAGGCCTGCCGCCAGTTGCTGGCTCAGCCCGCCCTGCGCGAGTCCATGGGCAGGGCCGCGCGCGAGTTTGGCGTCCAGCGCTTCGGGCTGGAGGCGCAGGGGGGGCGCATCGTCAGCTTTTACGAAAGCACCGTCGCCCGCGCCGCCACCCGCATCGGTCCGCGCGGCCTCGGCCCCCGGCCCTGGCCGCTCCCCGCCACGGAAACCGCCTCCCTCGCCGCCTTCCTCAGCGACGAAGCCGCCACCCTGCGCCGCCAGCTTGAGGAAGCCAAGCAGCAGCTCAAAGCCGAGCGCAAAACCGCCGAAGCCGACCGCAAGCGCCTCGCCACCATCCAGTCCTCAGCCGCCTGGGCTTTGGCAAAGCCGCTCCACTCGATTGAGAAAAAGCTGCGCAAAGGCAAGTGACACGCTGCCTTCGTCTTGTGCCAGGAAAGTGGCAGCGGCATCCCTGCCGCTTTCAGGAAAACTCAGGAGCCTCTGGAAACTCCACCCTCTTCCATTCCCGGATTTAGGATGAAGGCAAAGGAGTCCTGTTTAGGCTGCAATCCATTCAGGACGGGTCTTTTCCACACCAGGGTTCACCTTCCCGCAGAGGTCGAAATACCAGTTAAAGCAAAGCCCGTTGATGCCTGCTCGATGCCCTTCAATGCGCAGTACGTCTTGCCGGTCTTCTGCACCAGGCCACGAGTGACAAGTCTTTGGAGCTTTTCATGGCATCGCAGCCTCAGCATCTCCTCTCCCCCGCTCGCTGTCTTCTTCAGCTTCATGCCTGCGAACACCATCAGGAACAGATCCTTGAAGTCGAAGCTCGCGCCACCAGACAGCACGCACACCACTTCATCCATCATGTGATCCACCCGTACTGAGAAACCCGCTCTCTTTTGGAATGCCATCGGTCAAATATAGCGCACTCGGGCCGGAATGTGAAGCTTTTAAGAAAGATGGACCACGAAATAGGACGGCGGCACGTTCAGCACTACGGAGAGAGTGTTTCGTCCTGGCTTCCGTCAGCTTCTATTCTCTGAAGGTATCCAGGTCCCAAAATCGTTCCAACTGAACTCCAGCTGTGGTTGGCTAAGCGAGGATTGCACAATTGCCCTTTTCCAGTGCCGCCGAGTCCTTTCTCCAGGTTCGCCTGTTCAGGTTCCTTTCCCAAACTGCCCGCAGCAAATGACGACAGGTTCCACAAGGCGGCGAAATCCGGCACGTACCCTTCCAGGTGGTTGCCATAATCGTCAGGAGGAAGTTCGCGATGTCCCCGACCACACTTGTCGAGCCACTTCAACATGCCCACATGCTGGTACCTCTCCACCGACACTCCTGGAAGACTTAGCGGGGGGAGCGGGCCAAAAAGCGGCACGGTTGGAGTTTTCAGTGGCGTCCACTTTTCCTGTGGCACGCCCTCCCATGGGGGTAGGCGAGCGATCAAGTCCTGATCATTGACCACGCGCAGGAATCGAGCTTTGAGGGCATCGTTGAACTCTTGAGCAAAGGCTTCATTCCCGACGCGAGGCTGGCCGAAGGTGTAAACAGCCGTTACCTCGCGGCCCTCGGTAATTTTAAATGCCGCGGCCGCAAGGGTGGCAAGTGCGCCTCCGAGACTGTGACCTGTGATCCAGAGACGCTTGGGCACTCCTGATGGATCGTCGCACTTCGTCACCGCGTCCTTCACTTTGGGCCAGGCTGCAACAAAGGCATTTCCGATTCCCTCATGGATTTTCGCCCCAGGCTGCTTCATTCCCGCCAGGAAACCAAACTGGCTGATGTCCGCCTGTTCAACCTGGCGGTCAGTGGCCCAGTCGATGGGGTTGAATGGTTCAGTACCTCGAAAGGCCACAATGATGTCTGTCGGTGACGAGGCAACGAAGGCCTGTGTGTCGATGTCTTTTCCGTTCGTGGTCGAGATGAAGTTCTCCGAAGCAAATGTCCATTTCAGGTCGGCGTTCTCCTTCGCACCAAAGTACTTCGCGATCTCGGGAGCATCTTCGTACGCGAGCTGGGAGAGGTTAAGAAACATCTTCATCTGTGTCCGATCATCGAGGTTTTTTCCAGGATCGGGGGCCAACGGCAGGTTCCATATCGGCTGAAGCAGGCCGAGTGCGTACAGGACTGGTGGGATCGAGCTCATAGGAGGATGGAGCAGGGTTGAGGAGTGCTGCCGGTTAAGAAACAGAGTACATCGGTTTCACCTCTGTTTGTCGAGAGTATTTCAACGGGCCTTATCTCTGTCCATGTAGTCCCAAGACACCCTTTAGGGTGGTGATAGGATGCTCGATAGACCTGCCGGGCTCCGCAACGGGTGGGTGGCGCTGCGCGCCCAAACTGGCAACCGTCGCCCTCGACGGGGTTCGAAAACAAATGCGCGCAGCGCCTGGACAATGGCCCAGCGCTTTGAACCAACCCAGCGCTGGGAACCTGCGAGGTGCTGGACCGGAAATCGGGCCCTGGAACGAGTGTGTGGCGCTGCGCGCGAGGTTTTCGGTTCACGCCGGGGGCGGCGTGAACCACTTTCCTGATCCACTTTGCCTGAGGCACATTGGGGACGCGCGCCCAAAAGTGGCAACCGTCGCCCTCGACGGGTTTCGAAAACAAATGCGCGCAGCGCCTGGACAACGGTCCGTCGCTTTGAACGGACCCAGCGCTGGGAATCTGCGAGGTGCTGGAACGGAAATGAAGCTCTGGAACGGGTGGGTGGCGCTGCGCGCGAGGTTTTCGGTTCACGCCGGGGGCGGCGCGAGCCACTTTGGTGGGGCGTTCCCCCCGCCGAGTTTTGGCGCAGTCTTGGGCAAGGGCGGCGGGGCGGAGGGCTCCTGGGGATGGTAGATAGGCGTAGAACCTTCAACCTGATTTTACCGCCATGGAGACGATGCAAGCCACTGTGTTTCACGGAGTCAATGACATCCGTGTGGAGTCTGTGCCGAAGCCTCATGCCGGGCCGGGCGAGGCGGTGATCAAGATCACGGCGACGACGATCTGCGGAACGGACCTGCACATCGTGCGCGGCGAATACCCGGTGAAGCCGGGGCTCATCATCGGCCATGAGCCGGTGGGGGTGATTGAGGAGCTGGGGGCGGGTGTCACCGGCTACCAGATCGGCGACCGGGTGCTGGTGGGGGCGATCACGCCCTGCGGTCAATGCCGGGCCTGCCTGTCCGGCCAGCACTCGCAGTGCGGCCACGGTTTTGGCTGCGAAGCGATCGGCGGCTGGCGCTTTGGCAACACGATCAACGGCGCGCAGGCGGAGTACCTGCTGGTGCCCAGTGCGCAGGCGAACCTGGCGAAGATTCCCGATGCAGTGACCGATGAGCAGGTGGTGCTGCTGGCGGACATCGCCTCCACCGGCTTTGGCGGGGCGGAGAGCGGCGGCATCAAGATCGGCGATGCGGTGGTGGTGTTCGCGCAGGGGCCGATCGGCCTGTGCGCCACGGTGGGCGCGAAATTGATGGGTGCGACCCTGATCATCGCGGTGGACGGCGACGAGCGCCGGCTGGCGATGGCGCGCAAAATGGGGGCGGATGTGGCGCTCAATTTCAACGAGTGCAACGTGGTGGAGGAGGTGCTGAAACTGACCGGCGGCGGGGTGGATGTGGCGATTGAGGCGCTGGGCACGCAGCCCACCTTCGAGTCCTGCCTGCGCTGCCTGCGTCCAGGCGGCACGCTGTCGAGCCTGGGCGTGTATTCGGGGAAGCTGCAGATCCCTTATGAAGCGTTTGCCGCAGGGCTTGGGGATCATCGGATCGTCACCACGCTGTGCCCCGGCGGCAAGGAGCGCATGCGCCGCCTGATCAATGTGGTGCAGTCCGGCCGCTTCGATCCCACGATGCTGCTCACGCATCGCTTCTCGCTGGCGGACATCAAGCAGGGCTACGAGGTCTTCGGCCAGCGTGCGGAAGGCGTGCTGAAGGTGCTGATCACGCCCTGACCGGCGCGACCAGCCGCGAGCGCAGCGCCCTTACCTCCGCCCTTACATCCTGGGCTAGCAAGAACGCCGAGACCACGACCACGCGTTTCGCCCCGGCGGCGAGAATCTCGTCCATGCGGGCGCTGTTGACGCCGCCGATGCAGAAGACGGGCACCTGCACCTGGGCGTGGACGGCGGCGATGTCGTGGAGGCCGATGGGGGTGTAGTCCGGCTTGGTGCCGGTGGCGTAGAGGGGGCCGAAGCCGATGTAGTCCGCCCCTTCCGCCTGTGCGGCGACGGCCTGGGCGAGGCTGTGGGTGGATTTGCCGACGAAGCAGCCAGGGCCGACGACGGCGCGCGCCCGGGCCACGGCGTCATCGTCCTGGCCGACGTGGACGCCTTCGCTGCCCACCTCCTTCGCGGCCTGCGGGTGGTCGTTGATGATGAGCGGCACGCCGGCGGCCAGGGTGAGGGGGTGCATCAGGCTGCCCAGGGCGATCACTTCCGCCGTGCTGCGGCCCTTGGCGCGCAGTTGAACCAGGTCCACACCGCCCTCCACCAGCGCGGCGGTCATGGCCGCCACGTGCAGCGGCTGGACGTAGCCGAGATCGACGATGCCGTACAGGCGGCAGTCAGGGAGGGATTTCATAGGGGAGAGGGATGCCCGGCAATAGGCGATCGTCAACGCAGGAAAGCCATTGCCTGCGCTCAGGCGCTCCTCTATCATCGGGGTTGTGGAAGACCCCATCCCCAAGGACATTGAAAAGGAATACTCCGGCTCGCCGCCCACGCGGAAGACGCTGATTGAGCGGCTGGACAACTGGTCCGACTGGACAAGCTGGGATGCCTTCTACCGCACCTACTCCGGCTTCGTCTGGCACGTGGCGCGCAAGGCCGGGCTGACGGATGACGAGGCCAGCGACGTGGTGCAGGAGACCTTCATCGGCGTGGCGAAGAACCTGCAGAAGAAGAAGTTCGACACCAGCCAGGGCTCCTTCAAGAGCTTCCTGCTGAACCAGGCGCGCTGGCGCATTCTCGACCAGTTCCGCCGCCGCAAGAAGACGTGGTACCGCGAGATCAGCCTGCAAAACGACGAGGAGGACGACCGCCGCACCGATCCGCTGGAGCGCTGCGCCGATCCCAACGGCGTGCAGCTTGAGAAGCTGTGGGAGAAGGAATGGCAGGACCAGGTGATGGAGCTGGCGTTGCGCCGCGTGCGCTCGCTGGTTTCGCCCCGGCAGTTCCAAATCTTTTCGTGCTACGTGCTCAAGGGCTGGACGCCGGAGAGGGTGAAGGAGGAGCTGGGGGTGAACGCCGCCCAGGTCTATCTGGCCAAGCATCGCGTGGGGCGCATCCTGAAACGCGAAGCCGCCAAGCTGGCGGAGGGGCACGAGTAGCCATGCTCTGGCGCCTGGCCACCGTGCTGATCCTGCTCTTCTGGGCGGTGATGACGGTGCTGCTGGTGCGCCGCACCTACTTCCCGGCGGAAACGGAGCAGGTGGCGGTGCCGGTGAAGCTGGTGATGCAGCGCCTGGCGGCGAACCATCCGCCGGGCGGCACCCTGCAGCTTTTGCAGGGCCGCCAGCGCTGCGGCAACACCAGCTATTCGCTGCTCGACTACCCGCTGAAAGGCCCGCGCAAGGGCTACACCTGGCAGGTGGGCGGCGCGGTGGAAAACGGGGAGCGCAACCAGCCAGAATCGCGCATCACCTGGAATTTCAGCGGTGATTTCACGGATGACGAGCACTGGGAGCGCATCAGCCTTTCCGTGCGCTCCAGCAGCGCGGACACCACGGTGAACGTGGGCTGGCGGCAGGGCCAGGACCTGCCCGAGATCGAGGTGCGCAAGGCGGGCGCGCTGGTGATGGACACAACGCAGGCCCTGGCCCAGGCCAAGGGCAGCCCGATGATGACCGGTCTGGGCGGCTTCACCTCGATGATCCCCGGCTTTGGCGGCAGCCCGGTGGTGTCGCTGGAGCGCCTCATCCGCGTGAGCGCCCGGCAGGCTTCGATGCCGCTGGGCGGCCGGCGGCGCAAGGCCTTCGCTCTCACCTTTTCGCTCATGGGCCTGTACCAGGCCAAGGCCTGGTTCACCGAGGCCGGCGAACTGGTGCGCGTGGACCTGCCGCAGGACTACCGGCTCGTCGATCTCATGGTGCTGGGGCTGGATGAGACTGTGAAGGGGCGGTAGGAGGCGTTGGAGAGAGAACTGCAAAACGCTTCGCGAACTGAGGAGCGTGGAGCTTGGAAATAGCCCGCATTCCTGAGGAGCGCTGTGAAAAGCGCGGCAGCGTTTTGGAGTGCGGCGCGAGAGAGCGCCGCTTTGAGCGGGTCCGGTGCGTCATAGAAGCAGACCCCACCGCCGGCTCCTGGGCTTCGAAGAAGCGCGCGAAGCTCGGCTCTTACGCCGAGCACTCCAAAACGCTTCGCGAACCGAGGAGCGTGAAGCTTGGGAAAAGCGGGTTCTCCCTGAGGAGCGCTTTAAAGAGGCAGCCCCCCTGCCAGCTCCTGGGCTCCGAACAAGCGCACAAAGCTCGGCTCTCACGCCGAGCACTCCAAAACGCTTCGCGGATTGCGCGCCGCAGAGGATCATTCGTCCACGAATTCAGGTTCGAACTCGTCCACCACCTTCACCTTGTCGGTCTGAAATCGCTCCAGCGCTTTGACCATGGCTTTCGATGCCGTGCGTTCCAGCCATCCGGCCGAGCACCAGGGATAGAGGGATGCGTTGGCGACGAGACGGTGTTTCACGGGGTTCTGATGCACGTACTGCAACCGCGCGAGGTAGGAATTGTTGAAGGTCAGACGCGTGTCCCAGAAATTGTGCCACACCTTGCGCCCCGGGGTGCCATCCTCGTGATTGAGCCACTGGGAGCTCCGATTGTGAAGGCGGTGCACAAGGTCGTGGAGTCCCTGGGCGGAATCGGCCAAAGCCGGTGATTGGGCGATGAAATGGTAATGGTTCGAAAACACCGCCCACGCTTCCAGCCGCCAGCCTGCTTCTGCCGAAAACTGAAGCAGCCGATCCTGCAGGAAGCTCAGCTTCAAGGGGGAGCGGAAGAGGTGCTCCTTCAAGTAGGTGCCTGCAGTGATCATGTACGTTCCGGCTTCTCCAAGCCGATGCACCGGCGCATGGGGCCACGAAGGTTTGGCGTCTTGCTCATCCATGGGCTGGAGATGGTATCGGAAAATGGAGCTGTGCGCCAGCGCCTTTGCCATGCTTGTTCATGAAAAAGATAACGAATGGCGCGGCAGCGTTTTGGAGTGCGGCGCGCGCGAGCGCCGCTTTGAGCGGGTGCGGCGCTTCATAGAAGCCGACCCTACTGCCGGCTCCTGAGCTCCGAACAAGCGCGCAAAGCTCGGCTCTTACGCCGAGCACTCCAAAACGCTTCGCGAATTGAGGAGTGCGGAGTTTTGGAAATGGCGGGTATCCTTGAGGAGCACCGTGAAAAACGCTTCGCGGATGACGGAGCGAAGGGAGGGCTCAGGCACTCCCTGTTGCGCCTTTACTCCATCGCCCTCCGGTCCAAGCTTGCGCCATGTCCATGCCGCGCGATTCCACCCAGCCAGAGGTCCTTCGCGGACTGGTGGAGCGGGTGACGTTTCACACGGAGGAGACGGGCTACTGCATCCTGAAGGTGCTGCCGGACAAGAAGCGCGACATCATCACGCTGGTGGGCAGGGCGCCGCGGGTGGTGGCGGGCGAGCGCTTCGAAGCGGAGGGGCACTGGGTCGATGACCCCACCTTCGGCCCGCAGTTCCGGGCGGACATGCTGCGGCTTTCGCCCCCGGATTCGGCGGAGGGCATGGAGCGCTACCTGGGCTCCGGCTTGATCGACGGCATCGGCCCGGCCTACGCGAAGCGGCTGATTGAGCGCTTCGGCCCGAAGGTGTTCGACATCATCGAGCACGAATCGGCGAAGCTGGAGACGGTGGAGGGTATCGGCAAGAAGCGCCGCCAGGAAATCCGGGCGAGCTGGATGAGCCAGAAGACGGTGCATGCGATCATGCTGTTCTTGCACCAGCACGGCATCGGCACGGCGCGCGCCCAGCGCATCTACAAGACCTACGGCGAGGAGTCGCTGGAGATGCTGCGCGCCAATCCCTACCGGCTGGCCGTGGACATTCGCGGCATCGGCTTCAAGACGGCGGATGACATCGCCACCAAGATGGGCATCGCCGCCGATGCCCCGGAGCGCCTGCGCGCGGGTCTTTTGCACACGCTGGAGGAGGCGGCGGGTGCGGGCCACTGCTGCCTGCCACGGCACTTGTTAATCGAGCACGCCGTCAAGATCTTGAACGCGCCCGCCGCCTTGCTGGAGCCGCAGGTGGAGGCGCTGATTGCGGAGGAGCAGCTCACCGCCCACGCGGCGATGATCTACCTGCCCTACCTGCGCAGCGCCGAGGTGAGCATCGCGAGATCGGTGCGCCTGCTGGCGTCATCGCCCGCCAGCTATCCGGACATGGATGCGGCCAAGGCCATCCCGTGGGCGGAGGAGCGCACCGGCAAGACGCTGGCCGAAAGCCAGCGGCGCTGCGTGGAGGCGGCGCTTACCAGCCGCGTGCTGATCATCACCGGCGGTCCGGGCGTGGGCAAGACCACCATCCTCAACACGGTGCTGACCATTGTGCGGGCGAAGGAGGTGCGAGTAGTGCTCGCCGCGCCCACGGGCCGCGCCTCCAAGCGCATGAGCGAGAGCACCGGCATCGAGGCCAAAACCCTGCACCGCCTGCTGGAGTACCAGGGCGAGGGCCAGTGGGGGCGCAGCCGCAGCAAGCCGCTGACGGGCGATCTGTTCGTGATCGACGAGTGCTCGATGATCGACGCGCCGCTGATGGCGCAGTTCCTCGGCGCCCTGCCGCACGGCGCGCACCTTCTGCTGGTGGGCGATGCGGATCAACTGCCCTCCGTAGGCCCCGGCATGGTGCTGGGCGATCTCATCGCCAGCGGCGTGGTGCCGTGCGTGCGGCTCACCGAGATCTTCCTCCAGGCGGCGGACAGCCGCATCATCCTCAGCGCCCACGACATCAACGCCGGACACGTGCCGGACCTGAAGCCGCACCGCGACAGCGACTTCTTCTTCCTGGACCATCCCGACCCGGAGGACATCCGTCGCACCCTCGTCGAGCTGGTGAAAACCCGCCTGCCGGCGAAGTACGGCTTCGATGCGGCGGCGGACATCCAGGTGCTCACGCCCATGAACGGCAACAGCCTGGGCACCCGCGCCCTTAACGCCTCGCTGCAGGCCGCGCTCAACCCGCCGAACGAGATCAAGTACGAGATCGACCGCTTCGGCATCACCTACCGTGTGGGCGACAAGGTGATACAAACGCACAACAATTACGACAAGGAGGTTTTCAACGGCGACATCGGCTTCATCACCGCCATCGAGACCGAGCCGCTGAAGGTGCGCGTGCGCTTCGACGCCTCGCGCGTGGTGGAGTACGAGCCGGGCGAGCTCGACGAGCTGCAGCTCGCCTATGCGCTGACCATCCACAAGAGCCAGGGCAGCGAGTTCCCCTGCGTGGTGATCCCGGTGAGCATGCAGCATTTTGTGCTGCTGGAGCGCAGCCTCATCTACACGGCGGTGACGCGCGCGCGCAGGCTGGTGGTGATCATCGGCGACCCGAAGGCGCTGACGCTGGCGGTGAAGAAGCAGGAGACGCGCAAGCGCCACACGGGATTGCGCGAGGAGCTGGCTGCGTCCTCGATGTGGGCGGGGAAAGAACGAAACGCCACCCCGGCAGACTAAAGTCTGTACACCAGCCGCGCCATCGCAGCGCCATGAATTGAACCAAAAAAGGGGGATGGAAAACAGAGGAATGGGGACAGGGGAATGAAACACAAGCCCCCGATCATTTTCATCCTTTCACCCGGCGAGTGACGGCATCTTTCGACAACAATCCCTGCTCCTTCATTCCCCTGTCCCTCAGTCCCCTGTCTTTCATTTCGGTTTATAGGTTGAAGAACAGAGGGCTCCGAAATGCTGCCCCAGTGGATTGAAATGGTCACCGGCTGCGCATGGCGGCTGGTGTACAGACTTTAGTCTGCCGGGACGGCGCAGCAACGGGCTCCTGGCTTGTCCCATTCCTTGATTCAACGGCAGCGGGCCGCGCTTACAAGCCGATGAGCCTGTGCTACTTCTTCTCCGGCGTCGCTTCAGGAGCAGCGGCTTCCTTGTGCTCCGCAGCGTGCTCCTGGTAGGACTCGTGCAGGCCCTTGGTCTGGCTCCAGGGATGGCTGTCGCAGGCGCCGATCAGGCAGGTGGCGGCGATGGCAAGGAGGCAGAAAAGAATGGGCTTCATGAGGGGAACGGGATGGGGGTATGGGAGCCGGAAATTAGGGGAAAATGGCGCGCGCGCAACTACTCTTCAAAGCCCCGGAACACGCAGCGGGCGGTGGGGGTTTCGTGCAGCACGATCTCGCTCAGGCCGGGGAGCTGGGGCGCCAGCCTGCGCCAGAACCAGGCGCACATGTTCTCGATGGTGGGGTTCTCCAGGCCCTCGACCTCGTTGACATAGGAGTGGTCGAGCCTTTCGAGCAGGGGATTCATCGCGCGGCTGATCTCCGCGTGGTCATAGACCCAGCCGATCTCGGGATTGACGGTGCCGGTGACCGCGATCTCGATCCGGAAGCTGTGCCCGTGCATCAGGCGGCACTTGTGCCCCTCCGGAGCGGTGGGCAGGGTCTGGGCAGCTTCGAAGCGGAATTCTTTGATGATCGTGGCGCGCATGATCCGGCATTGTGCCGAACGCCCGGCAATGCGCAAGCATGGGCAGAGCCCGCGCCGCTCACTTTCCCGGTTTTGCCAGCGCTTGCAGCCGGGCGCGCTCGTCGTCGGTGAGCGACACGCCTTTGGAGCCAAGGAGGTCGAGCGCCGCAGCGGAAACCTGATGCGCAATCTCGGGCTCCATCGTCGCCGCGCTTTCCCACAATGGCAGGAACCTCCGGGCCGGCTGTGTCAACGTCATCCGGTAAATGGCGACCTGGCGCTCAAGCCGGGATGACTCCGGGCTCCAAACGAGGTATTCGAGGAAGCGGGGCTCCCTGGTGCCGGGCAGGCTCAAGTCGCTTGCCTGTTGAATCAGGGCGAGAAGATCTTTCCAGGCCTGGATGGTCAGTTGTTTCCGCTGCTCGGGGTCGGCGACCTTTTCAATTTTGGAGGCCACCATCGCCGCCATGGCGTTCGATTTTTCAACCCAAGGACGCAGGGCTTTGTCTTCATTCAGGATGTTCTCGGCGCGCCGGGCTCTTATGGCAGGGGTCCACAAAGTGGCAGGCTGGCGGGCGGGTGTGGAAAGTCCTCTGCTGGGTGCCGCCGGTT
>CAINXC010000686.1 GCA_903854655.1 uncultured Verrucomicrobiota bacterium | reverse complement strand
GGCGGCGCGGGTGTAGTCGCGCTGCTCGGCGCCGAGGAAGACGTCCTTGAACTGGTTCATGCCCGCGTTGGTGAACAGCAGGGTGGGGTCGTTGACCGGGACCAGCGAGGAAGAGTGCACGCGGCGGTGCCCCTTGCCTTCAAAAAACCGCAAAAACTCTTCTCGAATCTGACTGCCGGACAAGTTGCGCATAGACCTTCAAGTTTATCAGCGGGCAGCGGAAAGCCCGGCTAGAACCAGGTTGAGCGGCGATATCGCACATACTCGTCCCCGAATGCCGCTTCGAGAACCGCAGCTTCACGTCGCGCACGCATCATCTGGATCGGGATAAGGCCCACCATCAGCAGCAGTGGCCACCACGCGGGCAGAAACAGGGCGATGCCCAGGAAAAGAAACTCGGCGAAGAAATAGATTGGGTTGCGGATGCGAGAGTACAGGCCGGTCGTGACCAGGCGCCGGGCCTGCGCCGTGACCGAAAAAGACCTGCCTAACTGATAGCGCGCGATGCTGATCAGGACCAGAGCAGCGAGGCAGATGGCCGCGCCAGCGATGCGAAGCGGCGGCCAGGGTTCGGAGCTGAAGTGGACGGCAGCGACAATCACGAATACCACGACCACAATCCAGCTGATGATATTGGCTTTCATGAGTCTCCCTGTGACAGCATACTGCCGGCCGTGACGTTGGGACGCCAGGTGATTCCTTCGCGGCGGAGCACAGTGTCGCTCGTG
Source organism: uncultured Verrucomicrobiota bacterium (assembly GCA_903854655.1). Taxonomy (GTDB): domain Bacteria; phylum Verrucomicrobiota; class Verrucomicrobiia; order Verrucomicrobiales; family Verrucomicrobiaceae; genus CAINXC01. The sequence continues at coordinate 838 of CAINXC010000686.1, read as the reverse complement.
GCGCGAAGGCGAGAGAACTCCGCACGGTGCGCGACCATCTGCAGCGTGCTGACCAGCGCGTCGAAGGCGTCTTCAGAGCTTTCGGCGTTGCGCAGCACAGCGCGCGACACCTTGGCGTAGAGCGGGTCAGACTTGCGGCGAGCGAGCAGGTATGCCTTGCGCGCGTCTGGATTGCTCTTGGCCACGGCGCCGGTCATGAGGCGGGTATACATCTCGACCAGCAACGGCTGTGGCCTTGCCCCAAAGGCAGCGCTCTCGAACGGCCACGTCCGGAAACCGGCTTCTCGAAGTCGCAGCAGAAAAGGCATGGCGCGCAATGAGCCAGTGCCGACCGAACCCGAACCGCCGATCTGGAAGGGCGACTTGGGGGTGATGCCCTTCATGCGGGCCGCGCGCTCGGGGTCTCCACCTTCAAGCGCCTGGGCAATCTTGTTGTCGTAGTCGGTGCCGCGAAACATAGTGCGGTAGCCTGCACCGCAGAACTGCGCGGGGCGCTTGTGGGGCTTGCCCCAGAAGCGTTCGTCTCTCTCCACTTCGTCACATTCGCGCGCGAGCCACTGTTCGGCGAGACCGTCAGCGGCCGTGCGCCAGAAGTCGAAGACCGTGGTGCAGCCGTGCTCGGCGAGGAACCAGGCGGGGAAACTGAAACAGCAGTCGATGCCGACGACCAAGCGGGGCGTCTCGCGGGCCAGAGCGATGAGCCAGTCGGCAACTTCGTCGCGGGTACGGCCGGCTTCGAGTGCGACGGTGCCCTGCCCCGCCGTCCAGACGCCGGACCAGATATGGCGGCGCTGGCCAGAGGCGTCGATTCGGCCGGACCAGTCGATGGCGATGATGC
>CAINXC010000685.1 GCA_903854655.1 uncultured Verrucomicrobiota bacterium | reverse complement strand
GGACCGGTCGAGATTCTCGTCTATGATCGCAACGGTATTTGGAAGCTGATCGACAGCAAAGGCACCGGCGAGGCGGATACCCACGAGATGTTCTGCAACCTGTTCTCCCAGACGGGCGAGACCCGCGAATTCCCCAACAGCATGAAGCTTGCTGGCGATGGCTCGCTCTACATCAGCAAGGGCGGCCAGCAGGGCACCACGCTGGGCAAGGACAATGGCAAGGTGCTGCACATCGCAGCGGACGGGAAGTCCTACCAACAGGTCGCCTGGGGCCTGCGCCAGCCCTTCCTCGGCATCAACGAAAAGACGGGTCTTGTGACGGCAAGCGACCAGCAGGGCAATTACGTGCCTTCCACGCCCCTCCACATCATCCGCGACAACCAGTACTATGGCTTCCTCACCGAGCAGCAGCCGAAGGAGCAGTACCCCGCGCCCATCGCTGATCCTTTGACCTGGATTCCCCATCCCGTGAACCCCAGCGGCGCGACGCAGGTGTGGCTGAACGACGCCAAGATGGGGCCGCTGAATGAGAGCATGATACACCTCGCCTACAGCCGTGCCGACATCTTTCGGGTGATGTTTGATGCACGCCAAACCAAGGCCCAGGCCGCGGTGTGCAACATTCCGCTGCCCATCATGTTCCCGCCCACCAACGGCCATGTGAACCCTGCCGACGGCCAGCTCTACCTCGTTGGTTTCCAAATCTGGGGCACCACGGCGCAGCGCATCAGCGGCCTCGCCCGCGTTCGCTACACCGGTGCGCCGAGTGTGCTGCCAAACGATCTGGCGGCGATGGACAAGGGCATCCTGGTGCACTTCGACTCACCGGTGGACAAAACCCAGGCCGTGAATCCCGACAACTGGTCGGTGGAGCGCTGGAACTACAAGCGCACCTGGGACTATGGCAGCGCCCATTACAAGCTGGACGGCAGCACCGGGCAGGAGATCATTCCCGCCTCGGCCACCTATGTTTCCGAGGATGGCCGCAGCGTCTTTGTCTCGGTGCCTGAGATGAAGAAGTGCGATCAAATGCACCTGGGCTGGAACATCAAAAGTGCGGATGGCCGGCCCATGCAGCACAACGCCTATTTCACGCCCTGGAATTTCGCCGCCTTCGATCCGGTGAAGGAAGGTTTTGGCAACATCACGGTCAGCCAGGCGGCGCGCGTGGTCGTGGCGAAGATAGTGAAACCCACCGCAGAGGAGGGCCAGCGCCTCTATCAGTTCATCGGCTGCATGGGCTGCCACAGCGTGGACGGCAGCGTGGCCGGCAAGCTGGGGCCTTCCTGGAAAGGCCTGTACGGCAGCGTGCGCGAACTGAGCGACGACACCAAGGTCATTGCCGATGACCCCTACATTCGCGAGTCCATCCTGGAGCCCAGCAAGAAGAAGGCAAAGGCCTACCTGAAGCTGGAAACTGGCATGCCGATCTATGCAGGGATCTTGAGCGATTCACAGATTGAGTCGATCATTCTCTACATGAAGACATTGGCGAAGTAGCTCCACCATGGTTTTCTCGCTGATCACTGCCGCCGTGCTCGGCGCCCTCGGCTTGCTTCTGGAGGGAATTGGCGAGGCATTGATTGAGGGTCTGTTCGGATGCCTGGGGGCGGCTGCGGTCTGGCTGGTGACCTTCGGCAGGCTCCGGCTCGATCCGTGGTCGAGGGACGAGCCAGGGACCGCTCGGATTGTTGGGCTGGTGTTCGCGCTGCTGGCTTGTGGCGTTTGTCTCACGGTCTAGTGGCGTTTCGAGCCGGTGGCGCGGGCGTTCCAGTCGTCGGTGCGGGGCTGGTGCGAGTGCCGTTTGCGTTCATGCCGGGAATGGTTCGACCGTTGGCGCCAGTGCCGTTGCTGGTGCTGTTGACGCCATTGGTGCTCGTGCCATTGGCGTTGAGACCTGGAATGGTTCTGCCATTGGCGTCGGTGCCGTTGTTGTTGCTGTTGACGCCGTTGTTGCTGGTGCCATTGGCGTTGAGACCTGGAATGGTTCTGCCATTGGCGTCAGTGCCGTTGTTGCTCGTACCATTGGCGTTGAGACCGGGAATGGTTCTGCCATTGGCGTCGGTACCGTTGCTGGTGCTGGTACTGATACCGCCGGTGCTGGTACCGCTGGTGCCATTGGCGTTGAGACCGGGAATGGTTCTGCCATTGGCATCAGTGCCATTGTTGGTGCTGGTGCTGGTGCCATTGGCCGGGGTTGTTTGCACTGTTGCTGCGGTGTTGGAAAAGACCAGGTTTGCCGGGGCGGGAACCATTTTGCCGTCAATGGTCAGCAGGAACCCTGGCTTCAGGGCGCCGATGAGCTGGGTGAAGCCGTTGATGCCTTGTACGGTGCCGCCCAGTCGCAGGCTGTCTGGAAGCACCGAGGCCTGGCCTTGCTGGATCACATAGATCACCCCGTTCACAACAATGAAGCCATCAGGAGTGGCGGCGGTGGTTTGCGCATCGGCGGTTGTGGCGCTGTTGGTCTGGTTCGTTTGGGCCTCCAATGCTGACCCCATAGCGATGGTGAGGCAAACGGCAGTCAGTATGGCATGGTGATTCATTGGTTTCATGATGAAACATGGGTCTTTGGAAGGAGCTTTGCCATGGGGTGTAAACCCCGCGTTGCGCCGGGCCTGAAACGACCAAGGAACCTCTGGACAATCCACGGCCGCCGGGGACACTGCTCTTCCAGTTTTTCTCATTCCCAGACACCACCGCCATGACCATCTCGCAAACCATCCTCGAAGACATGAAGACCGCCATGAGGGCCAAGGACAGCCTGACGCTCAATGTGGTGCGCAACCTCAAGTCTTCGATCAAGTATGCCGCTATCGAGAAGCTCGGTGCCGAAGGTGAGCTGCCGGACCCGGACGTTATTACGGTGATCCGCAAGGAAATCAAGAAGCGCCAGGACAGCATCGCCAGCTATGAATCCGCAAACCGCGCGGACCTCGCCGATACTGAGAAGGCGGAGATGGCCGTGCTGGAAAAGTACCTGCCCGCCGCGATGAGCCAGGACGAGATCGTCAAGCTGGTGGAAGACGCCATTGCCGAAACCGGCGCGGCCTCGAAGAAGGACATGGGCAAGGTGATGAAGCTGGTGCAGGACCGCGCCGCCGGTCGTGCGGATGGCAAGACGATCTCCTCCGAGGTGTCGAAACGGCTGCCTTGACCAAGGCTAGTCCCAGAGCACATCTGCCTGGGGATACGTCGGAATCACTTCATCGCTGGTAACGATCCGCGCGGAGATTGCGACGGCAGTGGCAATGATAATCCTGTCACAAGGATCAGCGTGGATCGTGGGCAGCGCCGTGCTGGCCAAGGCGATTTCGTCAGTTACAGGCAGCACTTGCAGGCCATGCAATGCGATGGTGGCTGCCCACCAATGCTCCGGAGGACTCTTCAATGACAGCTTCCCCTTGCGTGACTTGAGGCTGATTTCAAATGCGCTGATGGCGGATACGTAAAGGAAATCGGCGTTGTTCCGAATCGCCTGCACTGCCTTTGGCCTCAGTTGCGAATAGTCGCTGGCCAGCCAGAGGATTGCGCAGGTGTCAAGAATCAGCCTCATTCGAAGGCCCCCGGCCAGTCTTCAGGCGTGAGCGGGGCTGCCGGATCTTCGTGAAACACGACAGTCAGCCGTGGATCATTGACCAGTGGGTTTCGTTTGGGATGCGGCTCCGAAACAATCGTGAGCACGGCCGTTGCCTTGTCGGGCAGGGTCTGTCCGTTCCTCGAAATCACGCGTCCGTGATCAATCTCCACTTCATAGGTGGTCGCGTTCATGTGTCAAAATAGCCAATCCTGCAGTTTTCGCCACCGAGAAAGCGCCGGCGGGGGAGCCCGAAAATATTGCTCTAGCGGCTTGACGCTGCCCAGGCTTCCCCTTTGTTGCGCACTCCCCGCTTTCCAATGTCACTCGACGCCCAGTTCCGCAAAGCCGACGTGCTGCTCGAAGCACTGCCTTACATGCAGTCGTTTCGCGGCAAGATCTTTCTCATCAAGGTGGGCGGCAGCGCCATGGAGGATCCCAAGCTGGTGGACCGGTTCCTCCGGGACATTGTTTTTCTAGAGGCGGTGGGCATCAATCCCGTGCTCGTGCATGGCGGTGGCAAGGCCATCTCGGCGGCCATGCGGAACGCAGGGCTGGAAGCCCAGTTCATCGGCGGCATGAGAGTGACCGATGATGCCACGATCCACATCGTCGAGCAGACGCTGGCGCGGGTGATCAACCCGGAGATCGTGGACAAGCTGACCGGCTTCGGCGGCAAGGCCGTGGGGCTGCCTGGAACGGAAGTGTTCGTGGGCGAGAAGATGCTGGGCACCGATCCCGGCTCGGGCCGCGAGGTGGACATCGGCTACGTGGGCCGGGTGGTCGAGTGCAAATCCGGCCTGATCGAAGCGGCGGTGGCGGGCGAATTCGTGCCCTGCGTGTCGCCGGTGGCACGCGACAGGGTCACGGGCAGGACTTTGAATGTGAACGCGGATCTCGCCGCCTGCGCGCTGGCGACCAAGCTGAAGGCCTCGAAGCTGATCTTCATCAGCGACGTGCTTGGTGTGATGCGTGATCCCAAGGACAACAGCACGCTGATTCCCAGCCTCGATGAAGCCGCCATCAAAGAACTCAAGGCCGATGGCACCATCAGCGGCGGCATGATTCCCAAGGTCGATTCGGCGCTGGAATCCCTGCACGGCGGCGTGGGCAAGGTCCACCTCATTGATGGCCGCGTGCCGCACGGCCTCATCCTCGAAATCTTCACCGACTTCGGCATCGGCACGGAGATCACCCTCTGATCCAACTTCCATGACTCACGACGAACAGCTCCAGCAATACCTCCTGCCCAACTACGGACGCTATGATCTGTGGCCGGTGCGAGGCGAGGGTGCGCAGGTGTGGGATCGTGACGGCAAGCGGTATCTCGACTTTGCGGGCGGTGTTTCCGTGTGCCCGCTGGGCCATTGTCATCCTGCCGTGGTCGAGGCGATCACGCAGCAGGCGAAGACGCTGATGCACGTGTCGAACTGGTACTGCATCGACAAGCAGGCGGAGCTGGCCCAGGTGCTGTCCGATGACGTGGCTGGCATTCGCGGCAAATCGTTCTTTTGCAACAGCGGCGCGGAGGCCAACGAAGGCCTGTTGAAGCTGGCCCGGCGCTACGGCGTGCAGGCGCGGGGCGTTGCGAAACCGAAGATCATCACCTTCAGCCACTCGTTTCATGGCCGCACCATGGGCGCGATGTTTGCCACGGCGCAGGAAAAGATCTGGGGGGGCTTCGGCTTCACGCCGGAGGAGCTAGGCTACTTGCGCCTGCCTTTCAATGACGCAGAGGCGCTTGAGCTGGCCTTGGACTGCAATCCTGATGTGGTGGCGATCCTGGTGGAGCCCATTCAAGGCGAGAGCGGAGTGAACGCGGTCACGGCGGAATTCCTGCGCAAGGCGCAGCGGTTGTGCCGCAAGCACCAGGTGCTGCTGCTGCTGGACGAGGTGCAGTGCAGCTTCGGCAGGGCAGGGGAGATGGCCGGCTGGAAGGCGATCGTGCCCGGCGATGAAATTCAGCCCGACGGCATCAGTTGGGCCAAAGCCATCGGCAGCGGTTTCCCGCTCGGCGCCTTCTGGGTGCGCGACGTGGAAATCACCAATCCCGCCGGCCCCACCCGCCTCTGCGATCTCCTCGGGCCCGGCAGCCACGGCACCACCTATGGCGGTTCGCCGCTCGCCTGCGCCGTGGGATTGGCCACAATTCGCACCATCCTTGAGGAAGACCTTTGCTCCCATGCCCGGCAGATCGGCCACGACATCGCCGTTGAAATGCGCGGCTGGAATCATGCGCTGATCGGAGAGGTGCGGCAGTTCGGCCTTTTCATTGGCTTTGAGCTCAATGTGGAGGCGATCACGCCCCTCGCTGGTGGCAAGGCTCCCTCCATCTTCCTGGCGCGCAAGCTGCTTGATGCCGGGTTGATGACGGTGCCGGCCGGACCCAGCGTGGTGCGGTGGCTGCCGCCATTGAACATCACGAGCCAGGACGCTGCCGAAGCGTTACGGATTCTTCGCTTGGTGCTGGACGGTCTTGCGCAACACTCCGCTTCTTCCTCCGCTTGACCCTACTCCCCGACAATGAAAAATTTCCTTTCCATTCAGCAGCTTAGCGGAGCTGCAATTGAGCACCTGATCACCCGTGCGGCCGACCTGAAGCTGAACCGCAAGTCCTCGCCCCAGGTGCTCGCCGGGCAGACCTGGGCGCTGATTTTTAACAAATCATCGACACGTACGCGCGTCAGCTTTGAAGTGGGTGTGCGCGAGCTTGGCGGTTCGCCCATGTTTCTATCGGGCGCCGAGATGCAGCTCGGGCGCGGCGAGCCGGTGAAGGACACGGCGCGTGTGCTGGCCCGCATGGTGGATGGCGCGATCATCCGCACCTTCGCCCAGCAGGATGTGGAGGATTTTGCCCAGTTCAGCGGCCTGCCCACGATCAATGCGCTGACGGATGACGAGCACCCCTGCCAGATCCTTGCGGATTTGCAGACCATGCGGGAACGCCTCGGCGGCTGGAAGGGCAAGCGAGTGTGCTTCCTTGGCGATGGCGACTGCAATGTCGCCCGCTCCTGGGTATGGGCCTCGGCCCGGCTGGGTTTTGAACTGGTGATCGGCGCCCCGAAAGAGTTTCAGCCTGCAGGCAGCTTCATGTCGGCCGTGCCCGGCAGCTCGGTGCGGGTGGAGGCTGATGCAGCGAGAGCCGTGGCCGGGTGCGACGTGGTTTACACCGATGTATGGGTGAGCATGGGCAAGGAAACCGAGTCCGTGGAGCGCATCGAGGTTCTGCGGCCTTACCAAATCAACAAACAGCTCATGTCCCACGCCAATCCGGGGGCCATTGTCATGCACTGTCTTCCGGCCTATCGCGGCAAGGAAATCACCGACGAGGTGATGGAGGCGGGCGCCGACGTGATTTTTGATGAAGCAGAGAACCGTCTGCATGCGCAGAAAGCGGTGATCGTGGAGATGATGCGGGCGCGTTCGGAGTGAGCTGAAAGGCCGTTGAGCGAGCAGCGTTGACTTTCTACGCCGCTCCCTTCAGCATCGCCTTTTCAACCCTTCGCACCCCCATGCCCACCACTCCGCGCAGCTTCGAACGTCGTCAGTTCATTTCCACCCTGTTTGGTGCGGGCGTCGCCGCCGCCGCGCTGGGGCAGGCACCCAAGCTCAGCTACAAGGGCGAGAACATCCAGTACGGCCTGGTCACCTACATGTGGGGTGCGGACTTGGATCTGCCCACCCTGATCGACACCTGCGACAAGGCAGGTGTCCAGGGCGTGGAACTGCGCGTCGAGCACGCTCACAAGGTGGACCCCACCCTCACTCCGCCCCAGCGTGCGGAGGTGCGCAAGCGCTTCGAGGATGCGCAGGTGAAGCTCATCGGCATGGGCACGAACTTTGAGTTCCACGATGTCAACCCTGACAAGGTGCTCAAAAATATCGCCGGCGCGAAGGAGTACATCAAGCTCAGCCATGACATCGGCGGCTCCGGTGTGAAGGTGAAGCCCAATGCGCTGCCCAAGGGTGTTGAGAAAGAGAAGACCCTGGAACAGATCGGCAAATCGCTGGCTGAACTGGCCGACTATGCTGTGGGTTTTGGCCAGGAAATCCGCCTGGAAGTGCATGGTGGTGTCACTGATCTCGGTGACATCCGCACCGTGATGAAGGCGGCCAATCGCGACAACGCGAGGGTCTGCTGGAACAGCAACCCCGCCGACCTTGCCGGCGAAGGCATCGAGGCCAATTTCGCCAAGGTGAAGGAGTTTCTGGGCCACACGCTGCACATGCGTGAGGCGACCGAATCCAAGTACCCCTGGAAGAAGCTGGCGAAGCTGCTGGTGGAGGCCGACTTCGACGGCTTCACCTGCCTGGAAGGCGGCAAGGCGCCCGAGGGTGACCGTGTCGAGGCGCTGATCAAGCAGCGCGAGTTGTGGACGGCCATGATCATGGAAGCTCGCAAGGAAGCGGTGTGAGCAGTGTGGTCATTGTAGGCGCGGGTGAGTTCGGCCTCACCGCCGCCCTGGAACTGAGGCGCCGGGGCTGGGACGTCGTCGTGCTTGACGCGGGTCCCGTGCCGCATCCCGATGCTGCCTCCACGGACATCAGCAAGGTCGTGCGCATGGATTACGGTGCCGACGTCATCTACACCGAAATGGGTGAGCAGGCGATTGAAGGCTGGCGCGCCTGGAATGCCGCCTGGGGCCGGGAATTGTATCATGAGGATGGCTTCCTTCTCATGTCGCGCGAACGTCTTGCCCCCGGCGGTTTTGAATTTGAGAGCTGCGCCTTTTTGTCGGCGCGCGGCCACCGGCTTATCGACAAGAGCGCCGAAGACCTGCGACGCGACCATCCGGCCTGGAATGCGGAACTCTATCCCGAAGGCTATCTCAACCCGTGCGCAGGCTGGGCGGAAAGCGGGCAGGTGATCACCTGCCTCGCCATGCAGGCGCGGCGCGCTGGGATCGAGATCGTCGAGGGCATGCGATTCGGGAAGCTGATCGATTGCGATGGACGCGTGGCGGGCGTTGTCACCCTGGGGGGCGGTGAATACCGGGCGGATCGTGTGCTGATGGCCGCCGGTGCCTGGACACCCGCGCTTCTGCCGTGGTTGCAGAACGTGATGTGGGCCACAGGGCAGGTGGTCATGCATTTTCAGCCCGGCGATCCCGAGACTTATCGTGCACCGCAGTTTCCTGTGTGGGCTGCTGACATTGGGCGCACGGGCTGGTACGGCTTTCCCGCCACGGAGTCAGGCATCGTCAAGGTGGCCAACCATGGCCCCGGCATTCGCGTTGATCCTCATCAGCCGCGCGTCGTTCCCGCCGCTGCCGAGGAGTATTTCCGCACCTTCCTGCGTGGTACTTTCCCGGCGCTCGCCGAGGCCTCCCTTGTCGCCTCCCGGCTCTGCCTGTACGGCGATACGTTCGACGGCCATTTCTGGATTGACCATGACCCGCAGCACCCGGGCCTCGTCATCGCCGCAGGCGACAGCGGCCACGCCTTCAAATTCGCTCCGGTGCTTGGCGGCTTGATTGCCGACGTGGTGGAGCACAAGCCCAATCGCTGGGCGGGGCGCTTCGCCTGGAGGGAGCCCTCCGGCGTGTCTGGTGAAGGCGCACGAGCTCTTGCTCAAAACTATACTCGCGCGCATCACAAACTTTCAAAATGAAAGAGTTCAGTTAAATATTCAGATTAAGCTGTGCGTTTAGCTTGTGTGATCTCACTGGACCTGACTCCCCAACAGATTGAAGACCTCGCCGAAGCCCTCGAAGACCCT
>CAINXC010000684.1 GCA_903854655.1 uncultured Verrucomicrobiota bacterium | reverse complement strand
GTCGATGGGCGGGTTGGTGACCTGCGCGAAGAGCTGCTTGAAGTAGTCGTACAGCAGCTTCGACTTGTCCGAAAGCACCGCGAGCGGGATGTCCGTGCCCATGGAGCCGGTGGCTTCCACGCCGTCCCTGGCCATGGGCACCATCAGCATGCGCTGGTCTTCGAAGGTGTAGCCGAAGGCCTGCTGGCGCTGCACCACGGAATCGTGCTCGGCCTTGGGGATTTCCGGGCCGTCGGCGATGTCCGAAAGCTTGATCAGGTTGTCATTGAGCCACTGGCGGTAGGGCTGCTCGGCGGCGATGGTGGCCTTGATCTCCTCGTCGGGCACGATGCGGCCCTGCTGCATGTCCACAATGAACATGCGGCCGGGCTGCAGGCGGCCCTTGCTGGCCACGCGCTCGGGCTCGATGGGCAGCACGCCGGCTTCTGAGGCCATGATGACGAGGTCATCCTTGGTCACGTAGTAACGCGAGGGGCGCAGGCCGTTGCGGTCCAGCGTGGCGCCGATCATGGTGCCGTCGGTGAAGGCCACGGAGGCCGGGCCGTCCCAGGGCTCCATCAGGCAGGAGTGGTACTCGTAGAAGGCCTTCTTCTCCTCGCTCATGGACTCATGGCCGCCCCAGGGCTCGGGGATCATCATCATCATGGCGTGCGGCAGCGAGCGGCCGCCCATGACGAGCAGTTCGAACACGTTGTCGAACATCGCCGAGTCCGAGCCGTTGGTGTTGACGATGGGCAGGATCTTCTTGATGTCCTCGCCGAACAGCTCGCTCTCCAGCAGGGGCTGGCGGGCGTTCATCCAGTTGATGTTGCCGCGCAGGGTGTTGATCTCGCCGTTGTGGGCGATGTAGCGGTAGGGGTGCGAGCGCTCCCAGCTCGGGAAGGTGTTGGTGGAGAAGCGCGAATGCACCAGCGCCAGCGCCGTGTCCATGTCCGTGTCCTGCAAATCCAGGAAGTACCTGCCCACCTGCTCGGGCATGAGCATGCCCTTGTAGATCATGGTGCGGCAGGAGAAGCTGGGGCTGTACCAGAACTCGTCCGTCTTGCTGGTGCGGATCTCCGCATGGGAGCGCTTGCGGATCACGTAGAGCTTGCGCTCGAACGCCTGGTCGTCGGCGCAGCCGGGGCCGCGCTTCACAAAGGCCTGGCGCATGAAGGGCTCGCTCTTGATCGCCGTGGCGCCCAGCGAGGAGTTGTCCGTGGGAATGTCGCGCCAGCCCAGCAACTGCTGGCCCTCTTCGGCGACGATGCGCTCGAAGATCTGCGCGCTCGCCGCGCGTTCCGCCGCAGCCGGCGAGGCATAGATCATGGCCACGCCGTACTGCCCGGGCTCCGGCAGGCTGATGTTCAGCGGGGCGGTGACCTTCTTCAGGAAGCCGTGCGGCACCTGCATCAGGATGCCCGCGCCGTCGCCCGTGTTCACCTCGCAGCCGCAGGCGCCGCGATGATCCAGGTTCACGAGGATCGTCAGCGCCTGCTGGATGATCTCGTGCGAGCGTTTGCCCTTCATCTGACACACGAATCCGACGCCGCAGGCGTCGTGCTCGAACTGCGGATCATATAGGCCTTGTTTCTCTGGAAGTCCGTGATTTGTCATTTTTGGTCAGGAAGGGACGGCAGTAAGCCCTATTTGTCGGGTATAATCAACCTGGTGACGGAGGAACTTTGTGCCAGAACCCCCATAAAATGCATTTTGGGGTGCAAAATGAGTGCCACCGCAGGCCCCGAAGGTGACAAAATGGCCCCAAAGTGGCTCATGCGGCCCTCCGCGTGAATCGAAAACCTTGCGCGCAGCGCCTTGAATCAATGGGCAGGGCGTTGTTCCAGGCGTCGGAAAGGAGGTCAGGCGCTGCGCGCACTCGTTTGCGAACCCCGTCGCGGGCGACGGTAGCCACATTGGCTGTGGAGCCGCTTTGCCGCCCCCTCGCAACATCCGCAGCGCCAATGCCAAGCCCGGGAGAGCGACGCCTGGGCGGCGTCGCGATGGTAGGGTGTCTTGCAACTCCACACTCCCTCACTCTCATGAAACACCACGAACCGGTCACCAAAATCATGTCGCGCAACCTCGTCACCGTGCACCACGGCGACCCCATCTCCAAGGTGCGCAAGCTCATCCGCGAGCACGGCCTGCACCACGTGCCGGTCGTCAGCGGCGACCAGCTCGTGGGCCTGATAAGCTGGGCGGACATGCTGCGCGTGAGCCTCGGCGCCTTCGGGGCCGACGAACGGGCGGTGGACGCCGCGCTGGACCACACCATGAGCATCGAGCAGCTCATGTCCACGGACATGACCACCATCTCCGAGCACGGCACCATCCGCGAGGCCGCCGAACTCCTCGCCGCCGGCACCTTCCACTCCCTGCCCGTGGTCAGCGGCCGCAAGCTCGTGGGCATGGTCACCACCACCGACCTGGTCCGCTACCTGGTGCAGCAGTTCTGAGGCGGGAGCCTCGTGATTCGTTGAATCACGCGGTGTTCCGGCTTGTCGCGCCCCGGTCTGATCAACCGGGGCGGCGCTAAAGCGCGCACAACGAGCCTGCGCAACCGAGCCCTGCGGCGCTCCATGTTCGCGGCTGGAGTACCGACTTTAGTCGGCCGGGGCGGCGCAGATTCCGTCCCGACGCTGCTCGCTTCACGAATGCCCGGAGTATGTGCTTCAGCGTCAGCGCGCGCGTGCAGCAGCGCCGGGAGATTCACGGGGTTTGTTGCCTGAATGATCCGCCGCCCCGCAGACTAAAGTCTGTACTCCAGCCGCGAACACGGAGCGTGGAGACGTTCTCGCTCACCGCCACCGCCACCGCCACCGCCACCGCCCCAGCGCCACCGCTGTCCGGCTCCTCACTTGTCCTCCAGGATCTCCTCCAGCACGCGGCCGTCCACGGGCGGCAGGGTCAGGCCCAGGAGGCGGGCGATGGTCGGGGCCACGTCCAGGTTGGCCACGCGCGGCAGCTTCAATCCGCCGCGGATGCCCTTGCCCCAGGCGACGAAGATGCCGTCCAGCTCGGGGTCGGTGTTCGGGTAGCCGTGGGTGCCCAGGTAGGTGGTGGAGACGGCCGTCTCGTCCTCCCCGGCGGCGAGCGCCTGGAAGGCGTATCCGGCCTTGGGATAGAGTATCAGATCGCCCATGCCCTGGTTGTTCTCCGGCAGCGGCATGCCCAGGGAGGGGCCTTCATGGCCGTCGATCACCCGGTCCATGCCCTCCATCTTTTCGAGCACCTCCTTGAGCTTGGGCAGCAGCTCGGCCTTGCGCGCCGGGTCGGTCACGAAGGCGAAGGCGAGGCCGCCCTCGGCGAAGACGTAGGCGTCGCAGCCGGTGATCTTGGAGCCCACGGCCTGCAGCAGCCCGGCCTTGCGCAGGGCCACGTTGGGGAAGATGAGCTTGCTCACCTTCTTGAACCCGTGGTCGGTGCCCACGATGATGCTGGTCTTGTCCTGGAGGCCGGACTCCTTGAGCGCGGCGAGGAGCTGGCCCACGAGCTGGTCCGCATAGGCGTAGGCCGTGTAGCTGGCCATCGAGCCGGGGCCGTAGGTGTGGTTGGTCGCGTCGGTGGTGAGCAGATGAAAGAGCAGCAGGTTGGGCTTGCGGGTCTTGAGGATGTGCACGGCCGCGTCCGTCCACTGCTGGTCGCGCCAGGCGATGTTTTTCATGCGCGCGATGTCGGTGAGCTCGTCGCCGGTGATCTTGCCCTGCATGTAGAGCTCCTTTTCGATCACGCCGGTGGGCGACGGGATCTCGGGGAAGCTCCAGGTGATGGTGGGGGCGCGGGTGATGGCCACCCAGTCCACCTCGGCGGTGGTGAGCCCGGCCTTGAAGGCGGCGTCGTACAGCGTGGGCACGCGCACCAGCTTGTCCTTGTCCGCCCACTGCTCGATCTTCGGCGGCATCGTCGGCCCCTGGCGCACCAGCAGGCCGTTGTAGAGCACGCCGTGCTTCTCCGGGTTCACGCCGGTGACCATGGTGGTGTGGTTGATCCAGGTGACGGAGGGGTTCGACACGGTCATGGCATCCGCCACCGCGCCCTCCGCCGCCAGACGGCGCAGGTTGGGAACGGAAAGCCCCGGGTCGCGCCACATCCACGCCGGGAAGCCGTCGATGCTGATCAGGATCACGTGCCGGTCCTTGTCCGGTCCGGGTTCGGCCGCAGGCACTGAGGAGCCGAGGGTGATGAGGAGGAAAAGGGCGGTGGAAAGAAAAAAGCGCAGCATGGGGGCGAAAGGTACGCGCGCCACCGCCGCCGGCTTTCGGGGTGCGTGCGGTTTTGAGGGGGGGTGGTGATGGTGCGCCGCCCGCCGCTGTATGCAGCGCTCCTGCTCGTGGGAAAGTAACCAGCGCCGGGGAGAAACCTCCGCCTTCCCGCAGACTAAAGTCTGTACTCCAGCCGCGCCCACGGAGCACCGGTTCAAACAAAGCTCCCTATCTCCGCACCCGCCTCGCGCATTTCACCGCCCCTCGCCGTCCAGGACTGCTCACAGCGGCTGGAGTACAGACTTTAGTCTGCCGGGGGGGCGGATATTCCGTGAGACAAACTTCGTGAATCTCCCGCAACTGGTCCCCGGGCACGCGAGGCAAACCCAGCTCCTCTTCCGCAGCACGCTCGCATCGAAATCACCAGCGCCGGGGAGAAACCTCCGCCGCCCCGCAGACTGAAGTCTGTACTCCAGCCGCGCCCACGGAGCACCGGTTCAAGCAAAGCTCCCTATCTCCGCACCCGCCTCGCGCATTTCACCGCCCCTCGCCGTCCAGGACTGCTCACAGCGGCTGGAGTACAGACTTTAGTCTGCCGGGGT
>CAINXC010000683.1 GCA_903854655.1 uncultured Verrucomicrobiota bacterium | reverse complement strand
CTCCTTGTCCTTGGCCTCGGCGGCTTCTTTGTCCGCCTTGGCTTTGGCCTCGGCGGCTTCTTTGTCCGCCTTGGCTTTGGCCTCGGCGGCTTCTTTGTCCGCCTTGGCTTTGGCCTCGGCGGCGGCTTTGTCTTCGGCGGCCTTCTTGTCGGCTGCGGCTTTGATTTCGGCGTCGGTCATGGTGCGGGTGGGATGCGGAGGGGTCGGTTCAGGGTTCGTGGAGGTGTCAAAGAGGGCCGCTGGCAGCATGGTGAAATGGCGCGCCCAGCCGAGGTTGAAGGCTTTGGCCTTGGTGCCCTTCATGACTGCATCGGCGAATCCCGCATCCACGGCATCCTGGCCGAAAAGCCAGGTGCCTTGATCCGCCTTCATGAGGTCGCGGATGCGGCCTTCGGACTTGCCGGTGCGGGCCACGTAAAGGCTGACAATGCGGTCCTCATACTGCCGGCAGCGCTTGGCGGCGGCATCGAGGTCATCGGGGTTGCCCATGGCACCGCCGCTGACACGGTGGATCATGACGCGACCGTTCTCGGCGATGTTGATCTTCTTGGCGGCCAGCATCACCACGGAAGCCATGCTGGCGGCAACGCCGGTGATATTGGCCGTGATGGTGCAGCCGCAGGCGTTGAGGCCGTCTAACATGGTGAAGCCGTCGTCGCAGGCACCGCCGGGCGAGTCGATGTTGAGCGTGAGGTTCTTGGCGACGCTGCTGGCCAGGCGGAGCTGGCCGATGAAATCCTTCGCCGAGACGCCCCAGAGGCCGATTTCATCGAAGAGATCAATCTCCAGCGTGTCGGGATCTTTGTTGGTGATGGTGAACCAGGACTTGGGGGGCATGAGACACGGGAGGTGTCAATCACGGGGGAAGTTGAGAGTTGATAGACTGAGGGAACCGGAATCACGCGGAGAGTCATGGAAGAATTCTTCCATGAAGATTGACTGTCGAATTCGACAATCAATCCATGCTGGCGAGCAGGAGGGAGCGGAGCTGATCAATGAGGCCCTGGGCATCGTGGGAGCCGCCGTCGCCGGTGCCGCCGCCCGAACCGGTGGCACCGCTCTGCATGGAGGAGGCGCCGAAGAGCCTGCGCCAGTAATGCTCCTCGGGCAGCTTGTAGATGTTGACCCAGCGGTCGAGGCCTTCGGCCACTTCCTGGTCGCAGATGTCCGGCATTTCATCGGGATCCTCGCCGCATTCGGCCCAGTATTCCTGGCCGGACATGCGGCCGCGGGCGAGCAGTTCGATGACCATCTTGCCGTCGCGCACCTTGTCCACGGTGATGACCTTGGGGCCGCGCCAGTTGACGCTGTTCCAGCCGGTGAAGCCGGGCGGCGGGGCCAGGGGCTCGACCATGGGGAAGTCCTTGGGGTAGAGATAGGCGAGGATGCCGGTGCCGATGACGTCTTCCCAGTCGGGCTGGGTCATGTCATTGATCATCATGCGCTGCACGCGTTCGAAGAAGCGGCCGGCCATCTCATTGGTGGCACGGACGGCGGTGCCGCTGACGCCGGCCCAGCCGAGCACCATGGGCAGCGGCACGCCGTAGCCATTGGCGACGCCGTTGAAGATCCAGGTGGCGAACTCGACCACATTGACCACCTGGCGGCCCTGGCCGAAGAAGGACAGGTTCTCGCCGGCCTTGAACAAGGGGATCATGGAGCCGTTCAGCTCAAGGTATCGCACACTTTCGTTCTTTTTGTGATCGCCCGGAGGGCGGCCGTTCATGGCGGCAGCGGCGGCGAGCATGCCTTCGACACCGCCGGGGGAGGCTCCGGTGGGGGTGGTGATGCTGGCGATGATGGCCGCGTTCAACTTGTGCGCGATCTGCTCGAACACCTGGATGTCCATGGCATCGAGCATGGCATTCATCCCGGAGTAGCCCCAGGGCAGGCCACGGTTGCGGGTGGAGGCCTCGCGCTCGTAGATGTGGTTCATCCGGGCGGCGGGGATTTCCTCGAAGGTCATCACGCTGTTGGCGAGCGGCGCGGTGCCGGGCAACTGGCGCTTGAGGACGCGATAGAGGATGGGCTTCATGGCCGGATCGAGCAGGATGCCATCGACCCAGTTGTCGGTTAAATCCGAGGTGGACGGCCCGTAGCCGATGGTGAGGCCGTTGCCCACCTGCTCGGCCTTGAAGAACTGGCGCTGGCGGCGGCCGGTGGCATCGGTGACCTTGTAGCTGAAGATTTCGCCATCCACCTGGGCTTCCTTGCAGGCGAGCATCTGGAGCCCGGCATAGTCGTGCTTGCCGGTGACATCGACATCCTTTTTGGAGGCCCAGCGCTTCCAGTAGGCGAGGGAGGCGCGGTCGTAGGGCTTGTTGCCGCTCTTGGGCATGGGCATGAGGCCCCAGCCGATGGAGTGCTCCGCCGCCGTGTTGATGATGGCGCGGTAGAACGGCAGGTTGTTGCGCAGGGAGCGCGATTTCTTGACGATCTCGCGCCGCCAGGCGGGCAGCATTTCGCGCTGCGAGTCGATATTGAACCCGGCGGTGGAGCTGCGGTAGCCGGTATCGTTGGCGGCATCGAAGCTGCCGCCGCCGGTGGAGAAGTTGTTGGTGCGCGGGTCGCCAAAGGCATTGGACGGCCCCGCTTCGCCAAGGTTACGAGGGGTTTCGGTGCGCAGGGCGGCCTCGGCGCGCTTCCAGATGGCGGCGATATTGGCCATGATCAGCGGGGAATGCCGTGGAATTGAGGGGTGAACCAGCCCTGGCCGCGAGGATTGAGGGTGTGATCAAGCTCGGCCTGCAGCTCGGAGAGGAGCTGGTCGATGGCGGTGGCGCGCTCGCCGGCGCTGCTGTCAGGATAGG
>CAINXC010000682.1 GCA_903854655.1 uncultured Verrucomicrobiota bacterium | reverse complement strand
CACGCCGCCCCCGGCGTGAATCGGAAACCTTGCGCGCAACGCCAAACATCTGGTTCAGGGCCAGGGACCGGCGGAGCGCTGGAGAGGAAATAACGCGAGCGGGTCAGCAATCGTTGGAGTCAGGCCTCAGCCGATCACCCTTGCGCGGCTCCCGACAACGCCCGGCCACACGCCCGCCGTCGTCGAAAAAAGCACGGCCACGCTCCGGGGTGATCGCGTAAACGCTTCACTCCAATGTGAGGCTTCAGAGCGGGCGAGTTGGAGTAAAGCAAAGCGCCTTCCTTTGCTCGACTCCAACTGCCCCCACCACGCTTTTGAGCCCTTCATGTGCTCCGAAGCGATGCAGCCCCGGGCATGACTTCGCGGCTTGCCTCTGCCGAAACGACACCTTTCACCAAGACAAAACCCCAGCCGCGAAGGGACTCGCGGACTACGCCTTCTGCCGTCTCCTCACAGCTCCGCGCTGTCGTCCCGCTGCTGCAGCTTGATCAGGCGCTTCTTGATGCTCTCCAGGTGCACCGTCATTTCGTGCATGGATTTGAGGCATTCGCCCTGGGTTTCGGCGTCGCCGAGCTTGCCCAGCGCGGGGTGGATCTTCATGAACTGAAGGGCGATCTGCTTGGTGGCTTCCTGAATTTGGGCGATGGCGGCGGGGCGGTCCATGATGCCCCACCTGTGCGGGCGGAGGCGGGAATATCAAGCGGGAGAAGCGATTCCGCGCGAGAGCTGATGAAAAGGGTTGTGCGGCAGCGTTGAAACAGATTCAATTCACGCACTTTTATGGACACCCTCGGCACCACCACTTCACGTCGCGACTTCATCAAGACCGCCGCCATTGGCACCTCGGTCCTTTCCGGCATCAATATTCCCTTCGTCCACGCCGAAGGCGCAAACGAGGTCCGTGCCGTCCTCATCGGCTGCGGCGGTCGCGGTTCGGGCGCGGCGGACAACGCGCTCAAGACCAAGACCAAGGCCCCCATCAAGCTCGTGGCCATGGCCGATGTGCAGCAGAACCGCCTGCAATCCAGCTTCGAGGCGCTCACCCACAAGCACCCCGATGTGATGTCCGTCTCCGAAGACGCCAAGTTCATCGGCTTCGACGCCTACCAGAAGGCCATGGACATGCTGAAGCCGGGCGATGTCGCCATCGTCGCCACCCCGCTGGCCTTCCGCTGGGTGCACTTCAAGTACGCCATTGAAAAGGGCATCAACATCTTCATGGAAAAGCCCGTTTCGGCCGACGGCCCCACCGCCAAGCGCATGCTGGCGCTGAACGTGGAAGCGAAGAAAAAGGGCATCAAGGTCGCCGTGGGCCTCATGTGCCGCCACTGCCGCCGCCGCCAGGAGCTGTACAAGCGCATCCAGGACGGCGCGATTGGCGAGATCATCCTCGGCCGCGCCTACCGCATGTCCGGCCCCATCGGCACCTGCTTCACCCAGCCGCGCGATCCGGCCACCAGCCCCAGCCAGCTGATGTGGCAGATCCAGCACTTCCACAGCTTCCTCTGGGCCAGCGGCGGCGCCTACAGCGACTTCCTCATCCACAACATCGACGAGATGTGCTGGATGAAAAACGACTGGCCGGTGGAAGCCCAGGGCTGGGGCGGCCGCACCGACCGCGGCGACGCGATCGACCAGAACTTCGACCACTACGTGACCGAATTCACCTTCAAGGACGGCACCAAGGCCTTCATGGAAGGCCGTAACCAGGCGGGCTGCCACATGGACCACTCCACCACGGTGCACGGCACCAAGGGCATGGCCGTGGTCTCCGCCGCCGGCCACATCCCGGCCAAGTCCATGATCTTGAAAAACCACATCCCGGTGAAGCTCGCCGAGGCCCGCCCGCCGCGGCCGAAGCGCGACGCCAACGGCAAGCCCATTCCCGCCCCGCCGGCGCCGCCGGAAAAGGTGGTGCTGCCGCCCAGCGTCAAGTGGTACGCCGAGCAGCCGGAGCCCAACCCCTATGATCTCGAGTGGGAAGACTTCATGGACGCGATCCGCT
>CAINXC010000681.1 GCA_903854655.1 uncultured Verrucomicrobiota bacterium | reverse complement strand
GCAGGCCCATGTGAGAGGCGTTTGATCATGGCCCTACGGGTTGGATCTGACAGCGCGGCGAATGTTGTACCCAATCTATCCACAACCCTATGGTAGTGGATTATCTATTCGTGTCAAGTATGGATTTTGCGATTCCTCAGGAAGGAGTGCACCGGCCAAGGCAAATGCGGGGATTCTTCGCTGCGCTCAAGAATGACAAACAAGGGCGATGGCGTCTGGAGGAAGGCCCGGGGCGTAGACTAGAGCACATCCAAAGGCAGTGGGGCGTTGTTCGATTTGGAATGAGGGGGTTTGCTATGTCGATTGCGGGGACTTTGCGGCGGGTTGGATTATGCCTGTTTACGTTACAGATGGGAATGGCGTTCCCCACTCATGGGCAGACTGCGCCCATGAATGGGGCACCCAGTGCTTCATCCACTTCTGCGGCGGGGCGGACGCTGGTGCGGACTGGGCATCTGCTGGATGTGGCGACTGGGGCGGAGACGGCGGGGCAGACGATTATTGTCAGCGGCGACAAGGTTACTGCGATTGCGCCGACTGCGAGCACACCGGCGGGAGCGGGCGATACGGTGATCGATCTCGGGAAGCTGTGGGTAATGCCGGGGCTGATCGATGTGCATACGCATCTGACGATGGCGAATAATTTCGATCCTTACTTTGAGTTGTCGATGACGCCGGCAAAGGAAGCGATTCTCGGCGTGGAGAATGCGAAGGTCACGCTGGAGGCTGGGTTCACGACGGTGCGGAATGTGGGCGCGGGCGACTATACCGACGTGGCGCTGCGGGATGAGATTAATGCGGGGCATATTCCTGGGCCGCATATGCAGGTGTCCGGGCCGCCGCTGGGAATTACCGGCGGGCATATGGACGAGAACCTGCTGCCGTATGAGTTTCACTATCATGCGGAAGGCGTGGCGGATGGGATTGCGGGCGTGCAACACCAGGTGCGGGAGAACATCAAGTATGGCGCCGATCTGATTAAGATCGCTGCGACCGGGGGCGTGCTGTCGAAGGGCGACGATCCGCAGGCGAGCCAGTACACGCTGGAAGAGATGCAGGCGATTGTGGCAGACGCGCATCGGCTGGGACGCAAGGTGGCGGCGCATGCGCATGGAGCGCAGGGAGTTCTGTGGGCTACGCAGGCGGGCGTCGACTCGATTGAGCATGGGAGCTACATCAACGATGAGTGCATTGCGGCGATGAAGGCTCATGGGACTTACTTTGTGCCGACGGCGTATCTGATCGACTGGATGCAGGAGCATGGGAATCTGCCGGCGATCTACCAGCAGAAGATGCACGACGTCAGCGCGGTGGAGAAGGCGAACGCCATCAAGGCGATCAAGGCCGGCGTGAAGGTTGCGCTGGGCACGGACGCGGCAGTGTATCCGCATGGGTTGAATGCGCATGAGATTGATGTGTATGTGAACCAGTTTGGGATGACGGCGTTGCAGGGGATCCAGACGGGCACGGTGAATGCGGCCGATTTGATGGGATGGTCAGATAAGGTGGGATCGATCGCTCCGGGAAAGTGGGCGGATGTGATTGCAGTTGATGGCGATCCGCTGAAGGATGTGCGGGTGCTGCAGCATGTCGCATTCGTGATGAAGGGCGGAGTAGTTTATAAGCAGGAGTTGTCCGAACCGTGAATGGTAGTGCTTTGGGATTTCGATTTCGCTCGCTGATATTTTGGATCGTTTGCCTGCTTGGGTTTACGGCTCCGTGGGACCTGGTGCTGCATCTGGATGGCACGGGGCCGAACTCGCATGTGTGGGGACAGTTGGCGGTGATGCTTTCGCGCGGTGGTGCGATGAGTATCTCCGCAGCGTTTAACCTTGTGCTGGTGGTGGGGATTGCGTGCGCGCTGCTGGGTGCTGGGATGCGGAGTTGGGGCTCGGCGTACCTTGGCGTCGAGGTGATGAGCGATGCGAAACTGCGCGCGGATGGCGTGGTGGTTTCGGGGCCGTATGCTTATGTGCGAAATCCGCTGTATCTGGGTGGATGGCTGAATACGCTGGCTCTGGCGATGCTGATGCCGGTGAGTGGCGCGGTGTTTACGCTGGTGGTGATGACGGGGCTGCAATGGTTTACGATTCTGCGGGAAGAGGCTTTTCTGCGTGGGCAGTTGGGCGAGGCGTATGAGGCTTATTGTGCGCGGGTGCCGCGGATGTGGCCGAGTCTGCGGAGGCTCAGGTCTGAGGAGTCAGACCCCACCCATGCGATGGGGCCGCATGAATGGGGCACCCATGTGCAGCCGCGGTGGGGACAGGCTTTGCTGGCAGAGATTTTTGTGTGGGGAGTGGCGGTTTCGTTTGCGGTGTTTGGGTGGTGGTACGACTCGCGTGTGTTGATTCAGTGCGTGGTGGTTTCGTTGGGGGTTTCGTTGGTGGTGAAGGGGTTGGTGAAGCCTCGAGAAAAGGCTTAACACCGATCTACACCGATTGGACCGATTTGTGGCGAAGGATAGAACAGGCAACGGCAAAGGCCAATGTAAAAGCGGCCTCACCGATTCTGTAGTGACATCTTGCGTCACTCCACAGTTTGCGATGAGGCCGCTTTTACTTGCCTATGCAGACCACCAGATTGCTCTGGCCCCAGTCTGCGTTCGGGGAGGGCTGTTTAGCAATTGAGCCAGGGCTACGGCGGGGCGGGTTGGGTACTGGACGGATGCGCCCAGGAATTACCGCCTAACCGCCGGCTCTGGAGGTGCTTACTTCTTTGGCGGAGCGATGGTGTCCTTGGCGACCTTGGCGACGCGGAACTTGACCACGGTCTTGGCCTTGATCTTGATCGGCTCACCGGTCTGGGGGTTGCGGCCCATGCGCGCCTTGCGTTCTGCCTTGACCAGCTTGCCGATGCCGGGGATGGTGAACTCGCCGTTCTTCTTGGTTTCCTTGACTGCCAATTCGGCCAGCAGCTCGAGGCCGGCGGCTGCCTGCTTGTTGGTGATTTCGAGCTTTTCCGCCATAGTGCGAACGAGAACGGTCTTGGTCATGCCTTTTGCCATGTTGTTGCTCCTTAATCCAGTTTTTGTAATTCGTGCTGCGTTGTGTGTCGATAAGGTTCTTCGTTGCCGCTTGACCTACCGGGATTCGGAGTGTTGTGTTGCTGCGAAATCCCCGGTGTTTATGCGGGTGCGAGAAACGTACCGCAATTCACGATCAGCCTTTCAGAATCTATTGTCAATGGGTTTTAAGGGGTTTCCACAGGTTTTTTGCGGTTTTCTTTGGTTTTTGTGCGATTTGGGGCACTTTTGGGGGAAATTTGGGGGGTTTCGAGGTTCGGGAGAGGCTTAACACCGATCTGCACCGATGTAACCGATCTAAGAACATAGAGCGATTAAGAGCGAAAAGACAAATGATGGATTAAGGGCAAAGGGCCAGGGTTTGTATGCTTCGCCCTTAATCGGTCCAATCGGTGTTCATCGGTGTTAGG
>CAINXC010000680.1 GCA_903854655.1 uncultured Verrucomicrobiota bacterium | reverse complement strand
CCCGTGTTGCTTCCCGGCGCGCCTGCGATTGAGTCTGCCGTTCATGGAAAACCCCGCCACTTCCCCCGTCCCACCCACGGAGCCGATCCTCTGCCGCGTCACGCCCTGGTACTTCCGCCGCATGAGCATGCTGTCCGGACTGTGCTTGGTGTTTGCTTGCTTCTTCCTCTACGATGGCCTGTGGGGCTACCCCAAGGCGATCAGCATCGCTCAGAAAAAGGAATGGTTCATGAATGAACACCTGCCTTCTTTTGAAGCCGCGAAGAAGGAAGGCCGCTTGGAGCAGTGGATTGCAGACACCAAAGCCAAAGGCTTGCCCACCGGCGTGGAGGGCGACTCACCACGCTGGAAGACCTATGCCGCGCAGAACGGCTGGCCGGAGGAGACCAAGCTCTTCACCGACAGCGAGCTCGCCGAGCAGTTTCACTTCGCCTACGGTTGTCTTGCGGGTGCAGTCATCGCAGCACTCCTCATCGTGCTGAACCGCAACAAGGTGCTCCGTGGCGAAGCCGACCACTGGATCACACCTGAAGGCGTGCAGATCCGCTACACCGATGTCTTTCGCGTGGACAAGCGCAAGTGGGACGTCAAAGGCCTCGCCTATGCCTGGTACCGCACGCAGGGCGGCGCAGAAAAGCGCGCGGTCATCGATGATTTAAAGTTCGACGGCGCTGCACGCATTCTGGATCGTTTGCTCAGCCGTTTCAGCGGCGAACTGATCGAAAAGATCACGGAATCCGAGAGCAGCGCAGCCACACCGGCAGAGGCGGAAAAATAGACGCATAAATTTGAGTTTGAAAAAGGAGGGATTTTCCCCTTGCCAAAGCAAACGCAGCCGCTAAAGCTCCGCCCCATCCCAACACCCCTCCATCTATGGCAGAGAACATCACAGAAAAAGTCAGAGACATCATCGTTGAACAACTTGGCGTCAATCCCGAGCAGGTTACCCCCGAAGCCAAGTTCATCGAAGATCTCGGTGCCGACTCCCTCGACACCGTCGAACTCGTGATGGCCTTCGAAGAAGAATTCGGCATCGACGTTCCTGACGAAGAAGCTGAAAAGCTTCAGTCCGTGGGCGACGTCGTCCGCTACGTCGAAGAAAACGCTGAGTAATACCGTTCTTTTTTAGAACATCCGAAACAGCCAGGCGGTTAGCTCCGCTTGGCTTTTTTGTTTTGTATGGGGTGGCAGGTGGTTACAGAATAGCAGGCATAAATGGCACGCTACCGGTCGTTCTTAAACCTCATCCATGAACGCCTCCCACACGAGAACCGGCAAAAACCGCCTCAAGGTCAAAGGCCTCGCGCGAGCACAATTTCGCGCAGGACTCATGCTGTGCACGTTGCTCCTCGTTTGTACGTGGGTGCGTGCAGGGGAAGGGGCGCGGCAGGTCTCGGTGCGTGTTATCTATGATGACGAAAGAAAGACTGCGACGGTCGCCGTGACGGGGGCGAAGATCTTGGATCAGGATTTGAAGTTGATTCGGATGCCGGCAGAGACGGAGAGGTTTTCCATCTGTGACGCCTCGACCTCGCTGATTTCACGGGAGGGTTTTGCCGAGGCCTTGGCGGGGCTGCCGGTGAAAGAACTTTTTCTCTCATGCTACAGAGGTGAAAACATGGGCTTTCTCCAGGCGCTCGAAGACATGCAAGGGCTGCGAAAGGTCCACCTGAACCTGAGCCAGCTTTCCGATGCATGGATCGTGGCCTTGGGAAAGGTGAAGCGTGTGCACGAGGGAGGCCTGGAGTTGTCTGTTTCGGTGGTAGATGGAGAATCCATCTCTCAGGAGGTCTTGCTGCAAATGGACGGGCTGGCTGCATTCAGCGCCATTCGATTGTCCGCGAATCTGCATGAGGCGCCATTGATTCAGATGGCAAAAGAGCAGTCTGGAAAACTGAAGCGCGTTTCCGTGGTGCCCGCGGACGTTATGAGGGGGCTGCGAGTACCTCCAGCCGCAAACTAAAACCTCAGCACGTACTCGCCCTCTTTCTGCATCTGCAGGCGGTCACGGGCGGCCATTTCGAGGTACGCGTTGTCACTCTTGATCCATTCCATGCGGCGCAGCAGTTTGTCGCGGTCCGCTTGCAGCTCCTTGCGCTGCCCTTTCAAATCCTCCAGCTTAGCACGCATCGCGTTCTGCGTGTCCAGCGGGTTGTCGCACAGCACATACACCACCGGCACAATCAGCAGCAGCAGCACAAACCGGGCGAGCTTGAGGAATGCGCGCACCCAGCCTACCCAGCTTGACTGGGGTTCGGATGCGCGCACTTCTCGGTAGTTCATCGGGTATTAGACTTTCATGCGGCCGCCAAAGACGGCGTTTTCGCCCAGTTCCTGCTCGATGCGCAGGAGCTGGTTGTACTTCGCGATACGGTCGCTGCGGCTCATGGAGCCGGTCTTGATCTGGCCGCAGTTCGTGGCGACGGCGAGGTCAGCGATGGTGTAATCTTCGGTTTCACCGGAGCGATGGCTCATCACAGCGGTGTAGCCATGGCGGTGGGCCAGTT
>CAINXC010000679.1 GCA_903854655.1 uncultured Verrucomicrobiota bacterium | reverse complement strand
TGATCCCTGGCAGGGAGAGACCGATCTCGACAAGAACGGCCTGCCGCGCGTCTTCGATCTGCACCCTGACCGGCTCACCTACCGCCATGTGCGCGGCGACGAAAAGAACGAGGACAAGTCCAAGCCCATGGAGCCAGGCGTGCCTGCGGTGCTTTCGTTTGCCGCATTCCAGCCAGCGCCTGTGAAGCTGCCAAGGACAGCCTCTCAGCCCATGCTGCTGCCCTTTGTCCTTGAGGACCAACTGCACGAGACGGAGCGCAGAATCGCCAGTGCACGGCATGCCATGGAGTCCTGCTGTTTCAAGCTCGCGGAACTCTCACTCGATGCATCGCTCTGCGAGCCGGGCAAGACCCCGCCAAAATCACTTTCAGAGGCGCAAGACGCCTTCGAACTGGCAGAGAAGGAGCTCGCGGCAGCCCAGGCAAAGCCCGCAATGATCCGGGCCGCCTTTGCCGCTGATCAAGCGAAGGCGGATAAGATGCTCGCCAAGACCGCCGCCGCCGCCGAAGCCAAATGGAAGCTTGCGCTGGCCGAGGCGGATCTCTGCAAGGCTGAACACGACACCCAGTCCAAAGACGCCGAAAAGAAACTCAAGGCGGCGCGCACAGCCAGAGATCAGGCAGCAAAGAAGGCCGGGGCCCCTGGCGAGGCTTACACCTCCCTGCCCGCCAGTTTGAAGGCGCAGGAAGGGCCCGAGGACGCCACCAACGCCAGCACACAGAGCTACCCGGAAACAAGCACCGGCCGCCGGCTGGCCTTCGCGCAATGGATTGCGGACAAACGCAACCCTCTGACGGCGCGGGTGCTCGTCAACCATGTGTGGCTGCGGCACTTTGGCGCATCACTGGTTCCAGACGTGGGTGATTTCGGGCTCCGATGCACGCCGCCGCTGCACCAGGACATTCTCGACATGCTGGCCGTGGAATTCATGAGCCACGGCTGGAGCTTGAAGCAGCTTCACCGATCCCTCGTGCTCTCCGAACTGTACGCCCGCAGCTCGTCGAACGCGGGTGCCGATCCGACAACGACGGCCGCAGATCCGGACAACGCCTGCTACTGGCGCATGAACCCCCGCCGTCTGGAATCGCAGGCACTGCGCGACACCATGTTACACCTTGCCGGAAAGATTGATCTCACCAGCGGAGGTCCCAGCATTGATCCCGAGAGGTCCGAGGACAGCCCCCGTCGCTCTCTTTATTTCAAGCAGAACGCCGATGTCGAGCAGAGGTTCCTCGCCACCTTCGACAACGCCAACGTACTGGAGTGCTACCGGCGCAATGAAAGCGTGGTGCCGCAGCAGGCCCTGGCCATGGCCAACAGCAAGCTCAGTCATGACTGCGCCCAGGCGATGGCGGCCCGCATGACAGGGCTTGGCGATGATGCTTTTCTGCGCCAGTCCTTTCTCGCCGTGCTGGGCCGTCCGCCCACCGAGCCCGAGCTGCGCGCCAGCCAGGAGGGCTTCGCGTCGTTGAACCACGCGCGCAGCCTGTTTCTGCAGGCTCTCCTGAACCACAATGACTTTGTCACCCTGCGATGAGCCTTGGAAACACCCCCACCCCTTTCCTTCGCCGCGACATCCTTGGCGGGCTTGGCAGCATTGCTGTCAGCGCCATGCTCGCACGCGAGGCGCGGAGCGATGAACCCTGGCAGCCACCCAGCGGGCTGCCGTTGTTCCCGAGCAGGGCGAAGCGCGTCATCTGGCTGTTCATGCGCGGCGGTGTCAGCCATATGGAGAGCTTCGATCCCAAGCCCGCCATCAACCAGTATGCAGGCAAGTCGATTCCCGAAACACCCTTCAAGGACGTGCTGTCCCCGGAGAAGCTCAAGAACGTCCGCGTGGTGGTGGTGAACGACGCCAATGGCCGGCAGCGCAACACTATTTACCCGCTGCAAACCGGCTGGAAGCGTTACGGCCAGTGCGGCGTGGAGATCAGCGACTGGTTCCCAAACATCGGCTCCTGCGCGGATGAAATCGCCTTCATCCGCAGCATGTGGACCACGGACAACAACCACGGCGCGCAGGTGCAGTTTGCCAGCGGCCGCCACATGCTGGAACCACGCGTCCCCACCATCGGAGCCTGGGTCACCTACGGGCTGGGGGCCATGTCCGAAGAACTGCCGGCCTTCATCAACATGGGGCCGCGTTACTTCGATGTGCGCGACGGCCACTACCTTGGTCCCGCCTATGACGCTGTAAACCTCAAGGTCGATCCCAGAAACCCGCTCACCTTTGCCGCACCGGAGTTCAAGATCACCACGCAGGAGCAGTCCGCGCAGTTCGATCTTGTGCACCGGCTGGATCAACTTGCGGCCGAAGAGTACCCCGGCGACAAGACCTTGCTCGCCCGCATGAAGAGCTACCAGCTCGCCTTCAAGATGCAGACGGCGGTGCCTGAGACGATGAACCTGGACTCCGAGAGCGCAGAGACGAAGAAGCTCTATGGCATGGACCAGAAAGCGACCGAGCCCTTTGCCCGTCAGCTCATCGTCGCCCGGCGACTGGCCGAGCGCGGGGTGCGCTTCATTCAGATTCAACACGGGGATGGTGCGGCAGGAGCCTGGGACGCGCACTCCGGGCTGAAGAAAAACCATTCGATGCTCGCCGGGCAGGTGGACAGGCCCATTGCGGGGCTGCTCAAGGACCTCAAGCAGCGCGGCATGCTCGATGACACCCTGGTCGTCTTCGCCACCGAGTTTGGCCGCACCCCCGGCACCCAGGGCAGCGACGGCCGCGATCATCATCCCTACGGCTTCAGCGTCTGGATGGCCGGTGGCGGCATCAAAGGCGGCACCATTCACGGCGCGACCGATGAGCTGGGCTTCCACGCGGTCGAGCACCCTCACTATGTGACCGACGTGCATGCCACCATCCTCCAGCTTCTGGGCCTCGACCCTCGCAGGCTGGAAGTGCCCGGCCGCAAGCGGCTGGAGCGCGATTTTGGCAAGGCGATCCGCGAAGTGATGGCATAGACAGGAACGGACATCTGCGCTCGTTGCCGAGACGTACCCCTTTGCATGTCAGATCCCCCGCCCCGCTCCATCCGCCCCAAGGGACGCGGCTCGGGGATCAATCCGGACCAGCGCTTCAGCAGCCTGCATGTGGCCTATGATGAGGGAGAGGCGGCGGAGCGGGTGCCCACGAAGTTTTTCAAGGATCACTCAAGCTCGATCATTTCACGCAACGACAGCCCGGACTTGAGTTTTGAGGCGAGTCTGAATCCTTATCGAGGTTGCGAGCATGGCTGCGCCTACTGCTATGCGCGGCCCACGCACGAGTACCTGGGCTTCTCGGCAGGATTTGATTTCGAGAGCAAAATCATGGTGAAGCACGAAGCCCCCGCCCTGCTGCGCGCGGAGTTTGCCAAGCCCTCCTACAAACCGCTGAAGCTGGCCTGCTCGGGAGTCACCGATCCATACCAGCCGGTGGAGAAGAAGCTGGAGATCACGCGCCGTTGTCTGGAGGTGATGGTGGAGTGCCTCAACCCGGTGGTGCTCGTGACCAAGAACCACCTCATCACCCGCGACATCGACTTGCTCAAGCAGCTCGCGGAGCACCAGGCGGTCGCGGCCTACATTTCGATCACGAGCCTCGACCCAAAGCTGGCGCACAAGCTGGAGCCTCGTGCCAGCTCACCGGAGCAACGACTGGATGCCATCCGCCAGCTTCGCGCTGCCGGCATCCCCGTGGGTGTGCTGATGGCGCCCGTGATACCCGCAATCAATGAGGAAGAGATCCCTGCCGTTCTTAACGCCGCCGCTCAGGCAGGCGCTCAATTCGCGGGGAGCACGGTGGTGCGGCTGCCATTTGCGGTGAAGGACATCTTCGCCGAATGGCTGGAGGAGCATTACCCCGACCGCAAAGACAAGGTGCTGAGCCGCATCCGCGACATGCAGGGGCCCACGCTTTCCCACGGCGATTTCGGCACCCGCTTCACCGGCGAAGGCATCTGGGCGGAGCAGATTCGCGCCATGGTGAATGTCTGCCTCAAGCGCGCCGGCATCGACAAGGGACGCCCCGATGTGCGCGCGGACGCGTTCCGCCGCCCTCGTGAGATGGGCGGGCAGATGGAACTGTGGTGAGCTTTGCCGCTAATCAACCCGGTGCCGTAAAGGATCTCACCCGGCCATCGACGAACTCGACCTTCCAGCCCTTGGTGCGCACGTAGCCGAGAGCAGGGCCGCCTTTGTTATACGGATCGTAAAAGCCGACCTCATGATAGCCGCCCCAGGGATCAACACCCGTGGTGCCGCTGTAGCCGTAGCCCGGGCGCACAGGCCTGACGCTTGGGTACTGCCAGCGCTCATAGGTTTTGCCGTCCATCTTGTTGGAAGTGACGCGAGCGGGCGCCCCCCAGGCGAGGAACACGGCGTCCCTGGACATGCCTTCCTTCAGAACTCCCGCTCGAACGTCCTTCTGCTCCGCAGGGCTGAGTTTGGAAAACAACTCGGGGCTGTGCTTCGCCCGATATTCACTCGGGGAGGCACAACTGGAGAGCAGTACTGCTGCGGCCAGTGGAAGCAGCGGGATGACTTTTTTCATGTGGGAAGTGCGGGGCAAAGGGACCTGGATTGCGAATGGTTGTGTTAAGACATCGTCAGGACCTGTGCGTTCATACAGCCCAGAACCAAACCATGACTAACGGCGGGCGATCATTCCCGGCTCTCGCCCGGTGCGTTGTAGGCAGCCACGCGGCCGTTCACGAACTCCACCCACCAGCCCTCTGTGCGCACGTAGCTCACGGACGGACCATAGATGTATGGATCATAGTAGGCGAAGCCGCGATGACGGCCCCAATACCCAAAGCCAAAACCTCCGCCATAGTAGCCGTATCCTGTGTACACAGGCCGGTAGGTGGGGTAGTGCCAGCGTTCAAAGGTCTTGCCGTCGTGTTTGCTCGACGTGACGCGAGGGGGCGCACCCCAGGCCAGGAACACGGCATCCTTGGTCATGCCTTGTTTCACCACTCCGTAACGGGCGTTTTGCTGCTCCGTTTCGCTGAGTTTCGAATACATTTCAGGGTTGTGCTTGACCCGGTATTCGCTGGGGGACACACAACTGGAAAGCAGCACTGCGACTGCCACGGGAATGAGCGCGGTGATTTTCATATTGAGATCAAATGGCACCGGAAAATGAGCACGGCCAGGCGTTCATTGCGAGTCCAAAATACGCACAACGGCACCTCAAACGAGTTTCCCAAGCTCGGCGGGCAATGGCGAGGAAAACTCCAATTCCTTGCCTGTGATGGGATGGCGGAACTTGAGAAAACAGGAGTGCAGCCCCAGGCGCTTCGCGGGATCGGTGCGTGCGGAGTATTTTTCATCGCCGATGATGGGGCACCCAATCTCGGCGAGCTGCACGCGGATCTGATGGCGGCGGCCGGTCTCCAAGCGCAACTCCACCAAGCTCATGCGTGCTTTGCGCTTGAGCACCTCGTAATGGGTGATGGCGTGGCGGGTGAGCTCGCTTTGCGGCACGGAATAAACCTTGTACGGATTGGCCTCGTCCAGGTGCGACTGCAGCGTGCCACGATCCTCTGGAGGGCCGCCTTCGACCACAGCCTGGTAGCGCTTCTCGCCCTGGTCCCAGTTTTCCTGGAGCAGATCCTTGGCTTCGCCGGTCTTCGCAAACACCATGAGCCCTGAGGTTTCGCGGTCCAGCCTGTGGACGATGAAAATGCGTTCCTTGCCACGTGGATTGCCGCCGCGCACGTAGTCGGTCAGGTACACGTACGCGGTCTTTTCACGCTCGGCCTCGCTGGCGATGGCGAGCAGGTTCTTGGGCTTGTCGATGATGATGAGGTGCTCGTCCTCAAAATGGATCTTCATCGACTTGGGCAGCGTGTTGATCGTGCGCACAGTCTTCTCCGAGCGGATAGTCACGACATCACCAGCTTGCAGCGGGTGGTTGAACTGCGTGTAAACCCGGTCGTTGACCAGGATGGACTCGTGCTTGAGCCAGTTGCGCACCTTGGTCTTTTTGACCTCCGGGAGGCTGGTGAAAAGAAAGGCGAGGAGTTCCGCCGGTTGTTTGACGGTAAGGGGGGATGACATGGAAAAATCAGTTCGTGGAGGAGGCGCCCAGGCTGCGAAGGAAGGCCAGCAGGTCGCGCACCTCCTCGTCCGTCAGTTTGCTGACGAGACCTTCGGGCATGATGGAGACGGGCAGTGTGGTGCGGCTGATGATGTCGTCGATCTTCACCTCGAAGGTTTTGCCCGCCAGGTCGATGTAGGTGTGCGTGCCGCCGCGTTCATTGAGTTCAAAGGCGGCCCGGGTCTGCCCGTCGCTGGTCTTGATGAGGAAGGTTTGGTACTGGGGAGCAATGTTGCGGCTGGGCTGCAAAAGGGATTCGAGCAGGTAGTTCGGATCGCTGGCATTGGAGATGGTTGAGAGATTTGGTCCGGCAGTGTGACCGATGCCCCCTGCACGGTGACACATCGCGCAACCGCCCAGTTTGCTGGACATGAAAACGTTGCGGCCATTGGCCAGATCTGGCTTTTCCGGAACGCGATCCAGGTAGGTGCGCCATTGGTTGAGGCTTTGCGGGCTGGGGCGGCTGGAGGGAAAGTGAGGGCGGCCCAGCAGGCGGGCAATGGCGGGCTTGGTGCTGGCTTTTTCCAGCTTGTCCAGCGCCTGCCTGGAGTCAGCAGCGAACTGCTGGCCTTGCAACGCCTGCAGGGCGGCCCGCTGCAGGCCTTCGCTCACATCGGCATCAACAATGGTCGTCACCAGCGACGATACATCGTCGCCGCTGATTTGTACATGCACCAGTGCGGCTGCCCGCACTTCCGGGGCGGCCTGGGCGTCGAAGGCCAGCGCGTGCAATTGCGTCAGCCGCGCCTCATCGCGCAGGGTGCCCAGATAATGGATAAGCCAGACCTTGTCTTCGCCCTCGGCCTTCGCCAGCAGGGGTGTAACTTCCGTAACCTTCAAATTGACGTCGCGGTCAGGCAGGATTTCCAGAGCGAGACGCTGGCGGCCGATGGGGGCGGCAGGATCTAGAATGTCTTTTTTCAGGCGCTTCACCAGCTCCGCCTCGGAGGCTGTCGGGGATTCGAGGCGGGCCAGGGTGGTGATCCCAGCGTAGTAAAGCGCGGGCGTGATCGAGGCATCCTTGAGCCGCGCCTCGACGAGGGGCTGAAAGGCGGCCAGCCGCTTGTCTGACACCCACTTGAGCGCCAGCAGGGCCACCTGCGGGTCGGCATTGGCGAGACCCCGAGCAATCAAAGTAGCAGCCGAGGGCGGCAGCATGTCCGGAGCGATGCTTTCGATGTCCACCATCTTCCTGGCGGCCAGCAAGATGCCTGCGTCCACTCTGGGAATGGTCCAGGTGCGGTCAGCCAGGGCATTGAGCTGCTGTCCCTCCCGGGACAAGCGCTGAACGGCTGCGGAAAAGAGGTAAGGCTTGCTGCTCGACAGCCATTGCAGGGCTTCCTTGTCACTCGGAGTCGGGCCATCGAGAATACGATCGCGCAACACCGTGTCGGGATCCACAGGGTACGGTTTCACCGGCGAAACGGCCAGAGCACTCGTGGCCTTCGCCGCGATGCGCCACACGCGCCCCTTGCCGTGCAGGGCGTAATCACGTTTCACCCAGTCGCTCACGTACAAGGAACCATCCGCAGCGGTGGCGAAGGCCACGGGGCGGAAGTCCTGCCCGCCCTCGCACATGAGGATGCGCTCGGTTTTAAAGGAGCCATCCTTGGGCTGCAAGCGGTAGCTTTCCACCCGGTGATCCACCCAGGAGGCCACCAGCAAGGTGCCCTGCCAGCGTGCGGTCAGGCCGCTGAAGGCGGGATTGGCGGCAGGCGCATAGAAGATCACCCGGCAGGGTGCTTCACCCGTGCCTGAGAGCATGGGGAGCGTGCCGGGAAGCTGGCCATTCCACGAAATGAAGGGGTGCAGGCCGCTGCGCCCGTAGCGGAACTCATAACCGTGGTCGCCGCCTTCGATGACATGATTGAGCCGGCAGGGCGGGCTCGAATCCGGGTCGTTGTCAGTGGCAAACACATTGCCCCAGGGATCAATGCAGACGCCAAAGGGATTCCAGAAGCCGGTGGCCACCCGACGCAGCTTCGTGCCGTCCGCCATGACGTGCCAGATGTTGCCGCCCTCGCCTTGATCGCTGTAGCTTGTTCCATCCGTGCCGGTGATGGTGTAGGCCGCGCCGAGGTTTTCGCCCATGCCAAAGTACAATCCGCCTTTGCCGTCGAAAGCCAGCCCGGAAAGGCCGTTATGGGGGTACCGGCCCTCCGTCTCCAGCCACACGATTTTACGCTCGATCTTGCCAGGCAAGCCATCCTGGTTCTGCTCGCTGAGGCGCAGGATCTCATTGCGCGTCGAAACGTACAAGCTGCCATCGGGAGCCTTGGCAATGTCCATGGTCATGTCCGTCACGTCCAGAATGACCTGCCGGGCATCGGCTTTACCCTGCCCGCTTGTGTCCTTCAGCCAGACGATCTGATCGTGGGCCGGGCCTTTCCAATCCTTGGGACGGAAATGCGTCTGGCTCTCGATCACCAGCAGCCGCCCGTCCTTGTCGAAAGTCATGCCGATCGGCGTCTGGATCAACGGGTCGGCGGCGAAAAGCGTGGCGTGCAAGGCGTCGTCGTTGACCTTCAACGGTTCAATGGATTCATCCGCCCATCCCAAGGTCGGAACCAGGAGGGCGAGCAAAACGGGAAGTCGTGAGGGTGGCATGGTGATCCGCAGTATGAGCCAGAATGCCGCCGGTGGCGATGAGAAATGAAATGTGTGGGCACGGCTCAAATCAATGAAACCCGCATTTGCTTTCGCGCCGCAGGTACGCACCTTGGCTCAGCCATGCCTACTCGAGTTTACGCCGTGCAGCACGATATCGCCTGGGAGGACAAGGCGGCCAACTTCGCCAAAGTTTCGCGCCTGCTCGACGCTGCGAGGCCCTACAGGGGTTCGCTCATCGTTCTGGCCGAAATGTTCGCCACCGGGTTCAGCAAGCACCTGCCCAAGACCCTGGACAGCGATGAGCATGAGAC
>CAINXC010000678.1 GCA_903854655.1 uncultured Verrucomicrobiota bacterium | reverse complement strand
GCTGATAGCGTTTTTGATGTGCGGGTCTGATAGCGCCCACCATGAGACGCTTGAAAGCGTCGCTTCATGGAACATTTCCAACTTTCGCCCGTTGTGCGTACTCGACCAACTCGGGACGCAAATGCGGTGTCCGCGCTAGCCAGTCGTCGACGATGCTCTTCGAAGCAGGATAATAAAACTGCCACTCGCTGATACCATGCAGTGCGCTTTCTCGGCAGGCATCGTGCGGAATGTTCAGCAGGCGCTGCAGGACCCGCAATACCTCTGCGTCAAACTCGCTGCGCTTTGGCTCATCGGGCTTGCCGAAGAAGGGTAGGAAGTCCCACCACATGTAGCATGCACCGTTCAGCGGGTTGGCAGGCTGCTCATCAAGGTGAGACAGATGCGGCGAACACCGTGCCGCCATGACCTGCTCAAACAGCGGCACAAAAGACCGGAGTGCCCGCAGCCTGCTTGCCAAAGGAATGGCAGGCTCGACGAGCGTGAGCATCAAGCTCGAGCAACTGCCGCTGACAAGATACCAGAAACCTTGATTGAGTTCTGCATCTGAAAAGCGTGCGAGCAACTCGCCCGCCCGCTCGAAAGTCTCGGCGATGAACGTGACCATATTTTCAGAATTCCCCCGCCACACCGGAGCCTCAGGCGACCAATACCACGCAGGTTCCGAGACCGCCACCGGATGGTCAAACACATGGGCAATCCAATTCGGCAATGTATCCGCTTCGTTCACGGGAGGTCAGAATAAAAGACAAGTGCCAAGCATCAAGTAACAGCGAGCGAGACTGGTGATCTACGTGCCGTTGCCTGCATTCGTTTTGTTCGATGATGTACAAGGCATCGTTTGCTTCACCCCTCCAATCCCAGCTTCCGCCGCCCTTCGTCGGTGAGGCGATTGGAGGACCAGGAGGGGTCCCAGATTTGTTCGACGACGACGTGTTTCACACCGGGGACTTTGAGTAATTGAGGCTCGACGGGTTTGGAGTTGCCGCCGGAGCCGTGGATGAAGTAGCCGAGCCTGGGGCGGCCGCGATGAGGCATGCACATGATCACCTGCACGGTGTCGCCACGGACGCGGAGGTCGTGCACGAGGCCGAGGTCAACGACGCTGATGTCGGCAGTGTAGAGCTGCTCGTCTTTGCATTCGCGCAGGGCGTCCCACAGGGCTTGTTTGGAGATGGGGCTATCCCCCGCTTCACCGGGGCGGGCGAGGCGTGTGGTGGGCTTGGGTGGTGTGATGTTGCGTGGGATTTCGCCGGGAGAAAGATGGAGCGGATTGGCGAGGCAATGGCGCAGGGATTCCAGCTTTGCCGGGCCTTCGGCGGCGGTGAAGGGAATGGCGACATAGGCGTTCTTTTGGTGCAGCACGGCACCGGTGGGCACGACTTTCTGGGGCAAGGGATAGCGGCTCCAGACATGACCGTGCCATCGATAAAACATCTGCGGTGAGCCTGAATGTTTGGGCTCGGGCATGCCCTCGGCGGTGTGTTCGAGATAGAGGGCGACGAAGGAATCTTTGGTGTCTTTGTTGGCGAAACCGACCGCCCAAAGGTTGTCGCGCTGCTTGGGATCGACGGGTCCGCTTTGCAGTTTGCCATCGGCACCCATCCAAAGCATCTCGGTGAAGGACTGGCCGGAGAAGACCCACTCGTCATCGCGCAAAGCCGAGGCCTCAAATTCCTTGATCACGTGCATGCGGCCGATTTTATGGAACCAGGGAATGCCAGCGTAAAAGCGGTACTCGACCTCGACATGCAGGCGGCTGGGGGAGAATACAGGATGCACGGGCGAGTACGGAAAGCCCCAGCGCCGCACGATGGTGCAGAGCGGGCCGCGGAT
>CAINXC010000677.1 GCA_903854655.1 uncultured Verrucomicrobiota bacterium | reverse complement strand
TGCTCGTTGAGCGCGACATTGAGCAAAAAGCTGGGCCCCACGCGCAGGGCGATGTCGCGCATCTCCTCCCAGATGGGGTTGCCCTCGGTGATGCCAAAGGTGGCCCGCCGGTCGCCGATGTTGTGCGCGCCGTGGTTGCTCTGCACCGTTTTCAAAGCGGCCACGCCTGGCATGATGCCCTTGGGCCCGCCGCTGAAGCCGGCGAAAAAATGCGGCTCGATGAAGCCGGTGATGATTCGCACATCCGCCTCCGCCACATGCCGGTTGATCAGCGCGGGCGCCCCGGTGCGCGTGGTTCCGAACGCAACGCAGGCTTCGTCGTTCTCGGGCTCGTGATTGATGCAGCGGTAGCCGGCCACGACCTCGGGGGTGAGCATCTTCTCCAGCTCTTCGCGGGTGTTGGGCCGGTGGGTGCCCAGCCCGTTGAGCAGCGTGATGTCTTCGCGACGAACTCCGGCGGCTTCGAGATAGGCAAGGAGCCAGGGAATGATCCGGTCGTTGGGTGTTGGCCGCGTGATGTCGGTGTGAACAATGGTCACCCGGCTGCCCGCCCTGGCCAGGGCGCGCAGAGGATCGCAGCCAACGGGTGCGTCCAGCGCCCTGAACATCGCCGCGCGTTCGTCAATCAGCCCCGGAACATGGGTCGGTTGGATGACAGTGGTGTTCTCGTCCGGCAGTTCCACTGGAAGCGTGCCTTTGCCGTAGGCTAGCGCGACTTTCATTGAATCGAATGGGCTTGGTGTTTGGCGGTCTCTGGCAGCATTGCAGAAGTGATGCGAGGCTGGGCTGAACGCAAGGCGGTGTTTGCACCAGTGCAGGGTCGGAACGCGCTAGGCGGCACAAGCGGGAACACTGGCCCGCAGACGCTTGAAGCCCTCGCGAAGAAGACCCAGATCAGAATCAATGGCAATCCAGGTGAAACCCATTGCCTGATATTGCGGCAGGTCTGCTGTCTCGCGCAAGAGGATACCACAGGGCTTGCCTGCGGCTTGAGCCGCGCTGACCACCTCGCGCAGGCAGTCATCATAGGCGCGGTCGGAACGGCGCGCCTTGAGGTCAAGGCTCAGATCCGCAGGCCCCACAAACAAGGCGCTGATGCCGTCCACCGCTGCGATGGCCCCTGCGTTGCCAACCCCTTCCAATGATTCGATCTGCGCCAGAATAAACGGAGAGGGAAGAGGCTCATCAATCGAAAGCGGGTGCAGGCCATAGCCGCAGGACCGCACATTGCGCGCGAAGCCACGACGACCGCGCGGGGGGTAGTGGGAGGCCTGCACCACGCGCTCTGCATCAGCGGCGGTATCGACGTGCGGCACCATCAGTCCGTCAGCGCCCCAGTCCAGCACATGTTGAACCAGGTCTTGATGCGGCGCGCCCACGCGCACAATCTTACGGACTGCGGTTCCGCGAGTGGCTTGAAGCTGCGGCAGCAGGTCCGCCCCCGTTCCACAGCCATGCTCAAGATCAAACAGCAGCCAGTCGAATCCGCACTCCGCGGCGAGTTCGGTGACGACCGTCGAGCCAAGCGAAATCCAGGTGCCTAGTTGGGTGGGTTGGGTCATAATTCAAGGAGTGTCAATGTCGCGTTA
Organism: uncultured Verrucomicrobiota bacterium; assembly: GCA_903854655.1. Lineage (GTDB taxonomy): Bacteria > Verrucomicrobiota > Verrucomicrobiia > Verrucomicrobiales > Verrucomicrobiaceae > CAINXC01. The sequence goes on along the minus strand of CAINXC010000677.1, from coordinate 3,084 downwards.
TCCGACATCTCAAGTGTGCCGCGAAAAGCCGCCGGATGATCACACTTCCAGCAGGGAATGAGGCCGCGCGAATGATCGGTCATTGCCAGTGCCTCACGACCATGCTCTGCACGACCTCGTCCAATGTCTCAAGACTGGGAGTGAACCCGACAGCACGCGATTCGAGCCACTTCTTTGCCTCGGCCTCGTAGCGATCGAATCCCTTTGTCAGCTCCTCGTCGCGCTTGGTGCTGCGGCCAAGGTGCTCAGCATCGCCCGTCTCCGCTGGCAGTCCGGCAAGGTCCAATGGGAAGGTGGCAATGATCTGGCAGGTATTGTCTGCTGACATTCCCAGAAAGAGGTAATGAAGCCGGCCCCGGCGGATCACATCGGCCTCGATCGTCCACTGGGCCACCATCCGAATGCCCTGGCCGCCCTCAAATTTCAGCGGCTTCTTCAGGCAGATGAAATGCAGTTCCGCATCCATGAAGGCCGGTGAGCCTTGGGGCAGGTCTTTGGTGAGCCATTGTTCCTGCTCCTCCCGCAGTTTTCTGACCATCTTATCTGCGCTCATTTCTTCATGAACGCCATCTGTCATCGCAAGGCCCCATTCGTCCGCCTTGTGAATCAAAATCTGCGGCGCAGTCTCCTCTTCGCCCGCCGTCTTGGGGTCGAAGGCCTTTCCCTGAAGCCTGGCGCGCGGGAAACGCAGCGCCCAATGTTGAGGGCGATTGCCGTAGCCTGGTTTGAGAATGTTCGTCTTGTCCGCCTGGTAAGCCTTCCAGTCCTCCTTGGAATAAAGCGGCACCAAAGGCACCTTCTCAACGATGGCGGTTTCCGCCCAGCCGTCTGGCACGCTCACCAAAAAGGAGCCGGCATTGACGGCGGTGGAAGCAGTCTGCGCCCGGAGGGAGCCCGCAAGGGCCAAGGTACTGATATGAAGCCAGGTGCGTCGAGTCATGCCTTCAGGGTGGATGCGGGGGTTTTGTGGAAATGATCTCGCCACACGTGGCAGATGGGGACTGAACAACGAGGCAGGCTTTCTATTCTTCCACGTCCACGGTGAAACCACAATGCTTTTGGATGAACGGCATGGCGGCGCTCATTTTGATCGCAAAATTGGTGCGCTCGACTTGCTCACCGCTGAGGCCGAAGGTGTTGATGCCGATCACTCTGCCCTCGGCATCAATCAACGGACCGCCGCTGTTGCCGTGATTGATGGTCACGTCGAGCTGCAGGCAGTCGTTGCCTTCAAACCGCCGATTGAGGGCGCTGACATATCCAAAGGTGCTGGTGGCCTCCATCTGCTGCAAAAAGGGGCCAAGGTCATTGCTGCCCGAAAACTTCGCGATGCTAAAGGATGCCGGGAAACCCACTGCTGTGACGCGGTCTCCGACCCGCACTGTTTGTGATGCGGCGATCCTCAGAAAAGGGTGATCTTTGGTTGGTATGGACAGCAGGGCGACATCCATGATTTTTGACATGGCGATCAACTGGCCGAGCACCACTGAACGATCGGGCATACGAACACTGAACTGGCTCACATCTTGAACCACATGCCGGTTGGTCACGAGAACTCCAGGTCCAATGAAGAATCCAGACCCCAGGCTCCAGCGATCTCCTTTGAGGGCGACAATCATGACCGTGCAGGCCAGGGCATGCTCCAGCACATCGCTGCTGGCGCCCGCCACGTTGTTGTCGTCGCCTTCGAACTTGTGATAGAGACGCAAGCTGAACGGCAGCGCGCTTCTCTTTTGCGATGCTGGCACCGACCGGGAAGGGGGAGCCCCCTGGCACCCGTCTCTATAGCCATCAAAACACGCGCTCATGCCATCCGGCGTCATGCTCTCTGAACTGACATCCAGGTTTATGAGAAGCTGGGCGAGCTGAGCCTTGCTTGGTTCCAGCTTGCGTCCAAAAGCGCTGAATATTTCCCTCGCCTCGATCCCCTGGTGAAATCCGACTTCGTACCATTCTGCGAGTGCATCCGTCTTTTCCTCTGTTTTGACCACTGCTTTGGCTGCCTTCTCATCCGGTATTGGAGGGGAAGTCGCGCTTTTGGCGGCGGCCTGAAGACCTGGGGCAGGAGTCGGCTGGGCCTGTGGTTCCGCGTGGATTGGCGGGGGAGTTGCGGATGGAAATGGGTTCGGCGTCGGAGCGCTTTTACCGATGAGGGAAGAAAGCACGCTGTCAAAGGATGTGCTGGAAGGTGGGAATGGCAGGAGATGGAATCGAGCGGCTATTCCGGCTGCTGCTGCAGCCGCCAAGATCGCCCCAAATGCGAGGGGCCAGCGGGATCTCTGGCGGGGGTGAGGCTCAAGCACCTCCCATCTATCACGTGGCGGCGCCTTGACGAGAGAGGGAGGCAACGGCCCGCCAACGAAGCCAAAGCGGAACCCGCATGCTTTCCACTCCCCGGTTTCGCCAATCGAAACCAGGGTTGCGGGGGTGACCACCCCTGCCTTGTACAAGGCGCGGATGGCGTCTTCGGGAATGGGGCCGGCCTTCTTCCCAGACTCATCGATATAGAAATACTCCATGAATGGGGGAAACCTAAAACACGCTGAGACAAACAGTTGAATAGAACATGCCGTCATCGAAGACGGTGGGTTCGGTCATGTACAAATCGCACGTCCTTTGGCCCACATACCGATACACCCGGCCGATGCCGCGTTTGCCTGTGAGGTTGCGTTGCAGCTTGAGTTTGGCCCGTCCGCTGACCACGCCCAGCGGCAGCCATTCGGCCACCTCCGGAGCCGCCTGTGACAGCACTCGTGCCGCCCCCTGTAGTTCGGCGGGGTTGGAGATCGTGTCACCGTCGATTTTTAGCTCGAAGGCAAGACGCAGCAGGATGCAGCCGGAGCGCGTATTTGCGAAGAGAGCCGCAGGTGCCGTAGAGGTGACGCCTTCGCGAAGCCCAACCCGGGCGAGCGCAGCGTTCGCCAGGCGGATCGATGGCATCGGCAAAGAGCCTTGAACAAGGTTGTCTGGGAGATGCATGACATTGCTGTCACTGATGGTCATGGTCTTCATGTTTGTCGAAAAATTGGGGTAGTTTTGCATTAAGAACCGGCCGGCAATGGTGGCGGGCCTGGCCTTCAAGTT
>CAINXC010000676.1 GCA_903854655.1 uncultured Verrucomicrobiota bacterium | reverse complement strand
ATGTAGGCCACCTGGGCGCCCACGCCGCAGAAGGGCTTGCCTTCCTCCACATAAATGGCGCGATGGGTTTTGCGCACGCTGTCCAAAATCGTGTCCTCATCCAGCGGGCGGATGCTGCGCACATCGACCACCTCCACGCTGATGCCGTGCTCCTCTTCCAGGACCTTCGCGGCCTGCAGACAGGTGATCACCGCACGACCGTGGGCGATCAGGCTGATGTCCGTGCCTTCGCGCTTCACATCGGCGAGGCCCAGGGGAATGGTGTATTCGCCCTCGGGCAGCTCGCTGTTCTCCGGCACTTCCCACTTCTCGCCGTACAGCACCGTGCTCTCCATGAACATCACCGGATCGTTGTCGCGGATGGCGGTCTTCATGAGGCCCTTGGCATCGTACGCGTTCGAGGGAACCACCACCTTCATGCCGGGGAAGCTGGCCATGATGTTTTCCGGCGTGTGCGAGTGCGTGGCGCCCACGTTCGTGCCGCCGTTGGCAGGCCCGCGGATAACGATGGGGCAGTTGATCTTGCCGCCGGACATGTAGCGCACCATCGCGGCGTTGTTCACGATCTGATCCCAGGCCACGGTGTAGAAACTCCAGAACATCAGCTCCATGACCGGGCGCACGCCAAGCATGGAGGCGCCGATGCCCATGCCGATGAAGCCGGCTTCGCTGATGGGGGTGTCCACCAGGCGCTTGTCACCCCACTTTTCCCACATGCCCTTGGTGACCTTGTAAGCCCCGTTGTACTGCGCCACTTCCTCGCCCATCACCACGACCATCGGGTCGCGGGCAAGTTCTTCGTCGAGGGCTTCGCGGATGGCGTCACGGTATTCGATCAGGCGGGGCATGGGAGTCGGTGGGGGATGTTCAAGTCTGTGCCGACAGCACAAACCGGGCCGCCGGGCAAAAGGGAACACTGAGTGTAGCAGGCGTCCCCGCTGGCGCAATCGGGTTGTGGCGGGGGCAGGGCACAAGATTTCTGCCTTCCCGCCGGGTGTCTTTTCTCTGCTGCCTGCAACACCCGGCCCCCTGCCGCGTTGAAGAGCCCCATGTTCCGCGCCCTCCTCTTCCTCACCCTGTTCGCCGGCACGGCCGCCGCCGCGACTCCCAGGTACAACGTGCTGCACATCGTCTCGGACGATCTGAATTGCGGCCTCGCCTGCTACGGCCACCCGATGGTGAAGTCCCCCAACATCGACAAGCTCGCCGCGCGCGGGGTGCGCTTCGACAAGGCCTACTGCCAGTACCCCCTGTGCAATCCCAGCCGCTCCTCCTTCATGACCGGGGTGCGACCGGATACCACGCGGGTGTATGAAAATTCCACGCATTTCCGCGAGGCGAATCCCGAGATTATCACCCTGCCGCAAAGCTTCATCAAGGCCGGGGCCTTTGTCGCCCGCGTGGGCAAGCTCTACCACTACGGCGTGCCCACGCAAATCGGCACCAGCGGCCTGGATGACCCGCCCTCCTGGATGGAGTTCATCAACCCCATCGGCCACGACAAGGCGGTAGAGGACAAGATCTTCTCCCTCGTTCCCGGGCAGTTCGGCGGCACGCTGAGCTGGTTTGCCGACGAAGATCCCGCGCCGCAGACCGACGAAAAAGGCGCCGAGGCCGCCATCAAGCTGCTGGAGCAGCACAAGGACAAGCCCTTCTACCTCGCCGTCGGCTTCTACCGCCCGCACACGCCCTACGTCGCACCGAAGAAGTACTTCGACATGTACCCGCTGGACAAGATCGAGCTGGCCCAGGGACCGGGCAAGGACCAGGACGGCGTGCCCCCGGCGGCCTACATGAGCTACAAGAAGGAGCAGGACAAGCTGGACGACAACCTGCGCCGCGAGGCCAGGCAGGGCTACTTCGCCAGCACCACCTTCATGGATGCCCAGGTGGGCCAGGTGGTCGATGCTCTCGATCGCCTCGGCCTTGCCGACAAGACCATCATCATCTTCCACAGCGACCACGGCTATCACCTGGGCGAACACGGCCTGTGGCAGAAGCAGAGCATCTGGGAAGGCAGCACCCGCGTGCCCCTCATCATCTGCGTGCCCGGCACCAGCCAGAAAGGCAAGACCTGCCCGCGCACGGTCGAACTCGTCGATCTCCACGCCACCCTCACCGATCTCTGCGCCGTCGAGGCCCCCAAGACCGAAGGCTACAGCCTCAAGCCCCTGCTCGACAACCCCGAGGCTGACTGGTCCCACCCCGCCTACTCCCAGGTCCTGCGCGGCCAGGAGCTCGGCACCAAGGCCCCCAAATTCAAGGACGAGCAGAAGAAGAAAGCCAGGGGCAAAGGCAAGGCCGGCGGCTTCATGGGCCGCACCGTCCGCACCGAGCAATTCCGCTACACCGAGTGGGGCCAGGACGGGGAGCACGGCATCATGCTCTACGACATGGTCAACGATCCCGCCGAAGCCAAGAACCTCGCCAGCGACCCCGCCTATGCCGACAAGGTGAAGGAGATGAAGGGGTTGCTGAAGTAGCTGTGCAAGGCGCCGCCATGACGATCACGCGAAGGATTCTATCCTGTCGCGATACACGCAAACCAGTTTGCTTCGAGGCAGCAAGGATTCGACCTGAGGCCAGACGGCGGCCAGAAATTGATGAAAGTCCTGCCTTCGCATGTTCCCAAAACGCAGATGCACAATCCAGGGCGGTGGCGCGCTGACCAAAATGCGGTCCGAAAAATCAGCGTCCTTGGTTACGATCACCAGTTCGTGCTCCTTCGCATGGCGCCAAAGCCCCGAATCTGAAGGGCACGGCCCGAGGTCGGTCGCGTGAAGCACTGGCAGAGAAGGTGAGAATTCAAGCCGCAAGGGCAGGTTCTCGTCCAGCAAGAAACCCTTCACGTCAGCGCCAGAACTTGGAAGTGGTTTCCCATCAGGCGTGCCGCCCATTGCAGGCAGGCCTTGACGTCTTCGCGTAAGAGGGACGGATACTCCTCCAGAACTTCCTCGATCGAATCCCCTGCCGCCAAAAACTCAACCACCGTCTGCACGGTAATTCGCGTCCCCCGCACGACCGGCCTCCCGTTGCAAATCTCAGGATCGACAACGATGCGATCCCGTTCTGTTGGGTTCGGCATCGAGGGCAGTGTCAATGTGTCCATGCCAACAGAATATCATCAACAAGTCGCAAGAGCAATGTGAGAACAGCCCTCTCACCCTCCAACCACCCAGCCCTTCGAGCGTTTCACCGCTTCCTCCCAGCCCGCCTTCAGGTCGCTCAGATCATGCTGCGGAGTGAAGCGCGCGCCTTCGGCCCAGTGCTGGGCGATGTCGTCCTGGCTGGACCAGAAGCCCACGCCCAGCCCGGCCAGGTAGGCGGCGCCGAGGGCGGTGGTTTCGATGCAGCGGGGGCGGACGACCGGCTTGTCGAGGAGATCGGCCTGGATTTGCATGAGCAGGGAACTGCGTGAGGCACCGCCATCGACGCGCAGTTCCTGAAGGGTGATGCCGGAGTCCTGCGCCATGGCGTCGATAAGTTCCGCGCTTTGCAGGGCGATGGATTCCAGCGCGGCGCGGCACAGATGGGCGCGACTGGCTCCCCGGGTGAGGCCGAAGATGGAGCCGCGCGCATACGGGTCCCAGTGGGGCGCGCCGAGACCGGCAAAGGCAGGGACGAGAAACACACCATTACTGTCCGGCACGGTGGCGGCGAATTCATCGCACTCCCCGGCGGAGCGGACGAGCTGCAATTCATCGCGCAGCCATTGGATCACCGCCCCGGCGATGAAGACCGATCCTTCCAGTGCATACTCCAGTTTCCCGCCCAAACGCCAGGCGACGGTGGTGAGGAGGTTATGGTGTGAGACAGGTGCCTCCGTGCCAGTGTGCATGAGCAGGAAGCAGCCGGTGCCATAGGTGTTCTTGGCCATGCCGGGCTTGTGGCAGGCCTGGCCAAAGAGCGCTGCCTGCTGGTCGCCGGCGATGCCGGTGACAGGAATGCCCGCGAGGGGCGAGGCGCCGGTGACCCCACCAAAATCGCCGGAGCTGTCGCGCACCTCGGGCAGCAGGGCTCGCGGAATGTCGAACAGCGCCAGCATCTCCTCATCCCAAACGCCTTCGCGTAGATTGAACAGCAGCGTGCGCGAGGCGTTGCTGGCATCCGTGGCATGGACCTGCCCCTGGGTGAGCTTCCACAGCAGCCAGGTGTCAACAGTGCCGAAGGCGAGCTCGCCGCGCTCCGCCTTGTCCCGGGCGCCGGGCACGTTGTCGAGAATCCAGCGCAGCTTGGTGCCGCTGAAGTAGGGATCGAGCCGCAGCCCGGTGCGCTCGATCACACGCTGCTCATGCCCCCCGCGCTTCAAGCTTTCACAAGCATCAGCGGTGCGCCGGTCCTGCCACACGATGGCGGGATGGATGGGGACACCGGTCGCGCGATCCCAAACCACCGTGGTCTCGCGCTGATTGGTGATGCCGATGGCGGCGATATCCGCAGCGCTGAGCCCCGCCTGCTGCAGGGCTTCAAAGGCGACCACATGCTGATTCTGCCAGATCTCCTCCGGGTCGTGCTCCACCCAGCCGGGCTGCGGGTAGCTCTGCCGGTGCTCCTTCTGCGCGGAGGCGACAGGGTGGCCCTCGTGGTTGAAAACGATGGCGCGCGAGCTGGTGGTGCCCTGGTCGAGAGACAGGATATGCTTCATCATGGCGGCCCGCCATCATGAACATTCCGTGCGTCGATGGCCAGCAGCAAAATACAGCAGGTGCGTTACACTGCGGAGACTGGCAGCACACCTGCCACTGAGGGCACCGGGCAGGCCTGGTAGCTGGGGCTGAGCTGGCCCCACATGCGGCGCACGGCTTCGGCAAGAATCTCCACGTCACCCCGCGCATCGTGGCGACGGGCAACGCCGGCAGAGAGGGAAAGCCGGGCCATCACCGCATCAAGGCCGTGGCCGCCGCGACCGCCCCACAGCTTGCGCGAGAAGGTCATCGAATCAATGAAGCCCACCTCGCGCACGGGCAGCCTGTGGCGCGTGCAGCTTTCACGGATGAAAGGCATGTCAAACCGCCTGCCATTGTGAGCGATGAGCGTGGCGTTGCCGGCAAAGCGCGAGAAGTCCAGCAGCGCCTGGTCCGCCCGCGGCGCGTCCTGCACCTGGGCGTTGGAAATGCCCGTGTAGCTCGTGATGAAGGAGGAAATGCGCCGCCCTGGATTGACGAAGGTGGCGAAGGCCTCCTGCGCCATGATGCAGCCCCCGCGCATGCGCACGGCGGCGATCTGGATGATCTCCTCGGTGTAGGGGGAGAGTCCGGTGGTTTCCAGGTCGAATACAACGATGTCCATGACGTGCGCCGCAGATGGTGGCGGAACAAGACCGAGTCAACGGTCAGAACGCGAAGCCGAAGCCAATGTGCAAAGCGCCGGAGGACTCACCGGGGCGCTTGTCCAGGTTCACTCCGTAGTCAATGCGCAGCGGGCCAAAGGGCAGGCGGTAGCGGAGGCCCATCCCGGCGGCGTACCGCAGGTCGTTGAAGCGAGGCAGGATGCTGGCTTTGTCCGTGGTGAGCGAGCCCACATCCATGAACCCCGCGACCTCCAGGTTCTTGACGATCTCGTAGCTGATCTCGCCGCTGAAGGTTTCAAATTGCGTGCCACCCAAGGGCGTGCCGTCCTGGGGTGCCCGGGGTCCCAGCGCCCGTTCGGCAAAGCTGCGCACGCCCTTCGCGCCGCCATTGTACTCGCGCAGCTCGATGGGGATGTCCTCGACGGGCGCGCCGCTGATAAGGCTGCCGAAATGCGCCCCGATTGCAGACCGCCACTTGTTGGTGATCGGCTGGTAATAGGAGGCCGCGAAATCCGTGCGGATGTAGTTGATCTGCATGGAACTGCCCGCGACGTACCCGTCCTCAACCGTGGCGCTGGCGAACCATCCGCGCGTGGGCGAGACCGGATTGTCACGCGCTTCATAAATCAGCGTCATACCCGCCGTGCCCAGCGTGTAGGATTCCGGGCCCACTTCCAGCGGCGTAAGCGTGGGGGAGGTCACCGTGCTCACCGAAGTGCCCACGTAAAGCTCCATGGAAAGGTGCTTGGTGAAATCACGCGACACCGCAGCACGCACGCCCAGGGTGTGCCGGGTGTAACCATCGAAGGTGAAGGTCTCCGGTTTGACATCGAGAGCCAGGGCATAGGGCGAATTGAAAAGCGCCGGATCCTTCCACTGCACCTCGGCCTGAAGCCCCAACTGGGTGCCCAGCACCTTCGTGCTAAAGGTGCCGCCCGTGTCAAAAAAGTTCACGTCCTTGTACTCCACTCCCAACATCGCTCCCAGGAAGGTGTCATAGCCCCCGGAGAGGCCGATGCTGTAGCGCTTGGCTTCCTGGCCGCGAAACGCCAGCGCCAGCTCCCCCTCGCCCACGACCTTGGGCTCCATCTCCAGGTGCTCGAAAATGCCTGTGTCGATCAGGTGCTTGTAGGCCAGCTCAGCTCTCGGGGAGTCATACACGTGCCCGGTGAGGGGGCGAAAACCGCTGCCCAGGAGGCGTGCAGCCCCCTTGGAAAACGCGGGATCAATCTCCACAGAGGTGACTTTGTGCAGAGGGCCGGGCACCACCTTGAATGTTACATCCAGGTGCTTGTTTGCAGCACGCGTGGTCGTGGTGGAGACCTTGGCGGCAAAGTACCCGCGCGCCTGCACCTCCCCTTCCATCTGGCGGCGGGCGTTTTCAATGTGCGCCTCATTCACCACCTGGTCCTCCAGCGCCCTGGCCTCGAACCGCAGCAAGCCTGACAGCAGGGCGGGCTCGCCCTCCAGTTCCACGGCGCCCACGTGCCATTGCTCACCCGGCCTGATCACCATGTTCAGATCTGTGGTGCCGTCCTCGTGGTTTGCGGCCACCGGAGCTTCCACCTCGGCATCCACGTAGCCTTGGGAGAGAATGTAACGGTGCACCAGGTCCATGCCTCCGGCGACCTCCTTCTCCACGTACGGCAAGGTCTTGGCAAAGCGCCCGACGCGTTCGCGCGTGGGCCGCAGCAAGTAGCGCCGCATCTCCGCGACATCCAGGCCCGGGTTGCCTTCGAAGGTCACCTTGCCCACGTGCTGCTGAACGCCCTCCTCGACAAGCAGGACGATGCTCCCGGCCTCCAGCGCCCATTCCACATGGGCTTTGAGATACCCCTGGGCAAGGTAGTGACGGCGAACGAAGAACGCTAGGTCATCGGCCAGCGCGGCGGAAGGTTCCGTGTCTGCAGAAAGGTCCAACTGAGCAGCAACGACTTCGTCCACCGACGACAGCATCGACGCGCTGGCGCCGCGAAGTTTCACCGGCACCTCCGTGCCTTTCACAGCGTGGTCGTCCCCAAGCCCGCACGGCACGCAGGCGAGGAACAGGATCAGAATCGGAACAACGGCTCGCATGATCAATCAAAACGGAACAGGTAGTGCAGCATGGCGCGGAATCCGCCGTCTTTGTCCGTGCTGCCGACGATCTTCATCTTGCGCGAGAATTCGTAGATCCCGGTCACCCCGCCCAGCGCACCATTTTCCGAGCGCTCCTGGACAATGAAGCGGGATTCGCTCGGCTTTTCGCCCTTTTTCAGGGGTTTGGACTTGGAGATGAAGGCACGGCGGTATGCTTCCCGCACCAGGAAGAGCAGAGCCCGCCCGGCAGCATCGTCACCCGCCTTTTGCAGGCCGCTGGTGGTGGCGCCGGTGGCCAGCAGGGTGGCGATTTCCCCTTCGGCCAGCGGTGGAGTGGAGGTGAATCGAATCTTTGGGTCCAGAGCGGAACCATAGCCGCGCAGCACGACGTCATAGACATCCACCGTGGATTCCGCCTCCAGTTGCAGGGTGGGGGTGAACGGGTGGTCCTTCACAAAACTGACCACGCCCTCCTTCACCCTCAGGGTGCTGAAAGGCAGGTTCAACACCGCATCACTCAAATTGACACCGCCGATCACCTGGGGCGCCGAACCATTGCCGCCCACCTTCAAATCAATGTTCACGCCGCCGTTCAGCACGTTGCCCAGCAGGCGGATGGGGTCCTTGGTTTTCAGCCCCACATCGAATGTCCAGGCGGCGAGCGATGGAGGCAAGGGGGAGGCCGAACCGGCGGACGCCTGGAGGGCATGCGCCTCGGCATCAGGCAGCGGCGGCAGGTCGTTCATCATTTTGGTCAGCGGCAGGAAATTGACCTCCTGGAACACACGACCGCGCGTCAGTCCGATGCTGCCGGTGACGGCCGCCGCCGAGGGCACGCCTTTGCAGGAGATGTCCGCATCCGTTCGCAGGCTCATCATCTCGTTGCGCACCGCCAGCAGATCGCGGGCCTTGAGGGTCACATCAAAGCCCGGCTTGGTCATGTCCTTCAGATCGCAGGAGCCGTGGATGCTCACATCCCCGCCCGCCACGACGGCGCTGAAGGACTCCACTTTGACCAGGGTGCCATCGACCGTGATTTTGGCCTTCAAAGCCTTGATCAGCGGCAGATCCGGATCGTGTGGCTGAAGGGTCGGCACCTCGATCACCACACTGCCCTGCACACGCGGATTCCTGGCGGTGCCTTTCGCGGAGGCATCCACCTTCAAGGAGCCTCGCAGGTCGTCAAGCATCGGCACCAGAGGCACCAGGAAGGCCAGGGAAGGCTGGTCGAGCTTCACTGTCGCTTCGAACGGCGTCTCCATGGCCTGCGCCGGATTTTTGAGCAGAGCGGGCACGTCTAGATGGGCCGTCGCATGTATGGAAAGCGGTTCCAGAGGTTTGACCGCGACGACGTTGTCCATGGCGAACGCGCCGTCCTTCAGCGTCACCAGCAGTGACACCTGGCCGGGATCTTTGCCGGGCACCTTGGGCAGGTGCAACTCCTCGCCTTTCACCTCCACCCGCACCTCAGGGGCCTGCAGGGTGCCATCGGCCCCAATGGTCGCGCTGAGGAAACCGGAGAGCTCCGGCGGCAGCTTGCTCTTCCCCAGTTCGGCCAGTTCCTTCAGACTGAGCCGGCCCTCGGTGGCGATGCGGATGTGCAGGGGCTTGGTCTGGTTCACGGGCACAGGTATCGCCTGCAAATCCAGCGGCACTTTGATCTCGCCGGTAACAAGCTTCTTTCCACCATGCGAGGCTTCGATGCCGGCAATGTCCAGCCCCGTTTTGGCAACCGTTCCGTGCAGTGAGGCGGCCCACGGGCCAAAGCTAGCGCTGAGGTCGGTGACGGAGGCACCCTCCAGATCGTGTGTGAAGTGGGTGGTGAGCGATGCAGCCTCAGGCAGCGTGTCCAGGCGCACCTGATCCACCTTGAGCGAGGTTTCTCCCTGGAGCGCCAGCGCGTCCTTCAAAACCCCGGAGCCCTTCCATTCCAGGCTTACGCTGCCGCCGCGCAACGCAGGCGCAGGCGTGGACGGGGCGGGCGTCGCCGGCATTGTTCCGGCAGCCACCCAGGGCTGGAGGGCGGCCAGATCCGGCAAGGTCACGCTCAAGGAGCCGTCAAAAGCCTGCTTGCCCGCGAGCTCCATGCCGCCCTCGGCATGAACGTGATTGGCGCCAGGAAGTTCCACGTCCAGGTGCGACAGCGAGGCCCTGCCCTGCTCCACCTTCCAACCTGCGGACACCTGGGGGCAGGGAGCCCCGCGCCAGGCAATCTGCTTGAGACTGAGGATGCCGGCACCCTTCGCCTCGTTGAACTGCGATGCCTGCAGTTTCGCCAGTTCAAAGCTGGCGCTGCCCTCCGTCCGCACTTCGCCTGCCGCCACGTCCGCAGGCCAGGCGATGCCAAGCGACCGCACCAACGCCTCCGGCTGTGGCAGCACCAGTTTCCAAGCTGCATCGCTGGGCATTCCCGCCGCCAGGCCGAGATTGCCATGCACATCAAGCTGGCCGTCTCCGGCCGTCGCCAGCGCCCGAGCCTCAAAGGCGAGGGATTTCAAGTCACCGGAGGCTTTGGCGTCCAGCGTCCGCAGCTTGTTCTGATCCAAGGCCAGATCGCGCATGCCCAAGGTGGCGGCAAAGTGGCGCAAACCCTGGTCGTCAATCTGTACGTCACCCTCGCCTTTGATACCGCCACTGACTTTCACGGGCAGCCCGGCCAGGGATTGCAGGGTGGGTGCGTCGATCTTCCATTGCACCCGCAGCGGTGTCTTGGCAAAGCCCGCCCAATCAGAGGGCGCCTCCGCCTGGGTCGTCGCTTCAATGCGATTGCCGCCCGCCACAGCGGCCAGTTGCGACACCTCCAGCCGGCCCTTCGCAAGACCCGCCTCCAGATTGAAACTGTCACCCTTCCATTGCTGGTAGCCCAGGTTCGTCACCTCCAGCGAAACGGCGGCATCGAAGGCGCGCGGATCCATCGGGTCGCCTTTGGCGGTGATGCGCAGTTTGTTAATCTTGGCTTTCCATTCCGGCACGGACGGCAGCCACATGCCGGCCTCCTGCTCGTCCACGCCCGTGACATCCACGGTAGCATCGACCAGCGGATGATCCCCGCGCACATCAGCCTTGGCGGCCAAACCAATGCCCGCCTTGCCGCTGCGAATTTTGGTGGTCAATGCAATCTTGCCCTGATCGAATGCACCGGCGTCCACGTTCAGCTCCTCAACCTCCAACTGCGGCGGCAGCTTGAGTGTGGTGATGCGAAGCGAGGTGCCGCTCAGCTTCACCCGCGCCTGGATGTCGTGAAGCGGGTAACTAACCAGCGCCTGATGCTCCACGCTGCCGATGCTCAGGGTGCCTTCCTTGCCGGACGGGATAACAAGCGACAGATCATTGAGCATCGCCGAGCCATCCGGCATGAGCACGGTCACCGTGATGTGCTGCAAATCAATATCCGGCAGCACCAGCTTCTTGAGCATTTCCCCAAGCTCTTTGGGGTCGCTGGGGGCCGACGCTGCTGCCTTGGGCACCGCAGGGGACGGAGTGCTCAGGTCAATCACGGCGTTCACGTCGTGGACGGTGATCCCTTTGGGGATCTTGAACCAGTCTCCTTGCCACGCGGGTGCAAGGTCGTAACGCAATCCCAGGTGCTGCACGCGAATCACGTGTCCTTGCACCGTGGTCCGCAGATTATTGACCTCCAGGTCCGACCAGAGGGAGCCCTCGACCTGCCACTGCAGTTCCACCCCGGCCCGCCTTGCCGCCTCAGGGCCCAGGCGGTTGAGCGCCCACAACAGCAGCGGACGGTGAAACACCAGAAGCAGCACCAAAACAAACAGGCCCGCCACCAGGACACGACCCGCCCAGCGTAGAAACGGACGGCGCTTCGCTGTGTCTTGTTTGGAGGGTTCGGGCATGAGGACTCGCCCCCATTATTCAAGCGATCCCGGCGAATGCCACCGCGATCATGGGCACTTTGCAGGGAGCCTCCCTCCCGCCTACTTCGCGGCGGCGTCACCCCTCAGCACGTTGCAACGCTTCGCCCACACCTCCCACTTCGCGGCCAGATCCTTCACCCGGTTCGGCTCCTGCAAGGCGAGGTTGTGCAACTCCGTGCGGTCCCTCGTCATGTCATACAGTTCCCACGGCTGGCCTTTCAGCGCCACCAGCTTCCAGTCGCCCACGCGGATGGCACGATTGCCCTCATGCTCCCAGGCAAGAGATTCGCGCTCGATGCCCCCGTCTCCGAAGGCGGGCACGAGGCTGCGACCTTCCATCGGCAGGATCCCATGGCTCCCGGCCTGCTGTGGGTAGGCCGCCCCGCTTACCGCCACGCAGGTGGTCATGAGGTCGATGATGTGCCCCGGCTGTGTGCGAAACCGGCCGTGATCCTTGATGCCTTCGGGCCAGTGGGCGATCAACGGGGTGCTGATGCCGCCCTCGTGGCCGTAGTGCTTGTAGAGCCGCCACGGAGTGTTGCAGGCATTGGCCCAGCCGCTCCCGTAACTCATGAAAGTGTCCGACCCGCCCATGTGGTCCAGCGCTGCCCCCTGGTGCAGAATGTTCGCCCCGGCCTGCGTGCCGAGATTGACCCCGATGCCCGCCTTGGTCAGCGCTGGATCTGGCGGGGTGAGATCAAAGCCAAAGGGGTCCCACTCAGCACACGCGCCATTGTCGCTGAGGAAGAAAATCAGGGTGTTGTCCAGATCCCCGGCCTTGCGCAGGTCCGCAACCACGCGACCGATGTTCGCGTCCATGCGGTCCACCATCGCGGCATAAGTCGCCATGCGGTGCGCGAGGTCGGCACGTCTGTCGGCAGGCAAGGAATCCCAGGCCGGATTGTTGTTGTCCGCCGTCGCTGATCCGTGGCGCTCGGCGACCGCAGGATTGGGAATGCGGCTGCGCGGGGTGAGATCCGTGTCGCCGCTCAGGAGCCCAATCTGCTTCATGCGCTGCAGCCGCTGCTCGCGAATCTTGTCCCAGCCCTGCTCATACACGGGCGCATACCTGGCGATGTCCTCCGCCGGTGCCTGCAAGGGGAAATGCGGCGCCTGGTAGGCCAGGTAGAGAAGCCAGGGCTTGCGGGGCTGCCGGCGCGTGCCTGCGATGAAGTCCAGGGCATGATCAGTGATGGCATCGGTTGCGAAGAACTTGCCGGCGCTCTTCTTCAAGGGCGCCCTGGCGGGCAGGCTGACCAGCATGTTCTCGTCCCAGGAATTCACGCCATAGCCCGCGTAGAAGCCGTAAAACGCATCGAACCCGCGCGTGGTGGGATCGAAGTCGCCCACATGCCACTTGCCGCAGGCGAAGGTGTGATAGCCGGCAGGCCGCAGCACTTCGCCAAGCGTCACGCACTGATCGTTGAGCCTGCCCCGATAGCCGGGAAACTTGCTGCCCTCATCACCCGCGCCCGGAAAATTCGCCCCGCGATCCGAGGTCATCAATCCGACTCCGGCCTGATGCGGGTACAGGCCGGTGAGCAGCGAGGCACGTGAGGGGCAGCAGCGGGCTCCGTTGTAGAACTGCGTGAAGCGCAGCCCGCCGGCCGCCAGAGCATCGAGGTTGGGTGTGTGGATTTCGCCGCCGTAGCAGCCCAGATCGGAGTAGCCCAGATCATCCGCGAGAATGATGAGGATGTTGGGCTGCGCCGCCTGAAGCACGGCGCATGAGAACAAGAACGCGGAGAGGAGAAGCTTCATCGTCCCGCCTCAGGGCGCGTCCTTTTTCTTCTTTTTCGGCTTCTGCGGCTGCTCGTTCATCTTCAGCTCCCCGAGCTTGATGTTCATGTAGGCGCGGTCAACCGTGTCATCGAGCTTGTCCTTGCCCGTGCGGTTGAACATCTTGAGCGGCCCGTTGGGGTTGGCAACGAAGTCGGCCTGGATGGCGGCGAATTCTTCCTTGCTGATTTCGTAGTTGCCGTCCTTGTCGTAGGGCTTGAGCAGGGCCACGGCAGCCTCATCCACCTTCGGGGGCGCGGGCGGCAGCTTCTTGCCTGCCAGGGCCATCATGGGGGTTGCGACGACGAGGGCAAAGACAAGGGTTTTCAGGTTGAGTTTCATAATAAGCATGGGGGACGGTTGATGATGAAAAGCATGACCTATTGGGGCGCATTGGGACTGCCTTTTTTCTTCCCTTTGCCCTTCCCGGCCTTTCCTTCGTTGGGATAGGGCTTCACATGAGCGCGCACGGCCCAGGCATCCCATCTGGCGGCAAGTTCGGCGGCCTTGTCCGGCATCTGGGCGGAGAGATCGTGAAGCTCCGTGCGGTCGGCCTTCATGTCGTACAGCTCCCAGGCGCCATTGCGGCCGAGACGCACGAGCTTCATGTTGCCCACCCGCACCGCCGCATTGCCTTCGTGCTCCCAGAAAATCGCCTCCCGTTCAATGGTTTTGTTGTCGAACGCCGGCACCAGACTGCGGCCTTCCATCGGCTGAATCGCCTTGCCATTGAACTCCGCCGGATAAGTCGCTCCCGCGACGTCCACCAGCGTTGCCATGACATCAATGACGTGTCCCGGCTGCGTGCGCAGCCCGCCCTTCTCCGCGATGCCGGCGGGCCAGTGCGCGATGAACGGGCTGCTGATGCCGCCTTCGTGGTTGAAGTGCTTGAAACGCCGGTAGGGTGTGTTTTCCAGATTCGCCCAGGACTCGCCGCAAAACCAGTCGGAGCCTGCCTGCGTAGGGTCGCCAACCGTTCTGCCGCCGGGACCGCTCTCGGCATTGCCGCCATTGTCGCTCATGAACAGGATCAGCGTGTTGTCGAGCGCGCCGCGCTGCTTGAGGCCCTCGACCAAACGCCCAATGCTCACGTCGATGTGATGCACGCAGGCGGCATACACGGCCATGATGTGGTCGAAGCGGTCCTGCTCCTCGGGTGCAAGGGATTCCCAAGCCTTCACCGCTTCCGCGCGCGGTGACAGCGCCCAGGCGGGATCGACAAGGCCCAGTTGCTTCTGGCGGGCGTTGCGCTCCTCGCGCAGCTTGTCCCAGCCTGCCTTGTACTTGCCGCGAAACAGCGCGATGTCCTCTTCCGGCGCCTGCAACGGGAAGTGCGGCGCGTTGTGGGCGAGGTAGAGGAAGAAAGGCTTCTTCGCTTCCCGCGCCTCGTCGATGAACTTCAGGCCAAAGTCCGTCCACAGGTCCGTGGTGTACCAGTTCTTCGGCAGCCGTGGGTCATCATTGGCGATCTTCGCGCCGTCCAAGAACAGCTCGGCGCGTGGCGAGCCGCCCTGATAGAAGCCACCCGCAGGCGCATTGAGACTGCGCTCAAAACCCCGGTTGGAGGGTGTCACCCCCTGCTCCTGGCCCACGTGCCACTTGCCGGTCATGGCGGTGAAATAGCCGGCCTGGCGCAGCACTTCAGCCAGGGTCACACAGGAGTCGTTCAAATGGCCCGAATACCCTGGTGCCCCCTTGTTCTCCATCATGTGTCCCACGCCCGCCTGGTGCGAATACAGGCCCGTAAGCAACGCGGCACGGGTGGGGCAGCAGCGCCCGGTGTTGTAGAACTGGGTGAAGCGCAGCCCGCCGGCCGCCAGCTTGTCGAGGTTCGGCGTGGGGATCTCGCTGCCAAAGCAACTGATGTCCGACCAGCCCATGTCATCCACCAGGATGACGATGATGTTGGGCCTGGGTGCCGCCGAGGCGAGGCAGGTGAAGAGCGCCAGGAACGTGAGGATGAGTTTCATGTCGCCCCATAAACGCCATGGAAGGCCGGACCTTCCACGGATTGAGTACTCACTTTGCCGCCTTGAGCTTGTCGATCAGGTAGTCGGCAATGGTCTTGTGCGTCACCTCCGGGGCGCCGGGATAAACGAGTTCGCACGGCACGCCGACGGCCTTGCACTTCTCCTGAAGCTTGACGCCGTAGTTGGCGGTGTGCGTGGGGTCCTTCTGTTCCTTGCCGATGCCGGGCGGTGCGGGGTAGGAGAGATAGACCGGGGGATCATCCGCAGTGACGAGTTCAATGGGGGAATACTCCTTGATCCAGGGCAGGAAGGAGTCGCGCTTTTCAAGGAACTCCGCGAAATGAGTGTCGCGCAGCTTCAAGCTGGCGTTGGGGTCCATGAGACCGAAGGCATGGCCGCCATAGCGGCTGTTAGGCGTCCACTCCTTGAGCTGCACAGGATCGAGGGAGGTCTGCGCCACGTTGACGGCGGCGCACCAGAGGCGCGTGGACTCGCGGGCGACTGGGTCAGTGCTCTTGGGATCCGCCATGTCGGGGTGGAAATCCAGCCACAGGCTGCTGCAGGCCCCGGCGGAACCGCCCGAGGCACCGATGCGCTCCTTGTCGATGTTCCATTCGCCCGCCTTGCTGCGCACGAACTGCAGCGCCCGCGCGGCATCATGCAGCGGCCATTCCACCGGCGGCTTCTGCCCCGCGAGAATGGCTTTCTGGATGAAACGGTACTCGATGGACACCACCGAAATGCCTGCGGCGAGGCAGGCTTTCAACTCCCCTGGGTTTGCCTTGCTGCCATTCACCCAGCCACCGCCATGGATGAAGAACAGCAGCGGCGTGGGCTTGGCGGACTCGGCCTTGTAGAAGTCCAGCACCTGCGATGGATCAGTGCCGTAGGGCACATCGGCCAGGGTGGGAGGAGGGCCGGACGGTGCTTTTTTGGGTGGGGCAGGAGCCTGAGCCGTCAAGGCGTGGCCGCCGAGGAGGCAGAGCGCGGTGAGAAGGGCGAGTGTTTGCTTCATGGGTGACTTGAAGAGATGGATTCCTGGATGTGCGGAATTACTTCTTGAACATGTCCTTGGTCGCATCGCCGCCGCTGAGCACGTAGGCCACGAGGTCGAGGATCTCATCCTTGGTGAGGAAGGCCAGCAGCATCGGCGGCATGGGCGAGACCTTGGAGGGCTCGATGCTCTTCACCAGCTTGCGGTCCACGCTCACCCGCTGGTTGGGATCGGCCAGGTCGGTGTTCAGGGTGACGGTGTCGCCGTTGAGGTTCACCACCATGCCGGTGACCGTTTCGCCATCGTTCTTGGTCACGACGATGGGCACGAACTGCTCGTTGATCACTTTGCTGGGATTGATGATCTGATCGACAAAATCGAAGGGCGAATAGCGTCCGCCGGCGCCGGTGAGATCCGGGCCGGTCATGCCGCCTTCATTGCCAAAGCGGTGGCAGGCGAAGCAGGCGGCTGCGCCAAACATCTTGCGGCCATGGGCGAAGTCGCGGCCCTTCATGCCGTTCTGCACGATGGGACCCAGCTCTTCGAGGGTCCAATTTTTCAGCGGCCGGCCGGCGAAGATCGCGCCCATGTTTTCGATGGCGGATTTCTTCTCGGGCTTCTTCGCGAGCAGGTCGGCAAGGGCGGTCTTCTCGGTGTCGGACAACGAGGCCACGGCGTCGGTGCGGATGAATTCGACGAATTTCTCGAAGCTTGCACCGCCGCGATAGTTGGTGGCCTTCAGCAGCCACTCGAAGTAGGCGGTGTGAGTTGCAGTCGTCCAGCCGGTCTTGAGCATGCGCAGCGAGCGGGCGAACTCGATCTGCTCCTCCTGCGTGGGAGCCTTCTCGATCAAAGCCATGGCCTTGCCGGCCACGGTCGGCGATTGCAGATACACCAGCGTTTCGCAAAGCTCCCAGTTGAGGTCAAAGGCTTCATCAGGGAACACAGGATCGAGCTTGGCGATGAACTTCTGCACAATGGCGTCATCGGGCCGGTCGAAGCGATTGAAGGTGATCTCGGCGGTCCGCACCAGGGTCAGCCGCTGCTCGTGATTCAAGGCCTTCCAGTCGATCTTCAGCAGCGCGTCGAGCAGCTTGGCCTTCATCGCGACATCCACCGGCGGGCTGTCGGCCTTGCGGTGCTGCGGGCAGATGCCGGTGACACGGGCCAGCGCCATGAGCGCTTCGACCTGCTTGCCGGGATCGGTTTCTGCCAGAGCTTTGTCCGCCCAGGTCGCCGCAGGTTGATGCTCAATCGCAGTGCGCGCCGCCCAGCGGATGAAACGGTCGGCATCGCCCAGATAGGGCCAGGCAAAATCGATGGCCTTGGGGTCCTGCTTGCCGTGGAAAGCCTCCAGGCTGTGACGCAGATCGCGGGCAGGGGTGCTCTTGGGCTTGGCCACCACCAGCGTCGTGTCTTCCTTGCCGGTGTAGGTCACGCGATAGATGCCCGACTGCACACGGCGGCCGCCGATGGTGAAATACATGGCCCCGTCCTTGGGATGGATGATCGCATCGGTAAGCGGCAGCGGCGAGCCGGTGATGAACTCCTCCTTGGTCGCGGTGTAGGTCGCACCCTTGGGCTCCAGATGAATCGCATAGAGCTTGCCCCAGCTCCAGTCGAGCGAGAACATCGCGTTCTGATAGCGCGCGGGGAATTTCGCGCCATAGCCGAAGGTCATGCCTGTAGGCGATCCGGGGCCGATGTCGAGCACGGGGGGCAGGTTGTCCGGGTAGAAGGAAGGGCGCTTGCCGGCGCCATTGCGCCAGCCAAACTCCGCGCCGCTCACCACATGGCAGATGCGCGTGGGGCGGTACCAGGAGGTGTTGAAATCGTACTCCATGTCCGCGTCATAAGTGAACATCTCGCCGTCGCGATCAATCGCTGCGTCAAACACATTGCGGAAGCCCGTGGCGTACATTTCGAATTGTTTCCCATCTGGCGACACCCGGTAGATGGTGCCGCCCGGGCCCATCACGTCGCGCATGAATCCCCGGCCATCGGGCATGCGCGGGAGGATGTGGTCTTCGCCCCACACGTGCGGCACTTGCGAATTCGGGGCCAGTTCCGTGAGTTTCGTGCCGTCGCCGCAGACCAGGTAGAGGGCCTTGCCGTCCGGGGTGGGCAGCACCGCGTGCACGCCATGATCGCCGCGCGCATCCAGCTCACGCAGCAGTTCCACCTTGTCGAGGTTGCCGTCGCCCTTGCTGTCCGTGATGCGGTACAGGCCGCAGGGGATCTTGGCCTCGTAATCGTTCACGCCCACATACAGCGCACCGAAGGCCCAAAGCATGCCGTTGACGCCGCGGATCTCCGTCGGCAGCTTCTCAACGTCCTTGGGATTGAGCGGCTGCCCAGGAGGCGGCGGCATGAAACGGTACAGGCCGCCATACTGGTCGCTGGTGAGAATGCGCCCCTTGTCGTCCACACACAGGTTGATCCACGAGCCCTGCTCCACGCCCGGCACGGAGTAGAGCAGTTCCACCTTGAAATCCTTCGCCACCTTCAACCGGCTCACCGGCGTCGCCTTGTTTTCGCCGATGGCCGGCCCCACCTGGGCGGGCAGCTTGGGCTTGGGCGCACGGGCCTTTGGTTTGGTATCAGCGGCACCGGCGGAGGTGATTGCAAGGAAGGAGAGAAGAAGCGTGAAGTATTTCATCGGCCCGCAAAGAACGCACGTGCGCGCCTAAGCTTTCAGGAAGTAGCTGCCTTCGCAAGAAGGTGGAAGGAGCGTCTCCGCGCCTCGCCAAACCCACCGCCTCACGCTCTTGTCAGCGCGGCCACCCCCTGAGTTTCCTCAAGGGGCTGGATGCTCTTTGAAGAACTTCACGATGATCGCCGGTGCCTCGGGGAGAAAGGTATGCGTGCCGGGATGGATCAGCGTCACCACCGGGGTGCCGGTGGCGGAAGGGTAGAGCGTGCCGTACTTTTCCCAGGGCTGGCCTTCCTCCGCGCAGCCGTTGAGCTTGCGCAAGTGGTCCATGGTGATCTTCTGCCAGGCGAATTTCACCAGCGGATCAGCCTCGCCCGCCACGTGCAGCACCGGCTTGGGCTTCATTTTCTCAAAGGTCGCCTTCAACGCAAAAGCCGATGAGGGAGCCATGGCCGCGAACACATCGCCACGCGCCGCCCATAGCAGGTAGGTGAACCCGCCGCCGTTCGAGTGCCCGGTGCAATAGATGCGCCTGGGATCGACCTTGCAGGTGTCCTTTGCCGAAGCCAGCACCGCGTCGAAGAACTTCAGATCCCGGTCATCCTTGTCGCCGATGCCGCTTTGCCATCCCGTCTTTTTGCCCTCGGGATCCGTCAGCTTGCCCGGGGTCGGCAGCCCCTGCATGTAAACCACCATCGCCTCCGGCCACAGCTCGTGATAGTGGAAGCTGCTCGCAGCATTCCTCATGCCGCCGCCGTGGCCATGGAAGGCAAATACCAGCGGCGAGGGCTTCTCGTGCGCCACCGCAGGCACGTAGACCAGAGCCTCGCGCGTCACGCCATCCACCTGCCAGGTTTGGTAGGACAGCTCGGCGGCTTTGGTTTGAGTGATCAGGCCGATCAGCGCCGCGAGGAGGAGGGTGCAATGAGGGTTCATCGTGACGACCGTAAACACCGCGAGGGTGTGCTGGTTGGCAATAAAATGCTTGATGGACGCGCGCCCATTCAGCATCCCCCCCATGGCCAGCCCGTGATCCAAGGAGCGACGCGCGTCCCGCCGTCGTTCGGCGCAGCCGAAAACGTTTCGTCCACGGCTTGTCCTCGCTTTGCCATGGTCACAGGTTCCTGAATGACGGCGAGACGCCGATCACTCCTTGGATCGTGGGCAGCTCAATGCGGTGGACGGTAGCTGTGGATCTCGACGCCCAGCTCAGCCGCCCACGACATCGCAGTCCCACCCGAAGGGTGACCCTTCAATAGCCGTAGGTTAAGCGAGTCTCAGCGAGCCAACCTACGGATCGTGCGACCCCGCGCTCTACCACGCAGTGGTAGCCCTATCACATCGCCCGGAGCCACGCCCAGTTCCTCAATCTCGCGCGCCAGCCGCTCCGCGTCGGTCTTCAAGGCGGCCATTCGCCCAAGGGTTCCGGCAGGACTTGGGTGATGCCTTTGGGAAGGATGGTGACAACAAGGTCGATGGGGATGATGACGCCGTGGGTGTCCTTGCGGAAGTTGCGGGCGTGGGCGTCAGTGATGAGGATGCCGTCACGCTAGCGGTCCCAGGTCACGTCGGCGACTTCGGGAATGGCGATCGGGGAAGGGTTCACCTTGGTGAAGCCATGGCCTTCCATGAACTGGATCACATCACCAATTTCGGCGGGGTCGTTGTCGTCCTGTTCAATGTACGGCTGGGCGACGGCCATTTGGGGCTCTGCCAGATTGCTTCCGGTTCTGCCCTCGTAGGTGGTGGGGATGCCGAAGATGTCATGCGGCACGGCCCAACGGCGGAGGTATTCGGAAGGGAGCGCGCCACGCATGGTGAGCTTGCGCCGGGTGAGGAAGGTGCGCGGGTCAAGCAGGGTGGACTCGTCCATGATCCGCCCGTAGAAGCCTGGGAGGGTGTGTTTGAGGACGGCTATTTTGCCTTCGCTTTCAAACACGGCATGCTCGCCTCCCGTGAACACGGGTTCCTGTGACGGCGGAGCCTGGGCCTCTGATTCCTCTGCCAGTCTGGCTAGCTCGCCTTCACGGGCGGCGGGGAACTGCTTTTGCCGTTCTGGGCCAAAATGGACTGCCGCATCCGGGCCGCTGAGACGCGTGGCTGCTGCGAGCAGATCAGCGACATTTTTTTTGGATCCGTGATGATGACCGTAGGCTTTTTCATCCTGGTTGAAGATGGTGTCTGGTGGCGGGTTGTCAACGTCTGGAAGCGGTGAGGAGCCATCAGGCATACTGGCTGAGGGATGGCATTGATGGCCCCCGCTTCTACAGCTTACCAGTCTTCAAAAACTCATGCTTCACCGGCACGCTGACGCGCTGGCCGGTGGTGGAAACGAAGGTCACATGGCCAGGGGTGAATTCCAGGGTCTTCACCTGTTCGAAGCCGGCGGGCACCTTGGCGACTCCTTGGATGTAATGGATGGCGGTGGGGTGATCGGCGCTCAGTTCGAGGGCGGTTTTGACGCCCTCCTTGTTGAGGATGTTGGGCTGGGCGGCGGCTGGCAGACCATCGGCAAAATAGGCGGTCACGTCTTCGAGGCCCAGGCAGTTGTTGCGGCCATTCCACGGAACGCCATGGCGGCCGTGGTTCTCGAACCAGAAGACCGTAGAGTTCAAAACAGCAGGGTCCTTGAGCGAGAACCAGACGTAGCCCTCGTCCACATGGGTGGCGGTGGTCCAGGCGATCTCCGCCGGAGCGTAGCAGATTTGCAGCAGATCGGCGAAGCCCTGGCGGGCGGGAACCCGCGTGGCGTCGGCATCCGGCGCGCCTTTGAATTGCAGAGGCACCTGGGTGAGATCCGTGAAGCGCGCGCCGATGGCGAAGGACTGGTACTCGCCCTTCGTCGGATCGCTGAACTGCGTGGGATTGGTCATGCCAAAACGAATCGCGCTGGTGGCGATGCGCACCGACCCTTCCTTGTCCGGCATCGCCAGCGTGGCGTGATGACCCAGCGGAGCCGGGCCTGCAAAGCCTTGGATCGTGTCAGTCTCATAAATCACGTTCTGGCCTTCGAAGAGCGACACTTCTTTGGTGATGTGACCAGTCCGCGCCTTGGTTTCCAGACCCAGCTTGAGCGTGGTGGCGCCAGCCTCGGTTTTTGTTTCAAGATGCTGCCACTGGCTGCCGGCGACCTCGCCATGCGGCGGATGCTGCTCGCCGTTGAACTTCTCGGTATTACCTCCAAAAGGCACGCAGAACCAGTCGCCACGTAAGGCCACGAGCACCGGCACGTCGAGCTTCAACCCCTCATCCTGCCAGGGACTGATGTGGTAGGGCTGCACCGGTTTGTCCGTGTCGCGGTAGAAGGTGACGGGCGCCATCTGCGCGCCGGTTTCGGTGACAGCCAGTTCGACCTGGGGAGTGCTCACCACCCACGTAGGCTGCGAGTGAATGATGCGGTGATCGGCGGCGGCGGCCATCGTTGCGGTGGTCATGAGGAGAAGGGCGAGTTTCATGCAGGTGACAGGGCCAGGGCTTGCTCAAGCGCACGCCGCATCACGGCGGCATCAGGATCAAAACCGGTCCAGTGTTTCACGCCGATCACACCCTGGTTCACCAGCATGCCCAGGCCGTCCACCACGGTGCAACCACGAGCTTCCGCTTCGGCCAGAAGGCGGGTGCGCGGCGGGTTGAAGACCACATCCGCCACCACCATGCCGGGGCTCAGCGTGTCAAGATCTAGAGCCAGTCGCGCTTCGGGTTCGTACAGGCCGATGGAGGTGCCATTGATCACCGCATGAGTGCCGGCGGGGACCTTGTAATCGCCCTGCCACACCACCAGTTCGGCCTGCACGCCCGCCTTGTGGCGCAGGGTGTCCACCAGTTCCTGGCCTCGCTCTGCGTTGCGATTGACGATGGTGATATGGCGCACGCCAGCAAGCGCCAGTTCCACCGCCACGGCCCGCGCCGCGCCGCCCGCGCCAAACATGACCACGCTCTTTCCCTTCGTCTCCATCACCTCCTCCAGAGAAGTGAGGAACCCTTTGCCGTCCGTGTTCTCGCCCACGAACTGCCCGTCGCGCCGCACCACGCAATTCACCGCGCCGATGAGCGCCGCCGACTGCGCAAGGCCCGCCAGCATTGGAATCACCGCCACCTTGTGCGGCATGCTCAAGTTGAACCCGCGAAACCCCATGGCCCAGGCGCCCTTGACCGCCGCAGCGAGGTCATCCCGCGCGACCTCCATGTTGACATAGCGCCAGGGCAGGCCGTGATGCTGAAACGCCGCCTCGACCATAGCCACGGTCGGGTTGCCGGCGGCTCCCTGGGACATGGAGCCAACAAGTTCAGGACAGAAGGAATGGGGCAAGCTCATGAGAGGAAAGCCCGCATGATGGAAGCTCAGCAATCCGATGTCGAGCCGAACGTGCCAGTGGTTTTGGGGGAAGTTCTAACGCGAAGCCAACCCCACCATCGGCTTCGGATATGACGCGGAATGAAGGCAATGGTTGGAGTAAAGCGTTCACGCGATCACCCT
>CAINXC010000675.1 GCA_903854655.1 uncultured Verrucomicrobiota bacterium | reverse complement strand
GACAACGAAGCCAGCTCTGCCTGGCATGATGCAAGCTCTTTACGCTGGGCATCGGTCAGGGCGTCCTCCTCCTCGTGCTCGGAGCCGGAAGATCCTTCGGCGCGGCTGGACAGGGCGATTTCCTCGGGCTTGAGGGCGCGGTCATACAGCCTGGCACGGAGCACGCGGCCATGCAGCAGCTTGTTGCCGCCACCGGATCCGTGGCGGCAGCCGATGAGGACGTCGCTGGCATGGGCCTTAAACTCCACCGGACCATCACTCTTGTAGCTCGCGCCGTAAGGGAGGCCGTCGCGATAGCCGGTGATGGTGCCGTCGGCATCATAAACGAGGGCGACGTGCACAGCGCGGGAGGCTGCATCTTGATCGGGCGGGGCGTTGAAGGACTTCGTGCGTTTGCCAAAATCGCTCCCTGCCATCCACTGCTGTGGTTCATGTTCGGCAAAGACGATGGAGTCAAACACACCGCCGTGGAGGTCCTGCACGCTGACCACTCCTCCGCCACGTTGATCAAGGCCGTCAAGCTCGACCCAGGCCTCAAGTGTCTTGGTCTTCAGCGAGACGGGAAGCGGTTTGCTCCGTGCGAATGAACTGCCGCCCTCCAGAACCAAAGCGCCGTGGTCAACACGGGCCTCGCCTTCGAGCGTGAGCGGAAGATGGCCGCATAGGTCCTGAACCCCGTTTTCAAAATCCCACTCGGCATACGGCACGGGAATCTTGCCCTTGAGGACCTCGGCTTCCTTCGAGCGCATGGCGGCCAGCCGGCTGCGGACAGGGCCAGTCATGTCCTCAATGCTCTTGCGAAGCGCCTTCGACCTGGTTTCCAGCCGGGCAAGTTCCTCGCGCTCTTGGATGCCGGCACGGCTCGATTGTTGAAGAAACGCCCGGCAGCCGGCGAGTTCGGGCACGGTGGGTTCGCGACCGAGAGACTCGTTGAACATGAGGCGGACTCGGTCATCCCCATCGCCTGTGGCGCCATTGGCCCACTGGGTGGCCCAATCTTTGATGCGAGGGCTGTTCAGCAGGGTGAGGGACTGGGCGGGGACGTTGGTCGCGTCCCGTCTGCCTCGTGTGCTGCTCGGCACGGGCGCATCGAACACGGTGAGGAGATCATCGAGGCTATTGCGCATCACTTTCACATACACGCTGCGGCGGGTTTGCGGGCCGTTCACAGATTCTCCATACAGGCTTCCATCAAGCTTGCCGGTGAGCGCGATAACGCTGTCGCGAATCGCTTCGGCCTCGATCCGGCGCACGCTGAAATGGCTGAGCAGCTTGTTTTCCGGGTCCTTCTCCGCGACTCCCGAGGGCGCGCGATCATCTCGCAGGAAGGTGTTCGAAGTGACCAGCAGCTTGATCATGTCCTTGATGGAGCCGCCGCTTTGGGTGAACCGCCGGGCAAGGTAGTCCAGCAGCTCCGGGTGGGTGGGCAGCTCGCCGAGACGGCCAAAATTGTCGGTGGTGGCGACGATGCCACGACCGAACACATGATGCCAGATGCGGTTCACCATGACGCGGGCTGTCAGAGGATTGCTGTTGCTGGCAAGACTCTCGGCGAGCTGCAGGCGCCCACTGTTGACGGTCGTGAACGGGGTGGGGTCGATGCTGTCCAGGAAGTGCCGCGGCACGATGAGGCCTGGATGCTTGTGATTGCCTTGAACGAACAGGGCCGCGTCGCGAGCGTCCGCTTCAAGCACGCCGGGAGCGCGGGTGGGCGCGGGAAGCTGCGCCTCGATCTCGCGATACGTGGCGAGCAGCGGGGCCGCCTCTGGCACGCTTTTCACATCGTTGGGCAGTTTGCCGTCGCGCAGCAGTGCATCAAGAAGCTCCGCCTGGGCGTCGGTGGCCGAATGATTCATCCAGGCTTCGACTGCGTCGCGCGGATTGCCTCCGATTTGTGGGTTCGGCGGTGCTCCGTTGCCGCTGGTGATCAGTGCATCGGTGATGCCGAACCAGGAGCGCTGGTCAAGCAGCGCCTCCGCAGCCATGTCCGCAACGGTAGTACACTGAATGAAGATGTCGTCGCCCTTCCAGTAGTCGAGGTCCAGCTTCTGCCAGCCCAGCACCTCGTCACCCACTCCCTTGAAATCCTTGGCCTTGTGAATGGTGCCGGTTTTCGGGTAGTTCTGCACGATGTAGCGCGCGCGGGCGCCACCAGCTCCGGCCGAGCGCATCCACAGCGTCCCGCCTTCGCATTTGAAGGTTGGGGACATGAGCACGCCCCGGTCCTTGGTGGAAATGAGGTCGCTGAACACGCCGCCTGGATGCACGTGGGAAACAATCTTTTCTCCCTCGATTGCCACGCTGAATTCGCCCGCCTTGCTGGCCCCCTGCCTCACCCCCTGGCCGTCGGTGAACCACTTGTCCCTGCGCAAGTCCCAGCGCCTGGCGGCCTCAAACGGCTTTTCTTCGTTCTTCACCGGGATGGCGGGAAGTGACGCTGCGGCCTTCAACCAGGCTTTGCCGACCACGGCCTGGATCTGCTGCTTGAGACTGGCGAGCTGTTCGCGCCCGGCCTTGCCTTGGTCAGGCAGATTGACATCAATCACGGCCGGATGGGTGCTGCTGAAGATGCCGAACCAAGCGTAAAAATCCGTCTGGCTGATGGCGTCGAACTTGTGGTTGTGGCAGCGAGCGCAACTGACGGTCAGCCCCTGGAAGGCCTTGCTCACGACGTCGATCTGGTTGTCAGTGAAGGTCACCATCTCATCAAGGCTGTCCGTGGGCGAGAAACCGTGCATCACCATGCGCAACTGGCCGATGCCAAGTGCTGACTCGTTGATGCCCAGGTCCTTGTTGAGACGAGGGGCTGGCAGAAGGTCTCCGGCGACAGCTTCGCGCAGCATCTGCGGATACGGCACATTGTTGTTAAACGCGCGGATCAAGTAGTCGCGATAGCGCCAGGCATAGGGGATGGGCGTGTCGCCTTCGCTGCCGTAGCTTTCGGCGTATCGCACCCAGTCCATCCAGTGCCGTGCCCAGGCTTCGCCGTAGCGGGGGGAGGCGAGCAGCCTGTCGACGGTGGAGGACAGGTCGCCCAAGGTGAAATCCTTGATGTCCTGGGGAGTCGGTGGCAGGCCGGTGAGCACATAGTTGAGGCGACGGAGAATGGTGGCCGGGGGCGCCAAAGGGGCGGGTTTGATGCCCGCGTCGGCAAGCTTCGCGTCGATGAAAGCATCCACGGGATGCGAGTTATTTCCGCCCGGCACCGGCTGAGTGAGCACTGGCTGAAACGCCCACCATTGTTTCCTTCGCGCCAGCACGGCCTGCCAGTCTGTGTCCTTGGCCAGTTGTTCCTTGCTCGGCGGCTTGTCGCGTGGGTCAACGGCGCCCTCATTGATCCAGCGCTCGAAATCGGCAACCACCTTGTCGTCAAGTTTTGCGCCCGCCTTGGGCATCTCAAGGTCCTTGTGCTCGTGGCGGATGGCCTGGATGAGCAGGCTCTTTCTTGCATTACCCGGAATGATGGCCGGGCCGGTTTCGCCGCCCTTTTGCCAGCCTGGACGAGAATCGAGCAATAGATCGCCCTTCTTCTTTCCGGCGACACTGTGGCATTCGAAGCAGTCCTGGGCAAGGACCGGGCGGATGCGCTGCTCAAAGAACTCGATCTGCTCGGGCGTTGCCGCCAGCGTACGCAGGGCTGAAGCGATGATGACGACAGACAATGAGATGGGCGTTTTCATGCGAGCAACCGTTCACGGATGGATTGTGCGGCGGCGGCACATTGTTGCCCAAGGCAGGCGAACTGGGCTTCCTTGAGCCGGAACGAAGGACCGATGACCGTCACTGCTGCAACTGGGAAATCCTTGCCGTCCAGCACCACGGCACCCACGCAGTGAATGCCCTCCATGCCTTCGGCGCGATCCAGAGAATAGCCGCGTGCACGGGTGGCGGCGAGGTCCGCGAGCAACAATTTGCGCGTGGAAAGAGTAGTGGGCGTGAACCGCTTCAAAGTGATGTGTTGAAAAAACTCATCCAGTTCCACAGCGGGCAAGGCCGCAAGCATTGCCTTGCCGGGAGCGCAGGAGTAAAGCGGAATGCGCAGACCAATTTCGCCCAGCACCTTGACTGGCTGGCGCGAGGCCACCTGCTCGATTAGCACGCAGCGATGCTGGGAACGGACGGCCAGTTGAACGGTTTCACCGCTGACATCGCGTAACTCGCACAAGGCATCAAAGGCGCAGGCAGCGAGGCTCTTGTCGCCCACCTTCGGCTTGGCCAGATCAAGGAGCTTGCCCGTCAGCGCGTAGCGGCGGCCGCTGTCCCGCTCGACATAGCCGCGCTCATGCAGAGTATCGACGATGCGGAACACCGAGTTCTGCGGCAGGTCGAGCGAGCGGGCTATCTCGGCAATTGTTTTGCCCGCGTGGCCATGGACACTGAGCACCTCCAGAATGGCGAGCGTCCGGTCAGTCCCGGGTGAGGCTGCGGATTCCTCCGGCAGAAGGGTGGGGGATTTGGGGGTTTCCATCGTGCAGGGAATACGATGGACGAAGAACAGGTCTTGCGATCAGATTTCCAAATATGGATGAATGGCCAGATTTGGAAGTTAATTCTCGGCTGGTGTGAAGAAAAGCGCCGCCCCTCCGCATGAATGCGGTACACCAGCCGCGACATCGGAGCGCGGAATGATTTGTGAGGAGCGGGGCTCCGCAGGTCAGGACTCTCCGGATCGAGATCATCCGCGGCTTCGCATGGCGGCTGGTGTACCGCATTCATGCGGAGGGGTGGCGCCCAGCTTCACCGGTAGTGGGTCATTGCTCGCCTTTTCCTTTTACCAGCGCGTTGTATTTTGCGGTGATCTCATTGGCCTTCTTCGCCACTTCGTCGCGTTCGGCGGCCACCCTTTGAATGGTGGCGTTGGCCTTTTGCATGGCCTCGTTTTGCTGTTGCAGAACCTTGTTTTGCTGAAGGATGGCCTGGTTTTGGTTGGCGATGTGGGCGTTCAACTGCTCTGTGGCCTGGATGGCGATTTCCATGTCCTGCTTGGGCACGGAGTTGGCGCGCAGCTCGACGAATGCGGCGTTGAGACGCATGATTTCGGCGTCGGCTGCCTTGGCCCGGTCGTTCAAACGGTCCCGCTCGGCGGTGATCGTGACGAGTTCCGAGCGCAGCCCCACGGCGATCTCTCGGATCTTGCTTTCACGCCACCATTGCACGCCGCACAGGCCGCACATGGTGAGCAGCAGCAGAAACAGCGCGGTCTGGGAGAAGGATCGCATCAGGGTCCGGTCAAGGGTTTCACGTTGAAGGCCACCTTGGTCACGCCGCAGCGGCGGACATAGTCGAGCACGGCGATCATGGCGCCGTGTGGCGTGGCGGCGTCGCCGCTGATGTAAACAGGCAGCTCCTTGTTGGCCGCCAGACGTCGCTTAAGCTCGGCGGAGAGTTCATCGAGCGTAACCGGCTTTTTCTCCAGCAGCACCTTGCCTGCGGCGGTCACGGCCAGCGTGATGTTGTCCGGCTTCAAGTTGGTGTGCGTGCTGCTGGCGGCAGGCAGATTGACGCTGATGGTGTGCTGCTTGGTCATTGTCAGCGTCACCATCATGAAACTGGCGAGCAGGAAAAACATGATGTCGATCAACGGAATGATCTCCAGACGGGCCTTCTTTTGAGGAAGCGGGGAAGTGATTCGCATGGGGGTGCGGGGCTCAGTTTTTGGTGGCGACAAACACTTCCACGTTGGATGCGGCGGTTTCGATTTCGTGCTGAAGGGTGGCGACCTTGGCGTGGAACCAGTTGTAGGGGATCAGCGTCATGATGGCGATGCCCAGGCCGCAGGCGGTGGCGATGAGAGCCTCGCCAATGCCGCCGGTGACTTTTTCGACGGCGAGCTCGCTGCCGCCGATGCTCTGGAAGCTGCCCATGATCCCCGTAACGGTGCCCAGGAGTCCGAGCAGCGGGGCAAGAGTGATGATGGTGTCCATCGCTGTGAGGTAGCGGCCGGCCGCGCGCAATTCGATGCCGGCGGCCGCCTGCAGGGCGCCTTGCAGGCTGGCGTGGCGGTGGTTGATGCCGGCGTGCAGTACACGCAGCACCGGATCCGTGGCATTGGCGCTCAGGGTCTGCGCTTGCGCCGCATTCCCGTTCTCAAGCGCTTCAAGAACGGCATCCAGCACCTTGGGCTGACGCGAGCGGGCGTATCGCAACCACCACCAGAGGCGCTCGAAGAGGATGCAGACCGCAAAGACCGTGACCAGCGCGATGGGCCACATGATGGGGCCGCCTTTGCGAAAGAAATCAATGGCGACATTGGCGAGGAGAGGAGGGGGCATGGGAAGATCAGTGAAGCTCAAAATGAAAGGGGACAACATAACGACGGACGGGGCCGGCGGGCCAGCGCCAGTGGCGGCGGACTTGGTCGAGGGCACCGCTGTCGAGCGAACCGAAGCCGCTGGAAGCCTGCACTTCGACAGCGCTGGGAAGACCGCTTGCTTCGACGGTGACCAGAAGGCGCACGGTGCCTTGCTGCCGCATGGAACGGGCGGCGGCAGGATAGCTTCCTTTGGGGAAACTGCCCTCGCCGCCACCCGTGAACAGGGTGGGGCTGTTGCCGGTCCCTTCACCTTTTGAGGTGCCAGCGGTCGGCACAGAGCGGCGTGGTGTGGTTTCCGCTTTCGGCTTGGGCTTGGCCTCAGGGGGCTTGACCTTTGCAGGCAGCGGTGGAGGAGGGGCGTCCACCGGCAGCAGTTCGGGCACTTCCGGCGGTGTCAGAGGGGGCGTAATCTCCGGCACCGGCGGGATTTCCATTTCCTGCTCCGGAGGCGTCTCTGGCGTCTGGTCTGCCGAATCGGGAGGGGGTGACTCATCGGCAGGCTGAAAATCAGAGATTTGCACGCTGTCATCGGCGGGCGCCGCCATCAGTGGCAACGGGGGCAGCAGCGGATGCAGCGCACCGTAGCTGCCCAGCGCCAGCATCGCCGTCGCCAGGCCCGCCAGCCACGCCGCGAAGGGCCGGGCACCGGATTCGGTGTCGATGATGCGGCGTGGTGACGGGGGCATGTATGCGTTGTTGGGCAGGAATTGGCGAGCCTGGGCCGCTTCGTCAATGGATTACGCCGGCGATGGCGTCCTACGATTGTTATTTCAAGGTCTAGAACGTATAGCCCAGGCCGAAGTAGATGCCACGCCGCTGCCCAAATTGAGGGGCGCCCACACCAATGCCGGTGCCGGCGCGCAGCTCATAGATCTGGTCGAAGGCATTCACAAGGTCGATCCGTGCCTTGAGCTTGTGGTGGCCGCCCAGGTCAAAAGTGTGGGAGACGCCGAGGTTAAGCGGATAGTAAACGCCGAGTTTTTCAGTGTTGGCAAAGCCGGCCCTCAACCCGCTTCCGTAGAGAAGATCGGCGGAAAAGCGGGTGCCCTCCCAGTCATAGGAGACGCCGGTGGAGGCGGCGATCCGCTCATCGTGATCAAGATAGACGTTGTGATCCTTGATGTAGGCCAGCTCGGCCGGGTCGAATTCAAACTGGCCGGAGATGATGTCGGTGCCGGTGGCACGGCTGACGGCGATGTTGGTGTAGGCCGAAAAATTGTCCTGCTGGTAGTTGCCGGTGAATTCCACGCCGTAAACCTGGCCCTTCTGGTAGTTGAAGGGAGAGAAGATCAGCGCCTGGCCGAACTGTCCTTCATCGAGCAAATCCTGCGCCTTCTTGTAGTATCCATCCAGGCCGAGCTGGAAGTTCTTGGAAACCTTTTCGGTGACCCCGACGTCAAAGTAATGATCGCGTTCGGACAGCACCGGCGAATTCACCGGATTGGCCGGGGCATTGGTGGTGTTGGCGAATTTTGAGATGCTGGACTGCTGCACAAGCTCAAGCGGCGGCGGCGTGAAATAGCGTGCGTAGCCGGCATGCAGGGTGGTGGATTCCGTCAATTCGTAAACGAAGTTGATGCGCGGGCTGAGCTGGTTCTCCTTGAGAAAAGCGTCCGACACATCGAACCGCGCTCCATAGTTGATGGTGAGCGCGCCGATCTTCCACTCGTCCTGCAAGTAGGCGCCATAAAGATAGGCCTGCTTCTTGCTGTCATCCATGATGTTGAAAGGATTGAAGCTCGCCTGATTGCCGAGAGCATCCGCAGCAAAGACATTGGTGGAAGTGTTCACCGTGGCGTGTTCGGCGGTGAACATCAGGCCGCCGCGCAGCGTGTGGTTGTCATTGAGCCGGTAGCTGGCGTCTCCCTGCAGGCCCGTGGAGAAGATGTCGCGGTCGATGCGTCCCGCCACGCCGTTGAAGATGAGATCACCCGCAGGATCGGGGGTGTAAAGAAGCCCGCTGTAGCGGGCAAACGCTGAGATTTGGAAGTTAAGGTCACCCACCGACTTCTGATAGGAAAGGATGGAATAGTAGTTCTGTTCCACCTGGGTTTCATTGAGCAGCGAGGAATTGAAGGGTTTCACCCCGCTCAGAGTGAAGGCTGGAGTCTGGTTTGGATTATCAGGGATCTGGAAGTGACCATACGACGAACTGAGCAGCAGGTTCAGGCGGCTGGTGTCGTCGATGAGGTAGGAAAAGGAGCCGAACGCCTTCTCCTGCTGCGTGTTGTCGTGGATGGGCTTGGAGCTTCCCGTGGGGTTCTCGATTCCGATGTCGTTCTGGAGGTAGCTGGCCGTGATGTAATAGGTCAGCTTGCCTTCCACACCGCCATACTCAATGCTGGGGCGCAGGGTGCCGTAGCTGCCGCCGTACACGGAAATTTCGCCACCCTTGAGGTCATCCCCGTTCTTGGTGTGGATGTCCACGATGCCGGCAGTGCGAAAACCAAACTGGGCGGGAAGCGCTCCGGTGATGAGCGACAAATGGTCGACAAACCGGGTGTCCAGCTCCTGGCCAAAGCCGCTGATCCCTTCGGGAATGAGGACATCGTTGATGCGATACTGAAGGTTCGCGTGGTCACCGCGAACGTGAAGCTGGCCGAACGAATCCTGCGCCACGCCCGGTATGCGTAGAATGGTTTCGCTGAAGGGAGCGTCAGCCCCCTGGGATTGGGTTTCCAGCCGCTGGCTGCTGATGGAGTAGGAGGTGGCACCGAGGGCGGGAACGATTTCGTTGCGGTCCTGGTCCAGGTGGGCCACCACATTGACTTCCGGCAATTGAGTGACGGGTTGGTCGGCAGGTTTATCGGGCGCGGCAGGAGTTTGTGCGCTGACGCTGAGGGTCAGCAGGGAGGCGGAAGCAAGAACAAGAGAAAGCTTTTTCATGAGGAAATTCTATTTGGGAATGGAGTGAAGCCATGCGCCGCCAAAGACGGCTGCGAGGCAGAGATTTGGTGCCGCAACAAAGCGCGGCAACAGCACCAGAACTTGGGCGTGTGGAAGCTACCCAAGCGCTGGAGGAGCATGCTCCAGCACTCCATTCATCAGGAACAGCGGTGCCACCCAAAGGGCGGGGGCCGTCGCGATGATTTCCGTTTCATGAACCGCTGCGGGCGGAGCGGCAGAAATGAGCGGCACGGGCGTTCCGTCGCCAAAATCACCTTGAATCAAGTGCGTGACTGCGCACTCGTGGTGCTGATCACCCGCATCTGAATGGAACCGCTCGTGCAGTTCCGGCGAGGCCGCCATGGCCAGCGCGAGAACCATCTGCGCAATGACGCAGGCCGCCATGCCATAAATGGCGGCAGGCTTGAGCTTGCGTAGGGCGCGGATCACAGCAAGATTTTGCGCGGTGGTTGAGAGCACCGCAAGGAGTAATTGCAGCGAACTTGCCTCGCTGTCTCCAGGTGTGGGCGAGTATGATTCCCGTGACCCGAAGGAGCCTTTTGAAGTTTTGAAGGCGGCGAGTCAACATTGTTGGTCTCATTCAGGGAGGCAATGTGACGTCCCGCTTTTTCAATGGCGCTTGCTTCAAATCCGATAGAGGAAGGCACACGCACCCGTGATAGGGTGGAGGGGACCTGTTTGCCCTGTCGCCCCACTTCCTCTCTTCATGAAAGCTCTTCTTGCCCTGCTGATCACCGCCTCCGCCATCGCGGCCGATCCCATCGCCCGCTCGCCGGAGCTGCCGGAGGGCATGCCATGGAACCTGGACAAGCTCAGCGAGGCACCCAAATTCCAATGGCTGGAAAAGCAGCCCGGCGTGCGCTCGCTTCAGTACGCAGGCGAGCCCTACCATGGCAAACCCACGCACGTGTTCGCCTACTATGCCACGCCCGCGACGATTCTGGGCGACGCCACTGCGAAGGGCCCCTGGCCGGCTGTGGTGCTGGTGCATGGCGGCGGAGGCAGCGCCTTTCCGCAATGGGTTGAGCAGTGGGCCA
Source organism: uncultured Verrucomicrobiota bacterium (assembly GCA_903854655.1). Lineage (GTDB taxonomy): Bacteria > Verrucomicrobiota > Verrucomicrobiia > Verrucomicrobiales > Verrucomicrobiaceae > CAINXC01. Next base: position 2,015 of record CAINXC010000675.1, on the reverse strand, counting down.
GCCGCGGTTATGCGGCCATCAGCATGGATCTTGCCGGCATGAAGCCCGATCGCGCGGACCCCGGCGATCCCAAGAAACGCGTGCGCCTGCCGGATGGCGGGCCGGACCAGGGGCACGAGCAGAAATTCAGCGTCTTCGGCACCGGCCCGGTCACGGACGACTGGAGCTACCACGCCGTCGCCAATGTCATCCTCGCCCACTCCCTGATCCGCAGCTTCCCGGAGGTGGACAAGGCGCGCACCGCCCTCACCGGCATCAGTTGGGGCGGCTACACCGCCTGCATCGTCGCCTCCATCGACTCGCGCTTCAAGGCGGCCGTGCCGGTGTACGGCTGCGGCTTCCTCAATGAAAACAGCGAGTGGCTGAACGAATTCGAGAAACTCGGTCCCGAAAAGACCGCAGGCTGGGTGAAGCTTTACGATCCAGGCCAGTACCTGCCCGCCTGCCGCGTGCCTCTGTTCTTCGTGGGTGGCACCAATGATTTCGCCTACCCGCTCGACAGCTACATGAGGAGCTACAACGCCGCCGAAAACACCGCGCGCCAGATTCGCGAGCAGGTCAAGATGCCGCACGGCCATTCAGCGGGCTGGGCGCCAAAGGAGATTGGTGTCTTCATCGACAGCCTCCTGCTCGACAAGCCCCGCCTGCCCCTGGTTTCCACGCCGGAAGAAGACGGGACCAAGGTCACCGCCACCGTCACCCAGTCCGAGATCGCCTCCGCCAATCTTCAGTTCACCACCGACGACAACGAGATCAACAAGCACGAGTGGCAGAGTGTGGAGGCCACCATCGACCTCACCGCCGCGCCCAAGCTCATCGCCACCCTGCCGGACAAGGTGAAAATCTACTTCTTCACCGTCACCACCGCCGAGGGTCTCATGGTCAGCTCGCCCGTGGTTTTCACTCATGAAGTGAAAGCTCCGTAAACTCGCTGGATCGGTCTAAACGTCACATTTGTAATTCGATGGCTGTTTGAGCCATGACCTGCGACAGCATGGGCGGCTTGAGCAAATCCAAGTGCTCGCAGTCGACCTCATGAACGGTAAGCGGGCCGCGCAGCCATTTGTTCCAGCCGTGATCCGGCTCATCGGGGACTTTCGAAAACACGCTGCTGTTGGGCTTTTGGCAACGAAAAAGAACGGCCGGCACATCATGGGTTTTGGGATCATACTTATAAAATGCCAGTTGAGATAGGGTTTCTGTCAACTGTGCGGCCGGAAGCGAAGGTGCTGTCAGCGGATCGCCCCGAAGTTTCGATGGCGACCACGCTGCCAGCAGCCGCCTGGCCCGCTGGCAGATGAGTTTCGCGTGTTCTGCGGCAAGCGCAGACTTGTGGCCGGGCGGGGCGTTAAAAACCGATCTCACCATCGCCCACACGATGCCGGAAGCGGAGCGGCCGGTGATGAGCGGAGGAGGAATGCAATCCCATAGAATGATTTTCTTGATGGTCGATCTCTCGCCAGCGAGCTGGCAGGCGATTTCGTGCGCGACAATGCCGCCCATGGAATAGCCGCAAAGGTAGTAAGGCCCCGTGGGCCGAACCAGGCGCATCTGCCGGATCATTTCCGCCGCGATCTCCTCGACGCTGGTCAACGGGAGGCTGGTTTCTTCCAGCCCCGGATATTGCAGGCGGTCATAATAGGAGTGGGTGTCCTGGATCAATTCAGCCAGCGGGGCGGGCAGCTTGCAGACTCCATCCACGCCGGGAATGTAGAAAAGCGTGGGTTGGTTTGTCCGTCCGCAGGGCGAGAAATCAGCGAGATCGTTCAGTCCGGAGCTCAATTTCCTGGCGAAGGCCGCCGGGCTGGGGGCGAGATAAAGGGCGCCCACCGGAACAGGGCGTTCCAGGGCGCGTTGAAGTTCCAACGCGAGCTGGATGCTCAACAGGGAATCGCCCCCGTTTTCAAAAAAACTGTCTTCAAGCCCGATGTGAGGCTGCTCCAGAACCTTCCGCCAGATTGAAAGGAGGGTCTTCTCAAGCTGGGGCAGCGATGCCTCATCCTCCGGCCCGGCAG
>CAINXC010000674.1 GCA_903854655.1 uncultured Verrucomicrobiota bacterium | reverse complement strand
CCAGGTGGCCTACATGATCCAGGAGCGCATTTTCGATGAGCTGGACGCCCCGGTGCTTCGCGTGAACTCCCTCGACGCCCCGGCCATCTACAGCCCGCCGCTGGAGAAGATCCAGCTCCCGTATCCGGATGTGATCGTGGCGAAGGTGCTGAGCATTTGTTAGGCGGTGTTCGGTGCGCACGTGGCTTGAGACGTTGCCTCAATGTATCCGAAGCCGAGCGAACAACTACGGGCGCTCCTGGATGAGCTGGCTTTGGCCAGGAGCAAAAAAGCGAGTTTTTTTGGCCGCAATCCCGTGCCTGGGATTGTCAAAAAGATCACCGATTCCGGGGATGTTGCGGCACTGCCGTGCCTGTTGGACATCGTTAACGATTCCAATTCCACTATCAGAAGTTCGGCCGAGGCGGCGACCGCCATGTTGCTGCCCAAGTTGAGCGCAGGTCAAATCATGGCACTGGAAACCGCCATCCGTGAAGGGAGTGCGGACCATGACTGGGGCAATGAATTGGAGGCGACCACGACTCCAGGCTGGATGTTGAGCACTCTTTCCAAGAGCGGCTGGCGTAGAGAGAAGGCCGTGCAGGCACTGACCAAAGCACGAAATCAAGACGCATTGCCATTCATTCTGTTGAGACTCAATGACTGGATTTCAAAAGTCCGGACCGAAGCCGAACGGTGGTTTGCAGTCTGCATCAGCACCCTGCCGCTGCAAAATATCGTTCAATGCCTGCCCATCCTTGCCGCTTTAGGGGAGCGTGTGCAGGCGAAGGCTTCGCCCATTGTCGCAAACTTGCTTCGTTTGCTGGAAGACCATGCAGCCAAAACGGACTTATTGCAAATCATCGAACAAGGAGAGCCACGCACACGCTGGCTCGTGTTGTCGATTTTAGCCAAAGGCGGGGCACTGGCAAGTGCGGAGACCCAGCAACAACTCCTGGCACATCCCGACCCCATGCTCGGCGTTTTGCTTCTGAAGCATCTATCGGCGGACAAGCGTGAAATACCGGAATCAATTGTCTTGCGTGCCGTGGCGTCCAAGAAGGCGCTGCTAAGGCGATATGCCTTGCATTGCCTGTCCAAGAGGCAGGTTGAGTCGATGATTCCTTTGCTGGAAACCCTGCTGTTTGACGGCACGTCTGGCGTTAGAGCCTTCGCCCAGCACTACTTAAAAAAGCTCCTTGGCGAAGCCGCCCTTCAAGAACGCTACCAGGCCGTACTCGACGCCCCTTCCTCACTTCCGAGGGCTCTGAGAGCGTCACTCGTGGGCTTTCACGAATGCGGAGGCCATTGGGCTCCGTGTGACTATGTCCGCTGGAAGGCTCATCCGAACGCCCAGGTGGTGGCAATTGCCATGAAACTTTTTGCAGTCACGCATTTTGAGGAAGCGCTTCCCTGGGTCCGCAGTTCGTTCCTTGATATCGCACGCCCGGCAGCGAGCAAGGCGGCGGCTGAGGTTTTGCAGCGTCATCCCTCTGCCCTGCTCTTAGCGGAAATCGAAGCGTGGCTCAGTGAGGATCACGCCAATGATCGGATTTACCGGCGCGCCATGATTCTTGTGAGCGCGCGTGGCAAATGGGAAAAGCTTCCCCTGCTTCTACGATCTTTACGCCATTCCTCCGCAGTGGTCAGGCGCATCGCAGCCGTGCAACTGGAGGTCTGGCTCATGGATTTCAACACTTCGCAAGTGCAGCCCACGCGAACCAATATCGATTCGGCCCTGACCGAACTTTCTCTCGCTGGAGCATACTGCGACCGTCGGCAGGCAATGGAATTCAGCTCGTTGCTGAAGAGCCTTCATGTCTGATGAGGTGATGCAACGCCGCGATGTGTGCGGGCGTGGTCCGGCAGCAGCAGCCGATGATGCGGGCTCCGGCGGTATGCCACTGGGCGGCCACCTTGGCGAAGTCTTCAGGGGAGGTTTCGTCGAAGGGTGTTCTGGAGGCCAGGTCCCAGGCGTTGCTGGCATTGGGGTAAACGATGGCTGGCACGGACGCGAACTCCGCCAGCGTGGAGGTGGTCGATGTGCGCAGCATCCGCCCGCTGGATGAGGACACGATTTTGGACAGCGTGCGCAAAACCCATCGCGCCATTTATGTGGAGGAAGGCAAGCCCTTCTGCGGCGTGGGCGCCCAGGTGGCCTACAT
>CAINXC010000673.1 GCA_903854655.1 uncultured Verrucomicrobiota bacterium | reverse complement strand
GGCAAGACCGGCACCACCAATGATTACAAGGACGCCTGGTTTGTAGGCTACACCCAGGCGGTGACCTGCGGCGTCTGGATGGGCTGTGACAAGCCCGAAACCATCATGGACGCCGCCTACGGCGCCAAGCTCTCACTGCCCGTATGGGTGGATGTGATGAAAAAGGCGCAGGCATTGAACTACGTGACCGAGCCCCCGCCGGAAGTGCCGCTCACCCATGTGAAATTGTGCCGAAACAGCAGCCTGCTCGCCACCGATGCTTGCGCGGCTGCCGGAGCCTTGTACGAGGACAACCTACCTTACGAGCTGGTGCCCCAGGCCTTCTGCCAAGTGCACGGCGTGGGCGGCCCCACCTATGGCGGGCAGCCACCGAAGCAGAACAAGGGCGGCGGGCTTCTGGACAAGATTCGCGGGTGGTTCCGTTGATCAAGCACAAGCGAAAGCTCCAAATACAAAGGCCAATCCTGTGCCTACGGCCCGCCAGTCGGTGTCCTCCCATCGGATTCGTCCGAAACTGAGCAGGAACCGAGCGAATGCACCCACTCGGCCAAACCAGCCAGAGATTCGGGAAAACAAACCACTCCAATCATATTCGCCACGCACGAAACCTTCGACCATTGTCCCAAGGAATTCGGCGATGGCTCGGCCAATGATTTTGTATTCCTCCATGACCGGGCGAAATTCCCTCACACTCCGCGCGAAAGCCAGCGGCAAGTTTAGTGCAATTCCCCCGTACTTTTGAAACCCCCGCAGCCACCTTCACCCACCATGCCCACGTCACCCATGACTTCACGCCGTCACTTCCTCACCGGAGCCGCTTCCACCCTGTTCGCCGCTCCCTTCATCACCAGCGGGCTGCGCGCCGCTTCGCCGAATGGCAAGCTGCGGCATGTCGCCTTCGGGGGCAATGGCATGTCCTGGTCGGACATCACCAACATGTCCAACCACCCCATGTGGGAGCTCTACGCGGTGTGCGATGTGGACACCAACAACTTCGCCAAGGTGAAGGAGAAGTTCCCAGGGGTGAAATGCTATCAGTACTGGCAGGAGCTGTTTGAAAAGGAGGCGGGCAATTTTGACTCGGTCAATGTGTCCGTTCCCGATCACATGCACGGCACCATCGGTCTCAAGGCCCTGGGTCTGGGCAAGCATGTGTATGGCCAGAAGCCGCTGGCGCAGAACCTCTGGGAGTGCCGCCAGCTCATGCTCAAGGCGCGCGAGAAAGGTGTCTTGACCCAGATGGGCATCCAGATTTCCTCCGCCTTCACCGAGCGCCACGCCGTGGCGCTGATTCAGAACGGCTCCATCGGCAAGGTGAAAGAGGCGCACACCTTCTCCAGCAAGAAGTGGGGTGACATGGAGCCCCTGCCGGACCGGGCCGATCCCGTCCCTGCCGGATTCGATTGGAACCAGTGGCTGGGACCTGCCACCGAGCGGCCTTACCTGAAGGGCTTCTACCATCCCAGCAACTGGCGCAAGCGCCGCGACTTTGGCACCGGCACGCTCGGCGACATGGGCTGCCACATGTTCAGCGGCTGGTTCCGCGCCCTTGATCTCGCCGCGCCCATCGCTGTAAAAAGCGCGGGCCTGGCACCGCCCAACAAGGACAACTGGGCGATCAATGGCCAGGTGGAATACACCTTCAAAGGCACGAAGTACACCGAGGCCGACACCGTCAAGGTCACTTGGTACGATGGCGACAACAAGCCCCCGGCGGAAGTCATCGCCCTGCTTGCGGGGGCCGACGGCAAACCGGCAAAAATCGACCAGGGCACCATCTATCTGGGGACCGAAGGCGTGCTCTTCGCCCCGCACACCAGCACGCCCCTGCTCTTTCCACGCGACAAGTTCAAGGGCCATCCCTACCCGCAACTGGAGCCCCGCGACCACTGGAAGGATTTCATCGACTGCTGCCTGAAGGGCGACAAAAAGCCCAGCGCCAACTTCGACTACGCAGGCCCGCTTACCGAAGCCGTGCTGCTGGGCTGCATCGCCAGCGTCTTCCCCAATGAATCGCTCACCTGGGACTCCCCCGGCCTGAAGATCCCGAACAACGAAACCGCCAACGGCTTCGTCAAGCGCAGTTACCGCAAGGGCTGGGAAATCGCGGTTTAGGGACAGGCGAAAGCGAGGGAAGCACCGGGTCAGGACGAAAGCCGAACTCGGACCAGGGCTTCCATGTTTGATCCTTTGACAAAAAGGCTCAAGCGTTTCCCAAGATTGAACTCGTCGGACTGACACTCCGACGAGCATTGATCTCCATTCCTTCGAATATGCCGAGGGCTCCCTGGAGGAGTTCCGCTCCTACCTTATTGTCGCCACGGATCTCGATTGCTGCTCCCCGACCGCCCAGCCTCCTCCCTCAAAGATATTGGCCCTCACCTGACGGGGGAAGTGCGATTCAAGGGTGCATTACTGCACCTGTCATGCTCACTCAAACAACCGTTAAGCCAGAGCGTCGTGTCATCCAGGCCCCATCCAGATCGTCGGGCAGGTCCACCGCCTCCGCCATTGGGACTCTGACGGCAGTGGTCGTGACGGCTTTCGTTTTCGCCGCCCTTTATTTTGGGCGCGAGATCCTCATCCCCCTCGCGATGGCCGGGTTGATCGCCTTTCTACTTACCCCCGTAGTCGTTCATATCGAGCGCTGGATTGGCCGGGTGGCGGGCGTGGTTGTAGCCGTTCTGGTGATGATGAGCGTGATCGTCGGTGTCGGCTGGGTCCTCACTGGGCAGATCGTCGATCTGGTGGAGAAGCTACCTGACTACGAGGGAAACATCCGAGCCAAGCTGCATGCCCTGAAGGTGCCTCAAAACGGCAATTTTGGCCGGCTCTCGGGGATGTTCAGCGATTTGAAACAGGAACTCCCAGGAGGCAACGATTCCTCCGGGACCAATTCCTCTTCCCCTGACTCTTCTTCCCGATCACCAGGGCACCCCTCTCCAGCTGCCGGGTCACCCGTGGTGCCGGTTCAGGTGATGGAGGGAAGCAGCCCCGCATCCGTGCAATCTGTGAAGGACATAGCCTCGGCGATCATGAGCCCGCTGGGGACCACCGCGCTCGTGCTCCTGCTCAGCATCTGCATGCTGCTTCAACGGGAAAATCTGCGCAGCCGTCTGACGCGGATTGTGGGCGGCAGCAACATCTCCGGCACGAAGCGCGCCATGGATGACGCCGCTGGACGTGTCGCCCGCTACCTTCAGATGCAGTTCGCGGTCAACATTACGTACGGCATCCTGATAGCCACCTGCTTGTATTTCATCGGCGTGCCGAACGTGCTGGTGTGGGGGGTCCTCGCCACGGTCCTGCGGTTCATCCCCTACGTGGGCGCATGGATCGCGGCATCCTTTCCCATTGTACTATCTCTAACGGTCTCAAACGGTTGGAGCATGCTCCTCATCACCGTTGGCATGTTTGTTGTGATCGAGCTTCTTTTCGGCAATCTGGTGGAACCCTGGCTTTACGGCGCTCACACCGGCGTTTCGGCCTTTGCCCTGATCCTGGCGGCCGTGTTCTGGACCTGGATGTGGGGTGCCGCCGGCCTGGTCCTGGCCACACCGCTCACCGTCTGTCTCGTTGTCATGGCCCGCCACGTGCCCGCTCTCAGCATGCTCGGCGTGCTGCTCTCAGACGAGGAGCCGCTGCCGCCCTACCAGGAGTTTTACCACCGCCTGCTGTCCCCCGGAGAAAAGGATGTGGGCGATTTTGCAGAATCTTACATCAAGGCCAATTCACAGACCGCCTTCTATGATTCCGTCTTTATCCCCGCCCTGGTCGCGATTGAAGAGGATCAGCAGGGCGGTGAACTGGAAGGAGCCCAGCTGGCCAAGCTCCAGGAAGACTTGCGTGATGTGATCACCGACATCGGCACCTGGCCCGAGCCTGAGCCAAAGGAAGATGCCAGCAGACAGGATGAGACAGGAACTCTCACCACAGTCCTGGTTCCCACCTGCCGTGTGCTTTGTTTACCAGCCAGGGCCACGCGAGATGAAATCGCAGGCTCCATGCTCGCCCAGCTTCTCGAAATTCGGCATTACCCCACCCAGTTCCTGTCCGCTGAACTCACAACCCGCGAACTGATCGAGGCTGTGGTGCAGGATGATTCCGAGGTGGCATTCATTTCCGTCATCGCCCCCACCACCATCATCCAAACCCGTTACCTATGCGGCAAACTGCGCGCTGCCTGCCCCAGCCTGCACATCTTTGTGGGCCTTTGGGGCGTCAATGCAGGCCTTTCAGAGGCTGCCCAGAGGCTGCGCGCTTCGGGCGCCAGTACGGTTGTCACCTCCCTGGCCGAGGCCGCTGTCCAGCTTGCCAGATTTGCCTCCACCCTTTCCCACGAGCTCACCTCCCAGGTTCCCTCCGCCGACGAAATGGCAAGACTCGCCGAGGTGGAAAAGCTGCATCTGATGGATACCCTGCCAGAGCCAAGGTTTGACCGTATCACGGCCAGGCTCGCACGCATACTCAATGCCCCCGTGGCTCTCATCAGTCTGATGAATACGGACCGGCAATTCTTCAAATCCCAGCAAGGGCTGCCCGACAGTCCCGCCCAATCACGGACCACCCCGCGCGAACTTGCGATCTGCAATCAAGTAGTCGCCAGCAACAAAAGCTTGGTGGTGGAGGACCTTGCTCGCGACCACCGCTTCTCCAACAATCCTCTCGTCAGAGAATCCAAACTGCGGTTCTACGCCGGTGTGCCCCTGCGCTCCCGTTCCGGTCACGCCATAGGCTCGCTGTGTGTGCTCGATACCAAACCACGCAAGTTTAGTGATCACGAAAACCGCCTTCTGGAGGTGACTGCCGAGGAGGTTATGGACATTATCAACAGCCGCACAGCCGAGCAGCCGGCCACGGCGGCGACAAGTGAGTGAGACATCACAAGGTCGAACACATTGTTAAGCACAACTCACTCATTCCCCCTCTTCTCGTCATTACCGATGAAACAAAACGTCAAGAATCTGGAGGAGGGCAAGATGCGAGAGGCAGCCCTCACCGAGCGTCGAAACCAAAAAATGGCGCGCTCCGCCCATGCTTATGTGCGCGGCAACACAGCCAAGTTTTATGACTGGCTGGACTCGGCTGAGGGCGCGAAGCTCCCAGCAGGACCCGCCGTGTGGATCTGCGGTGACTGCCACGTCGGCAATCTTGGCCCCGTCGCCAATGCGAAAGGACACATTGACATTCAAATTCGAGATCTCGATCAAACGGTCATCGGCAATCCAGCCCATGATTTGGTGCGCCTTGGCCTGTCGCTGGCCAGCGCCGCACGCGGCTCCGACCTTCCAGGCGTCGTCACCGCCCGCATGCTGGAGCAAATGATCGAGGGTTATGAAGGTGCCTTCACCTCTCCCGAGGATGGAGCGGTGACCGAGGCCGTCATGCCTGACCTGGTCAAGAAGGAGATGCGCAACGCCTTGAAACGCAAGTGGCGCCACCTTGCCAACGAGAGGATCGAAGACACCTCGCCCACGATTCCGCTCGGCAAGCGATTCTGGCCGTTGTCCAAAGCTGAGCACAAGGAAGTGCGCGAATTCTTTGGCCAGGAAGAAGTGCGTCGTCTTGTCACCTCATTGCATTCGCGGGACAGCGATGCGTGTGTCGAAGTGATGGATGCCGCTTTCTGGGTCAAGGGATGCAGCTCGCTGGGACGTCTCCGCTACGCTGTTCTTTTGGAAGTGGGCGGGAAGAATGGCAGCCTATGCCTGATGGATGTCAAAGAAGCCGCCCCAGCCGTTGCGCCCTCCTACAAGCAAACTCAGATGCTCAAGGATCACGCCGAGCGTGTGGTCGCGGGCTCGTGGCATCTTTCTCCAGCTTTGGGCGAACGCATGCTTGCCGGCAAGCTCCATGAGCGGCGTGTGTTTCTGCGCGAACTGCTGCCCCAGGATCTGAAGTTCGAGGTCGAACACCTCACCCTCACCGAGGCAGTCCGCGTCGCCAAGTTCCTCGCGACCGTCGTGGGCAAGGCCCACGCGCGGCAGATGGACATACCCACACGTCTCACCTGGCACAAGGAACTACAGCGAAACCGCACCAAGACCCTTGATGCGCCGTCCTGGCTGTGGTCGGGCGTGGTTGAGCTGATTGTTAGTCATGAGGGGGCCTATCTGGAACACTGCCGCAAGTTTGCCGCTGCGGTTGCAGGCTGAACGGGCCTCCCTACCTTGCGATTCGCACCGCGCACGCCTTGTAGCTGGGCTGGCGCGAGTGCGGATCGAAGGCGGCGAAGGTAAGACGGTTCACTTCCTCGTAGTGCATGGGCATGAACAACTGGCCGCGCTGCACGCATGCATTGATCACCACGGTGGCCTCCACTCTGGCGCGGCGTGAGGAGACGCTGACCCGGTCCTGATTGCCAATGCCCATGACCTTCGCATCCTCAGGATTCAGCTCCACATAGCATTGCTGCGGGTAGAGCTTGCGCAGCACCTCGGACTTGCCTGTACGAGTGTTCGTATGCCATTGCGCGGAGGTCCCCCGCCCTGTGAGCAGGATGAAGGGGAACGCCTTGTCCGGGGGCTCCGGCATGGGGCGGGGCTCGTCGAACAGGAATTTGGCCCTGCCATTGGCGTGGAAGAACTTGCCATCAGCGAAGAGGCGACACTCCGATTTCTCCTGGGGCTCTTCACCACTCCTCAGGGGCCATTGAATGCCTCCGCAACGATGAAGATCCTCGTAACCTTCGATGCCGCTGATGTCGAACGGCTGGTCTTTGGAGAGTTGCTTGAGCATTTGAAACACCGCCGCCGGACTGGTCCAGGCCTTGAACATGTCGCCTACGCCCCAGGCGCTGGCGAGAAGACGCAGGATGTTAAAGTCGGATAACGCCTGGCCCGGGGCTCGCCGCACCTTTCTCACCAGGCCGATGCGGCGCTCCGAATTGACGAAGGTGCCGTCCTTCTCGCCCCAGCCGGCGGCGGGCAGGTAAAGATGGGCCCGCCTGGCGGTGTCGGTGGTGGGGTACATGTCCTGCACCACCAGGAAGTCGAGCTTCTCCAGGGCGCGGTTGCAGGCATCGCTGTCGATCCAGGAGTGGGAGGTGTTGGTGGCCAGGACCCACAGCCCCTTGATCCGGCCCTCCGCCACGCCCTCGATGATCTGATCGTAGGCCAGCGAAGGCTGGCGCGAAATGCGCGCTTCATCAATGCCTAGAACACCCGCCACCTTGGCGCGGTGCTCGTTGTTGTTAGCATCATGACCGCCCAGCAGGCTTGTGGCATTGCCAAACAGGCGCGAGCCCATGGCGTTGCACTGGCCGGTGATCGAATTTGCCCCGGTGCCTGGCTTGCCAATGTTGCCGGTCATGAGCGCGAGGTTGATGAGCCCCTGGGCGGTGCGCGTGGATTCGTGGCCCTGGTTGACACCCATCGTCCACCAGAAGGAGACTCGCTGGTCACCGCAAATCAAATCCGCAAACTCGTGGAGCTGCTCGACGCTGAGACCTGTCCTGCGGCTCACGCGAAGCGGATCGAAGGCCTCGACAAACCGGGCGAAGGCCTCGTAACCGGTGGTGCTGGCTTCAATGAAGGCCCTGTCCACGGCGCCTCGCTTCACAAGCAAATGGGCGAGGCCGTAGAGCAGCATCAGATCGCTTTTCGGCTGGATGGCATAGTGGTGGGTGGCGGCCATCGCGGTTTCTGTCCTGCGGGGATCGACCACGACAATCTTTGGGTTGCGCCGGTTCATCAGCACGCGCTGCCACATGATAGGATGGGCGATGCAGGGATTGGAACCGAAGAAGATCAGAACGTCCGACTCCTCAAAGTCAGCATAGGTGTAGGGCGGTGCGTCAAAGCCAAACGACTGCTTGTAAGCCGTCGCCGCCGTGGCCATGCACTGGCGGGTGTTGCTGTCGATGTGGCGCACGTCCATGCCAAACTTGGCGAAAGCGCCCAGGAAAGCCATCTCTTCGGTGACGATCTGACCCGTACTGAGCACCGCAACGGACTCCGGCCCGTGCTGGTCAATGATACGCTTCATCCGCCTGGCAAAGGTGTTGGCGGCGGTGTTCCAATCGGTGGGCTTGCCGTCCAGCATCGGCACGGTGCCGCGATCGGGAGCGGCCAGCGGAGTCAGAGCCTCCCAGCCCTTCGGGCAGGCCATGCCTTGGTTGACGGAGTAATCCGAGTTGGCGCTAAGGTTGACGGCCTCACCGTTGCGCAGATGAATCTTGAGGCTGCAGCCGGTGGAGCAGAAACCGCAGACGCTGGTGGTCACGGCGTCGGGCTTCAGCCGCATCGGCACCTGGCCCAGTCCAAAGGCCCCAGGCTCACGCACCAGCTCCGCAGTGAGCGGCCCCTGGTGCTGTTTCACCCCGCGCAGCAAAGCCGTCCCGCTCATGCCTTGTACCCTCCCGTCATTCGCGGCCCCATGACCGCCACAAAGAAGGTGTAGCGTTCCAGCACCTGCGCGGTCACAGCAACGACAAGCAGAGCACAGGCGAAGACCGTCAACCAAACCCCATGCATGGCAAGCGCGGGCACGGTCAGCGCCAGAGTGATTGGAAACAGACCATCCCGCACATTCATCAACCAGGGCAGCCGCAGTTTCATCACGCGTGCTGAGGCGTGCCAGCCGCAGGACTCGTCGCTGAGCGCCATGCGAATGGAGGCCTGCTCCCAGGCGAACAAAGCAGCACGGGCCGCCAGCGAGGCCACGATGATAAACTTGCTCTGAGTCAAAGCCGCCGAGGCCGCCAAACCGAGCACGATGGAAGTGCCGAAAAACTTGCCCCCCGTGAGGCCGACATTCCAAAAAGGCCGGCGAGTATCCACGTAGATCATCACCGAGGTGAAAACCGCCACCAGTCCCATGCCCGCAGTTGTGGTGGTGACAGCCAGCGTCTCAGCCCTTCCGAAATGCAGAGCCACGCAGGCGAGGGAGGCACACCCGGCAAGAAGGCTGAAGGCAAGAATTTCGCGGCTCATCCACGAGGTGCGCAGCCCGATAAAGAAGCGCCAGGCACCCAGGGGCCGGCCCAGATGCAAAACACTGATCCCCAGGGCGGCGTTGAGAATGGCGGTGGCGCCGTAGACCAGCGGAGCATGCGCTCCCGGCAGCCCGCCTGCGCATATCAGGGCCGCCGCGAGCACGAACATGCCGACGCTCATCTGCGTAAGCACCAGCATCCAGATCAGCGGCCAGTGGGCATGATCGAGACGCAGCGCACTGGCATCCGCAGGCTGGGTGTTCTTCGGCATCACCTTGGTGGTGCGATAACTCGTTGCAGGCCGGGTGTAGCTGGAGTCAAAAGCGCCGGGCAGCATGGCGGTGTTCGCAGTAAAGGTCAGCTCTTCCTTCGCGACCACGCGAATGGTGATGGCGCTGGTGGGGCAGGCCTGCACACAGGCCGGCGCCTCTCCTTCCCGCAGCCTGCCCACGCACATGTCGCACTTGCGCACGATGCCGAGGCGCGCGCTGTACTTGGGCACATCGTAGGGACACTTCAGCACACAGTACTGGCAGCCGATGCACTGGTCGTCAAGGTGGCGCACGATGCCGGTGTCCGCCTCCTTTTCATAGGCTCCCACCGGGCAGCCGTTCATGCAGGCGGGGTCCGCGCAGTGATGGCAGGCCGTGGTCACCACCTGCTGATAGGCATCCTTGCGGCGGCCGCCCAGGAGCAGCCCCACATCCCGCCAGGACTCGTCCTCATCAAGCCCGTTGAGCGAATGGCAGGCGCTCACGCAGGCCTTGCAGCCCGTGCACGCATCCAGGTTCACCTCAAAGGCATACTGTTCGCCCGCGCGCGGCGGCGCCGCCGGCAGCAGCGCCTTGTAGTGCCGCTCCATCGCGGGCAGGGCGTCGCGATCGTGCAGGCGGCTGAATTGATCGACGGCGGACAGCGTTTGCTGCTCGGCCAGAAGCTGGTCCACCAGGGTGAACACCTCCTCATCCTTCAGCGCCCGATCTGCCTTGCGATCACTCATCATTGGTGAAGATGGCTTGCAGCTTGTTCAGGTCATGCCTGGTCGCAAAGGCCTGGAAGCTTTCCGCTCCCTCGCGGCGCCGCAGGTATCCCTTCAGCATCTTCTCCATCAGCTCAGGGATCTCATTGGCCGCGATGCCAGTGAAGATCTGCCGCCCCACCGCTTGGTGCGCCCCGAACCCGCCGCCGATGAAGACATGGTAGCCATCCTCCCCGCGCACCTTGGTGCCCAGCAGGCCGATGTCGCCCATGTAATGCTGCGCGCACGAGTGAGGGCAGCCGGTGAAGTGGATGTTGACAGGCTGATCCAGCGGCACCCGCTTCTCAAGGTGCTTGATCAATGCCAGTGCGTGCCCCTTGGTGTCGGACTGCGCGAACTTGCAGTAGCGGCTGCCGGTGCAGGCGATCACGCCGCTGCTGACTGGCGATGACTTGATGCCGAAGCCCATTTGAACCAGGCTCTTGCTCACCGTCTGAACGTAGGCTGAGGGAATGTTTGGAATGATGAAGTTCTGCCACACCGTCAACCTGACCTCCCCCGTGCCGAAGTGATCGGCAAGATCGGCAAGGCGCTCCAGTTGCTTCGCCGTGATCTGCCCCACCGGCACGCCGGCGCCGATGTAGTGAAGGCCGTCCTGCTTCTGCGGATACACTCCCACATGGGAGTGGGCGAATTCGGCGCGGGGGGTGTCGATGCCGTCGTCACTGCGCGTGAGCTTGAATCCCAGCACGGTTTCTGTTTCTGCAATATACTCCTCGAAGCTCATCTTCTCCAGCAGATGCTTCAAGCGCGCGCGCTTGCGGTCGGTGCGGTCGCCCCTGGCAATGAACACCCGCACCATCGCCAGCAGGACTGCGACGATCTTGGCGGGCTCGACCAGAATGCCGATGTCCCGTGCGAAGGCCTTGTGACCGGTGGCCCCGCCGACGGCGATGCGAAAGAGCACAGCGTCGCCCACTTTCACCGCGCGCGCACCCAGGTCGTTGGTGTCTTCGACGCTGCCAATAAGGCCGCCGCCATCGAAGGCGATGTTGAACTTGCGCGGCAGATTGTAGTACTCGCGGTTGTTGAGAATCTGGTGCCCGATTTCCCTCACGAAAGGCAGCACATCGATGAGCTCCACCGGATCGATGCCCGCCGTGGGATTGCCGGTGAGGTTGCGAATGTTGTCCGCACCCGATCCGCGCGTGTGCAGGCCGCAGCCCTGGATGCGGGACAGGAATTCCGGAGCATCCTTCGGCTGAATCAGCCGCACCTGCAGGTTCGCGCGGGTGGTGATCTGAATGTAGCCGCTGGTTAGATCCCTGGCCGCGCGGGCAATCTCGCGAAGCTGGTAGCTTTTCACCACGCCGCCCGGAATGCGCAGGCGGGCCATGAAGGCATCCTTCACCGGCGTGAGGAAGAACAGGCCGTTCCATTTGAAGCGGAAGGTGTCCTCCTTGTCCGGCACCTGGTTGTGGGTGGCGTTCTCCACCAGGCGGTAATAGCTGTCGAGCGGATGCTCCTCGCGCTTCATGCGCTCCTCAGCGGTCTGGTCTTCAAGGCTTGGCCGGGCAGGCGCGGGCGCCACATCGCCAAAGCTGAAGCCGCGCTGGGCCATGCCCGCAAAAAAGCCTTCCAGATACTGGGTCTGCTCCTGCGTCAGGTTCTGGCCCTCAAGCCCCTGGGTGATTCGGTTGCTCATAATGTTGAAGAGGTTGGTTCAATACACGTCCCGCGCATAGCGCTTGTTTTTCTTCATGTCGGCGACGTAGGCGGCCGCTTCGTCCTCGCTCCTGCCTCCGTGCTGCTGGATCACCTTGTGCAAGGCGGCGTCCACGTCCTTGGCCATGCGGCTGGCATCGCCACAGACGTAAAAGTGGGCGCCCTCTTCCAGCCAGCGATACAACTGGTCGCCATTCTCCAGCATGCGGTGCTGCACGTAGATCTTCTGCTCCTGGTCGCGGCTGAACGCGGTGTCCAGCCGGTGCAGGACGCCATCATGGATGAGCTGCGCCCACTCATCCTTGTAGAAGTAGCTTTGGGACCGCGACTGCTCGCCGAAGAACAGCCAGTTGCGACCACTCGCCGCCGTGGCCTGGCGCTCCTGAAGGAAGGCGCGGAAGGGCGCGACCCCCGTGCCGGGGCCGACCATGATCACAGGCCTGGCCCCGTCCTCAGGCAGGCGGAAGCCATGCGAGGGCTGAACGAAGACCGGGATGGGGGTTTCCGAGTTGACCCGGTCGGCCAGAAAAGTGGAGCACACGCCATGACGAACACGTCCGTGGCTTTCGTAGCGCACCTGCGCGATGGTGAGATGCACCTGGCCGGGCACGGCCTTCAGGCTGGAGGCGATGGAATAGAGACGAGGCTGCAGCTTCTTGAGCAAGGGCGCGAATTCTTCGGCCTTCAATTCGCCCCGCGGGCAAAGGGCTAGCACATCAAGCACGTCACGACCGTGCAGCCAGATTTTCAAATCAGCGCTTCGCTCGGGCTTCAGCAGGCTGGTCAGGTCCTCGTGCTTCGCCCGCTCAGCGATGGACTGCATCAGATCACGGCCTGGATTGCCGAGGTCGAGCCGATGGACCAACGCCTCCCGCAATGGCACGTCGCCGACGGCCTCCTCGCCGGTCCAGCCACCGGCCTCAAGCATGGCGGCGACGAGGTGCTCGCTGTTCGCCGGCACCACGCCAAGGGCATCGCCCACTTCATATTGCAAACCATTGAGATGAATGGCGAAATGGCGTGTTTCCTTGGCGGCATTCTCGGTGGTGAGCAGGCGGTTCTCGATCAGCCTGGCAGAGAAAGGATTGGCCTTGGTGCCGGAAGGGGCGGCGTCCGCGATGCCATCAAGGGCCAGAGCCGGAGCACTGGTGGTGACCGGTGTCGCGCCACTGCCCAAAAACGCGCCCAGAGCGGCGCCCATCCAGGCGGCAAAGGGGGTGTCGTAGTCGGTGTCACAATCCACGCGAACATGGGCGCGGGCGGCGCCCAGCGCCTCCAAACGGGTGTCCACATCCTTGCCAAACTGGCAGAATTTCTCATAATTCGTGTCGCCCAGGGCGAGCACACTGAATTGCATCGTTTCCAGCCTTGGAGCAGTGTCGGCGCTGAGCCACTTCCAAAAATCAGCGGCGTTGTCCGGCGGATCGCCCTCGCCGTAAGTGCTGGTGATGCACAGCAGACGCTCGCAGGTGGCCAGGTCCACAGTGCTGTACTGGTCCATGCCCAGCACCTTGGGCGCGAACCCCTTCGACTGAGCTTCGCGGGCCAGTTTTCTCGCAAGTCCCTCGGCCGATCCGGTCTGTGTGCCAAAGAGGATCAGCAAAGACAATGAAGGTGCCTGCGGCAGCGCCGAAGCTCCGGCCCCATCGAGTGACTGAAGGGCGAGCACACCGGCAATCCAACCGTTGAGCCAGGCACGTTGCTCGGCGGTGAACGGGGCGTTGAGGGGCAGCTGAGGAGTGGTGGACATGGTCGAATGGAAGGAATGCAGCG
>CAINXC010000672.1 GCA_903854655.1 uncultured Verrucomicrobiota bacterium | reverse complement strand
CTCCTCGCCGCCCTTCTTCTCCTTGCCCCGGCCCTCCTCCGCGCCGCCGACGCGCCCAAGGAGTCCGATTATTACAAAATCACCACCTTCACCACACCGCAGACCACGGCGATGGAGGTGGGCTCCATCGAGCTGCTGCCGGACCACAAGCTGGCCCTGGGCACGCGCCGGGGCGAGATCTGGATTGTGTCAAATGCCGGTGATCCCGACCCCTCCAAGGTCGAGTACAAGCTCTTCGCCAGCGGCCTGCACGAGGTGCTGGGCCTGGCGTACAAGGACGGCTGGATCTACGCCACCATCCGCTACGAGGTGCTGCGCATGAAGGACGAGGACGGCGACGGCCGCGCCGACGTGTTTGAGACGGTGTGCGACAAGTGGGGCGTCTCCGGCGACTACCACGAGTACGCCATCGGCTCCCGCTTCGACAAGCACGGCGACATCTGGGTCTGCCTCTGCCTCACCGGCTCCTTCAGCAGCCAGATCGACTTCCGCGGCTGGTGCGTGCGCGTGAAGCCCGACGGCTCCATGGTCCCCACCTGCTCCGGCGTGCGCTCCCCCGGCGGCGTGGGCTTCGATGCGGATGGCGACGCCTACTTCATGGACAACCAGGGCCCCTGGCACGGCGCCTGCACCCTGCAGCACCTGATCCCCGGCACCTTCCAGGGCCACCCCGGCGGCAACATCTGGTACGACAAGGCCCCGAACATGGGCCCGCGCCCGCTGGACCCGCTGCCCGAGGCCTTCCAGGGCGCCCGCAAGCGCGACAACAAGGGGCCGCACGTGGACCCGGACCGCATGGAGATCGAGCGCAAGCGCATCAAGGAGCTCGTCCCCCCCGTCGTGTACATGGTGCATGGCAAGATCGGCAACTCCTCCAGCTTCATCATCTGCGATCTCTCCGAGGGCAAGTTCGGCCCCTTCCAGAAGCAGCTCTTCATCGCCGATCAGAGCCACAGCAACATCAGCCGCGTCTTCATGGAGGATGTCAACGGCATCCGCCAGGGCGTCGTCTTTCCCTTCCGCCTCGGTTTTGCCAGCGGCCTCATCGGCGGCCGCATGAACGAGGCCGGGCAGATCTTCGCCGGCGGCAGCGACCGCGGCTGGGGTGCGCGCGGCGGCAAGCCCTACAGCTTCGAGCGTCTCGACTGGACGGGCAAGGTGCCCTTCGAAATGCACGAGGTCCACGCCCGCCCCGACGGCTTTGAAATCACCTTCACCCACCCCGTCGATGCCAGGACCGCCGGCGATCTCTCCAGCTACCGGGGCCGCGAGTTCACCTACGCCTACCGCGAGGAATACGGCGGCGACGAGGTGGATGAGTTCATCCCCAAAATCACCAGCGCCGTGGTCGCCCCGGACAACAAGTCCGTGCGCCTCACCTTCGACAAGCTCACCCCGGGCGACATCCACGAGATCCACCTCGACGGCGTGAAAGACGCCGAGGGCCTGCCCCTCCTGCATCCCCTGGCGTACTACACCCTCAACGAGATTCCGAAGAAGTAGGCGGGCCCAATGGGGCCACCGTCGCCCTCGGCAAGAAAGAAGGAAAGTGGAAACAGGCTGCCAGCCTGCAGGCACGGCCCAGGACCCCGTTTTCGTAAGTGATGGTCCGCTCTGCTGAACTGAACTGAACAGGCTGGCAGCCTGTCTCACATTCCGGCCGGCTTCCGTTCAAAGCCCGGGCCCTGGGCAAAAAGGAAGGAAAGTGAAACAGGCTGCCAGCCTGTAGGCACGGCCCAGGACCCCGTTCCCGCCGATGACGGTCCGCTCTCCGGAACTGAACTGAACAGGCTGGCAGCCTGTCTCACGTTCCAGCCGACTTCCATTCCAAGCCCGGGCCCTGGGCAAAAAAGAAGGAAAGTGAAACAGGCTGCCAGCCTGCAGGCACGGCCAGGGACCCCGTTTTCGCAGGTCCACCCGCCCAGCACCTCCCGCACCTTCGCCGGCCGGAAACCTCATCTCTTCATCACATGGCCACTTCAGCCCTGGCTTTCTTTACCGGTCATGTGCCGCAGATGCAAAAGCTGTATTCCTTTTTTGTTTTGGCGGTGATTTTGTTGCACACGCTCCTGCTGCAAGTGATGGCCCGCAGCTTTGGCAGGGCCAGCAGCGGCGTTACATCGGCTATTTAGTCACTCCCAAGTTTAAGGTTTTCCATGTCTGGGAGCGCGCTCAGGAAATCCAGATTCTGCGGGTTCGTGCCCGATAGATTCAGCTCGCGCAGTTGCGTCAAAGATCGAAGCGGCTCAAAACTGGCGATGTTATTGCTGCTCAGGTCGAGATTCGTCAGGCCCTTGAGTTTGGCGACCATTGTTAGATCGGTGAGCCCCGTTTTATGCAGGGACAGGCTTTTCAGCCGCTTCAAATGGAGCAGCGGTTGAAGATCAGGTTGGGGAATCTCCGACAAACTGAGTTCGGAAAGATTCGCCAGAGCGCTGAGGGTGGAGAAATTCTTCACCTGGGTTCCGGTCAGGTAGAGCTTGCGCAGTTGGCTCAGGCTTGCCAGGGGCGAAATATCGGTGATGGGGCACCTCGAGAGATACAGTTGCCGTACGCCGGAACATTTTGCGATGGGCGTGAGGTCGCTGATGGCGAGCCCGAGCAGACTGATCCCGCCGATATTGGCCAGGCCTTCGAAGCTTTGCGCGCCCTTGCCCAGGCTGTCGACGAGCTTTACCCATGGCTCAGGCAGCGCCGCTTTCCACGCCTGGAACTCGGCCGGGTTCGCGAGGGTGGCGGCTGCGGCGTGAGGTTGGTCCAACGGCAGCTTCATATCATGCACCGCCTCGAGGAGATCGTAGTTCTCAGGCGTTTTGACCGTCCACCAGCTCACCGTCTCATCCTCATCCACTTCCTCTTCCCTGATGACATAGTTGCCGGTCTGGAGCTGCTCCAGCATGAAGGCCAGCAATCCGTCCAAACTGCTGGCAATGACGTATTGGTCCTCCTGATCGCTCCCGTAGTTGATGATCTGGCCCGTGGTGCCGAGCTCGGCGGGATCGAGATCCACGCCAATCAATTTGCCCGCCTCATCCGTCGCAATCGGCACCACGGAATCTCGCCCGTAGTGCTCGCGAATATGGTCGAGGGGAACCGAGCGGATGGAGGTGTCAAAGCTGCCCATGGACTCATGCATCTCGCTCCACATCTTCATGTCTCTGAGCGCCTGCTTTGCGGAAGGCATGCGCAGGCCAAGGAAGAGCCCCGGGCTGCTCGATTGCCCGTCATGCATCTCATACAAGGCTCTCACGCTCTCCGGCAGCGGCTCTCCCAGCTCCCTCTCCAGTTCCTGCAGGTCCTGCGGATCGCAGGGTGGGTTGAGCGTGGCCGCAAACCCAGGCAGTATTTGGTCAAGGATTACGAGAATGGAAGACAGCGTGTCAGCAGTGGCCATAGGAGTGGTGCGATGAAATCACAAGGCCCTGGCATGTCAAGCGTGAGGCGGGCAGGGTGCGGCCCCCAATGTGGCCACCGTCGCCCCCGACGGGTTTCGAAAACAACACGCGCGCAGCGCCAAACTTTCGCTCCAGCGCTCCGCCACCATCGTTGGCCCTGCTTGGAGCGGCTCCTGGGCGCGAAGATCCGCCACGCCTCCGGCATCACCATCCGCAGGCAACGCCCCCGGGGCTCCCGCAGGTCCACCCTCCGCTCACTCGCCCAGCACCTCCCGCACCTTCGCCAGGGCCTCCTCCTCGCCCAGGCCGGTGTCTTGGAGGAGGCCGAGCCAGGTGTTTCCCGTTGCATGGAGACCCCTCCAAATCCACTTTCGTCACTTCCTTCGATGTGCGGAAACCGAAACACAACACTGCTTCAAGTCGAGCGGCTTGCGCATGACAGGTGCGAAGGTGTTTCTTGCAACTCGGAATGCCTGGTTTTGCCATATCTTACGACCCACCATGAGCATAAAATCGGTGATCACCCAGGCTGGTTCTTTTCTTGAAAGCAAGGGATTCAATAGGAAATCGAGCGCCTGGAACCGAAAACGTATCAACTTCATTGAGGTAATCGAGCTCCAGGTTAGCAAGGCGGGCGACATGGTCACGATCAATTGCGGGATGTTCCATCCCAAAGTTCACGCCATTTTATGGGCCGCTCCTGCGCCCGAGTTCGTCACTGCGCCTTTTTGTGCCGTGACAGTGAGGATTGGCCAGCTCATCGATGGAAAAGACCTCTGGTGGCCTCTGGGGGAGCCTGGAACCCCGGGCGAGATAGCCGATAAACTTGCGTGCTTTGTGCTGCCTTTTCTGGGACGGATGAGTTCTGTGGAGGCAATGGCGCAATTCCTTGCCGACATGCAGGTGACAAAAGGACATTATCCCGTGCCCGTTGTCTGTCTTGCGATATTACAGTATGAGCGCGGAAACAAGACCGAAGCATTGGACTTGTTGACGGAACTCAGCAATCGCCTTGTGGGTCCATGGGGTGCACGTCTCCATGAGATCAAAGGCAGATTGTCAGGATAGCAGAGGCAACACCCCCGGCTCCCGCAGGTCCACCCCCCGCTCACCCGCCCACGCGCGCGGCACTGCTGCACATGGAACCACGGATGGCTCGGATAGCTCGGATGGGAAGAAACTGCCATCCATCCGTCGTTATCCGGGCCATCCGTGGTGAGAGCGTGATGGTGCCGCAGCGAAAGGAGCGTGGAACTCCTGTCCGCAATCCAAACACCTGCGGCGCAGCCGCGAACCTTGTCCCTGAAGCTTACACGGCGGCTGCGTTGTTCCTTGAGAGAATCGCGGCTGCGCCGCCAGGGATGATGGTTGCGGACAAGAGTGTCCACGCTCCCCCCTGCAAGCTCCTGACATCCGCTGTGAGCAACCACACCTCCAAGGTCCCCACCGCAGGCAACGCCCCCGGCTCCCGCAGGTCCACCCTCCGCTCACTCGCCCAGCACCTCCCGCACCTTCGCCAGGGCCTCCTCCTCGCCCAGGCCGGTGGCTTGGAGGAGGCGTTGGTAGTTGCTGGCCGCAGTTTGCGTGTTCGGATGGGGTTTGCCCAGACTGGAAACAAAGATGTCAAGGGCACGGCACATCAGCGGCTCGGCCTCCTTCAGTCGGTGGGTGTCCTGGAGCAACCGCGCGAGGTTGTTGAGGCGGATAGCGACCTTGGGATTGAGGCCAGCGACCTTGGGATGGTCCACGCCGTAGCTGGCCTCGTCGATGGCCAGGGCGCGACGCATCATTGGCTCGGCCTCCGCCAGTCGATCGGTGGCTTGGAGCAACTGCGCAAGGTTGTTGAGGCGTAGGGCTACCTTGGGGTGATCCTTGCCGAAGTTCGCCTCATCGATGGCCAGTGCACGACGCATCAGTGGCTCCGCTTCCGCCAGTCGGTCGGTGTCATGGAGCAATCGCGCGAGGTTGTTGAGGCGGATGGCAACATTTGGGTGGCCCGCGCCATAGCTTGCTTCGTCGATGGCCAGTGCACGTCGCATAAGTGGCTCCGCCTCAGCCTGCCGGTTGCTTTTATGGAGCAACATTGCGAGGTTGTTGAGGCGGATGGCGACATTTGGGTGGCCTGCGGCATAGCCTGTATCCTCGATGGCCAGGGCACGGCGCATCAGCGGCTCCGCCTCCGCCAACCGGTCGGTGTCCTGCAGCAACAGTGCGAGGTTATTGAGGGCAGCGGAGACAAAGGGATGGTCCGCGCTGAAGCGTGCCTCGTTAAGGGCTAGTGCCCGGCGCATCAGCGGCTCTGCCTCTGCAAGTCGGTTGGTGTCATGGAGCAAGAGCGCGTAATCGTTGCAGGCGGTGGCGATCAGGTCCTGCCCCTGGAGTTCGACCGCCTCGTCCAATGCCGTTTTTCCCTGACAAGCCGCTTCCTGCCATTGAGCGAATTTCCTCAGGAAGTTGGCCAGTTGCAGACGTGTCATCACTCGCTCGGGGGTGAGTGGCAGCGTTTCCAGATGATCGCGCAAGAACTCCATGCGCAGTTTCGACCAGCCTTGGAGATCGAGTTTTTCGCCGATGGACTGAAGCTCCTGGGCGAAGGCTTCGACGCCTCCCTGGCGTTGCGTTTCCCAGCACTGGATGAGCTCCAGCAGCTCATCCAGGTAGCTGGGCTCCGTCTCATCCAAGCGGTCGGTGATCCAGCGGGCGGTGGAATCGAGGGGGAGCATTTGCAGCTCGCGCTTGAGCAGTTCGGGGCGTTCCGTTTCGCCACGCTTTATGAGCTCGGCGGCGAGTTTTGCTTTCCCGATGGCGCGTTCCTCTGGCGGGCCCACTTCGGAAAGATAGCTGAGGGTTTCGGCGGCGTCTTCGTTGAACTCCCCGGCCTTGAGGCGCGCCCAGTACTCGTCCTTTTTTTGCTGTCGCGCGTCCAGTTGCTCATAGAAGGCGGCGAAGAAATCGGTGAGCAGCGGAATGCGCTGGCGCGCGGCGCGGCTGATGTTCATGGCCAGCCAGAGATCGAAGAAGCCCTCGCGGATCACGTAGAGGGAGGAGCGGGCGTCGGCAGGGTTGTCCCGTTGCACGAGGTAGAGCCCTTTGGCGAGGCGGCCCAGCAGGACGGAGACCTGGGACTGCTTCATGCGCATGAGCCGGGCGATGTTCGCCGGGGTTTTCGGCGGGGCGGGCTTGCCCCACTGGTCGCGCATGGTGGCGATGGTTTCGAGCACCACGCGCTCCTGCGGCGAAAGGTCGTTGAGCCGGTCCTGGTAAAAGGGTGTGATACGATCCAGCAGCATGAGAAACTGCTGCTTCACGGCGGTGATGGATTCATTGCTGAGCAGCTCATACAGCATGACGGTGAGCCGGGGGCTGCCGCCAGTGAGGGTGTGGATGGCTTGCAGGCGCGGCCGCAGGGTGGCGAACTGGGCCAGCAGGTCCGTGCGCTTGTCCCATTCCAGGTTGCGCCGGATCAGCTCGATGGATTCCTCCGTGCTCAACTGGTCGAGCACCTGGAGGTCAAAGAAATCGTAGAAGGGCTGGTCCGCCTGGGTGAGGCCGCCGAAGTGCAGAGGCGAGGTGCCGATGAGCAGGCAGCCGTTGTCCTGCATGAGGAAGCCGCGCAGCGCCTTGATGGACTGGGGCTTCTTGATCTGCTCCTCCATGACCTGGTTCAAATTTTCGACCATGAGGACGAAGACCTGGTGATGCTCCTGGTAGTGCCTGCGCAGGGCGGGCACCACGGTGTCGATGATCGTGGCATCATCCTCCACGGTGGCCAGCCGGTCGTGCAGCCTGCCCCATTCGGAGTCCGGCGGGCCGGAGTCGCGCAGCACCTCGCAGATCATGAGCAGGAAATCAGCGAAGGAGAGGATGCGCCGCGCCTCTTCAGGAAAGCGTACGACAACATAGGACTTGCTGAGCGCCGGGTCGCGATGGATTGCATCCTCGATCAACGACAGGAAATGGGTCTTGCCGCTGCCGCGCGGGGCGATGAAGACCTGGTGGTGCCGCGCCTTGCGACCGATGTTTTTGCGCAGGATTTCGAGGGTGTCCGCCAGCATCTGCGCGCGGCCCACGGTGATGTGGCTGCGGTGCTCCGGGCTTGTGAGATGGGCGCGGTAAAGGCCGAGCTGGGAGCGGGGTTCAACGGGTGCTTCAAGCATAGTACTTCCTCCACCACTGTTTCATGAGGCCGCTGGAGAAATCGAAATGGCCGGCCTTGATTTCCGCCACGTAGAAATCGTTCTCCAGGTCGCGCAGGAGCTGGTTGAAGACCTGCTTGCGCTTGTTCGCCGGGGAGGTGTCGCCTTGCTGGACAAGGCTCTGTTCGAACTCGGCGAACAAAGAAGCGCGGCTCAGTCCGGCGGGGCTGATGGCGAGCTTTGCCAGGAGCGCGTAGGCGGCGGCGGCCTTCGGCACGGGGTAGTACATGTCGATACGCGAGTAGTAGTGCTGCAGCTTGTCGCGCGCGCCGCTGGTGACGATCAGATCGGCGAAGGCGCGGGAGACATCGCGCACGGCGAGGGGCTTGCCGGCCTTCTTCGCCATGCGGTAGAGGTCCTGGGTGACCATTTGCAGGAACACCGGCACGGGGCGGCCCAGCTCCCTGGCCACCTTTGCCGGAACCTTGGGATCAAAAGACACCTTGCGGCTGGTGAGCATGGTTTCGACGAACTCGATGACCTGCTCCTTGGTGAGCGGCGGCAGGGCGACGTCCATGAGGTCGTTGATTTCATCCAGGCAATCAATGCCGTCGAGGGTGCTGGACAGGTTCACGGAGCCGCACAGCAGCCAGCGCACGTGGTCCTGCTTGGGATGCGGGGTGAGCCGGTGACCGCGAAACCAGGCCAGGAACGGGCGCACCAGGCTGGCATCGTGCTTCTGCATGTTCAGGATCATGTCTGGAAACTCATCCACCAGGAGCAGCAGGCGGTGCTCGCTCTTGCGCACCTGGGCGAAGAACTCATCGCCGTGTTTCTTCCAGTTTTCGCGCCAGTCCGGCTCCTGCTGGCGAAGGGTGACCTTGAATCCCTGGGCCTCGATTTCGCCGACACGCCCCAGCACCTTGCCGATCAAGCCGCTGCCTTTGGCAAACAAGTCCTTGAACCATTTGGGGTGCTTTTCGTGGAACAAATCGAGCAGCAGCAGGATGAAATCGGCAGGGTGGGAAATGTCCTGCACGAAAACGGAAATGGGCGAGAAACCGCCATGGGGATGAGCGGCGAGGTAGTCCATGACGCTGGTTTTCCCGGTCCGGCGTGGAGCGGAAAGGATCAGGTGATGATTGCGCAGGTGATCATGGATTTCCGTGATGAACTCGCCGCGAAAGCACAGGTCATCTGGGTCAACGGGCGCTCCGATGTAAAAATCAGGTGGGGATTGGCTCATGGAAAGAAGGCAACCGTTTTGTTGTGCAACAGTTTTGTTGTGTACAATTTAAACACAACAAAATCGTTGTACAACAGTTTTGTTGCGCAAATCCCTGGCGCGGCATGACCTGCTCCCTGAAGCTGGCGGCGTGATGGCTTCGCGCCTCGCCGTGCTCACGCCAACCCCAGGGCGGCCCTCGTCAAACTCGGGCGACCCTGGGCTGAACTCCATGAGCCCTTCAGGCTCCGGATCCGGGTTGCATCATTTTTTTGATCCTGGAAAAAAGAGGGCAGACAGAGGAATGGGGACAGAGGAATGAGATGCAAGCTGCGATCCTTTTTGTCTTCTCACCAGCAAGTGAAGGCGGCATCCGTCCTTCATCCCTGCTCCTTCATTCCTCTGTCTGCCTTTTCTGTGCACAGGATGAATGGGTGGAAAGCCTGGAGGAGCGCGGACACCCTTGTCCGCGCTCCTTTTGCTGCTACTTCGCCGTGCCGGATGGTGTCGCAGGCTGTCCCAACTGGGTCGGCAGGGGGGCGGAGCCGGGGAAGAGGCTCTTCACGGAGTTGATCACTTCGGGCGTGAGGATCATGAAGCTGGGCAGGGCGGGCAGCTTGCCATCCCACTTCTCCAGCCCCTTGCCGATGCCTTCCTTGATGGTGATGTCGGCGATGGCGGTGCGCACGGGGATGGACACGAGCTGGTTGGCGGCGGCCTCGGCCTCCTGCTTGGTGAGGAAGACCTTGTTGATGGCGTCCTGGATCTCCTTGTCGAAGTTGAGCTGGCTGGCGTAGCCGACATAGTCAATGGTGATGCCGATCTTGGCGAAATCGCCGACCACCTGCTTCTCGACGGCGGCCATGGATTCCGCCTTGTCCGTGATGCAGCGGGCCATGGGGCGGCTGCCGAACTCCCTGGCCAGCAGCGTCTGCACCCGGGCGCGCACGACCTGGTCCATCACCTCCGCCAGGGGGCGGGCATAGACGACGGAGGGGAACTCGCTGGTGTCCGCCTGGGTGGACGCGGTGCCGAGGTTGAACATGTACAGGGCGGAGTCCTCGATCTTGATGTGGGCGCTGATGGCGACGCCGAAGTCGATGTTGATGCCCTCGGCCGACTCCAGGAAAAAGCCCTCGTTCTTGCTGGAGGTGCCGCGGATGGATTCCTTGAGCCACTCGCGCACGAAGGGCTCGCGGGTGACGACGTAGAGCACGGCGGAAGGAATGTACATGTCAGTCGCGGTCCAGCCCTTGCGCTTCAGGAGCATGTGCGGAATCTGGATGCGCTTCTCCGCGATCTTGTTCTTCTCCAGATAGGCCGCGCTGTCGAAGGCCCCCTGGCCCTGCAGGTTGGCCCCCTGCTGGGGCACCAGGAAGGCGGTCTGGTTGGCCTTGATGGTGACGTATTCCTCGTTGTCGCGTGCATCGTAGTAGCCGTGGCATGAGGAGCCGCCGAGAATCACGAACAGCAGCGCAACGAGCGATCCGGGGCTGGGCGGAGTGCGGCCCGCCAGGCGCTTCAAGCCCTTGATGACCGGGCCTGCCCAGATCGCCAGCAGCACGAGCAGGAGCAGGCCGGAGGAAAGGTGGCCGCCGGTGACCAGCGCGCCCCACCTGGCGATGATGAAGCCGGAATCCGTGTCCTGAAGCTGGCCCATGGCGGCCTTGGAGGAGATGAGCGGGGCCGTCGCGTCCACGGCCGTGCTGGCGAAGGTCCACAGCCCGATGGCGAGGACGGTGATGATGATTCGGGAGATTACGCTTTTCATAGGGATCGCAGTTTTCTTGTGGATCGCCCGGGCGGCATCGAAGCGGAACACGTGGCGCGTTCGCCGTTCATAGCACCCAGGCATATACTTGGTTACACCGCCAATTTGGTTCACCGGCGGGCGGAACAGAATTACAAAATCGAATGGAAAGTGGAGCCCCCGTCAGCCTCTTCCGGCAGGGCTGTCGGGAGGCTCCTTGCCCCTGGGGCGGACGGGCATGTCCTTGCTGTTTCCTGTGTGACTTTTGTGCTGGTTGATGCAAGGCGCGAGCCGCAGACCATTACCTGGATTTAATGTGACGTTGCACCTGGGTTGTGGTAAAAAGGAGGCCATGCCATCCATCTGCGATTGTTGGATGTCAGAAACCGCTCTTTGCTGACAAAGAGCGATGCCACTCATGAATACTGCACTTTGCCTGCCTTTTCTCCGCCTCCTCGGATGCTTCCTCGCCGGCATGTCCTGGGTGGTCGCGGCGCCTGTGCCATCCTCCGAGCTTGTTGTCTGGGGCGGGGGGGGCGCTGGAGAAAACACGGTGCCGGCGGGCTTGAGCGGCGTGGTGGCCATGGCGGCGGGTGCGGACCA
Source organism: uncultured Verrucomicrobiota bacterium (assembly GCA_903854655.1). Taxonomy (GTDB): domain Bacteria; phylum Verrucomicrobiota; class Verrucomicrobiia; order Verrucomicrobiales; family Verrucomicrobiaceae; genus CAINXC01. The sequence continues at coordinate 24,930 of CAINXC010000672.1, read as the reverse complement.
CACGGTGGCGCTCAAGCAGGATGGAAGCGTGATCGCCTGGGGCGGCAACGGGTCCGGCGAGACCAACGTGCCGGCGGGCCTGGGCGGCGTGACGGCCGTCGCGGCGGGCGGGTATCACACCGTGGCGCTGAAGCAGGACGGAACCGTGGCCGCCTGGGGCTACAATGGCGACGGCCAGACCACCGTGCCGGCGGGCCTGGGCGGCGTGACGGCCATCGCGGCGGGAGTGTATTACACCGTGGCGCTCAAGCAGGATGGCAGCGTGGTCGCCTGGGGCAGGGGCGACTCCGGCCAGTGCGACGTTCCAGCGGGCTTGAGCGGCGTGGCGGCCATTGCGGCAGGCGGGGAGCACGTCGTGGCGCTCAAGCGGGATGGCAGCGTGGTCGCCTGGGGCGACAACAGCAACGGCGAGATCAACGTGCCGGCGGGCCTGGGCGGCGTGGTGGCCGTCGCGGCGGGAGGGGCTCACACCGTGGTGCTCAAGCAGGACGGAAGCGTGGTCGCCTGGGGTGGGAACAATTGCGGCCAGTGCGACGTGCCGGCGACCTTGTGCGACGTCGCGGCCATCGCGGCGGGCGGGCAGCACACCCTGGCGCTCAAGAGCAACGGCAGTGTGGTTGCCTGGGGCTACAATGCCAGCGGCCAGACAAGCGTGCCTGCGGGCCTGGGCGGGGTCACGGCCGTCGCGGCGGGATACGATCACTCGCTGGCCTTGTTCACTGCGGGCACCGGCACAGCGCCGAAACTTGAGGTGCGCGATTGCGTGAATCAACTGGTGAGCAACCCTTCCGTGGGCAGGAAGGAGGTCGCCTGGGGCAGGGACCTGGGTGCGGACACCTTTCAGCCGGAGGGCCTGGGCGGCGTGGCGGCCATGGCGGCGGGGGCGGAGCACAGCGTGGTGCTCATGCAGGATGGCAGCGTCGCCACCTGGGACGACACGAGCCATGGGCAGACCGCCGTGCCAGCGGGCTTGAGCGACGTCCTGGCCGTCGCGGCGGGAGCGGATCACACGGTGGCGCTCAAGCAGGATGGCAGCGTGGTCGGCTGGGGCGACAACAGCTACGGCCAGACAAGCGTGCCGGCGGGCTTGAGCAACGTTGCGGCCGTTGCGGCGGGAGGGATTTTCAGCGTGGCGCTCAAGCAGGATGGCGGCGTGGTCGCCTGGGGCTCGAACGATTTCGGCCAGTGCAAGGTGCCCAGGGGCTTGAGCAGTGTCGTGGCCGTCGCGGCGGGCGAGGAGCACGCCCTGGCGCTCAGGCGGGATGGCAGTGTGGTGGCCTGGGGCTACAATGGTTTCGGCCAGATCAGAGTCCCGGCGGGCTTGCGCAACGTCGTGGCCATCGCGGCGGGCACGGACCACTCCGTGGCGCTCAGGCAGGACGGAACCGTGGTCACCTGGGGCTGGGACGACTTCGGCCAGTGCGATGTGCCGGGGGGCTTGAGCAACGTCGTGGCCATCGCCGCAGGGGAGTATCACACCCTGGCGCTGAAGCAGGATGGAACCGTGGTCGCCTGGGGCTACAACGGCGGGCGCCAGATCAGCCTGCCGGCGGGCTTGAGCGGGGTCACGGCCATCGCGGCGGGATACGATCAGTCGCTGGCCTTGTTCGAGGCTTCAGGCGACTTCGGGGGCGTGCGCCCTGGCAGCGAGCGTGAACACCGTGTCAACCTGGTCAATGGCGGCACCCTTCAGCTCCAGGCGAGCGCCGTCATCGAGGGGCCCGACGCGGATCAGTTCAGCCTCCTGTCCCCGCAGCCCTCCACCACTGTCATCGTTGCCGAAAATGACTCCCAAGAACTGAGCTATTCCTTCAATCCCACCCGGCTGGGGCCGCTCCAGGCCACGCTGAAGATCACCAGCAATGATCCCGCGACGCCGGTTTACACGCTCGACCTCATCGGCACCGGGATCTATGTCTCCAATGATGCCACCAAGCCGGGCGTGAAGGGCAGCAGCCTCACCTACGGCCCGCCGGTGACCGATCGCTCCACCGGAGCGGTCATTCAAAAAATCACCTTCGCCAATCCCACGGGCGTGGCCTTGAACGGCCTGCGCCTGGAGATCTCCAATCTGGCGCCGGGTGTCACCGTTCAAAGCAGCAGCGCCGCCGGCAAATTTGGCGTCGTGGAAGTCATCTATTCCCAGCCCATCGCGAAAGATGAAACCGTGAGCCTCACGGTGACTTACAACGACCCGTTGCGCCGCACCCACCTGCAGCCCGTCATTCATGCCGAAAGCCTCGCCGAGCCCCAGCCGCGCGACGGGCCTGTGGACGGCGTGCTGGTTCCGCTGCTGGGTGTGGGTGATTCTGCCAACGGCCCCGTGCTGGAATGGAACAGCGTGCCGCGCCAAACGTATGTCGTGGAATACTCCGACGACGCCGGCACCACCTGGTACAGCGCCGTGCACCGCCTCGTGGCAGGCACCTCACGCTACCTCTGGACCGATTACGGCCAGCCGGAGACATGGTCGAAGCCGGTGAATGCGGCGGCGCGGATGTATCGGGTGAAGCGGCTGCTTTAGGTTCCTGCTCAGAAGCCCCGAAGGGGCAGGACAACGGAGCGAAGGGCAAGGAGCACAGCGACACAGCCCTGGTGACCAGGAACGCGGCTGTATGCGCGAACCCAGGAGACAGCCGGGTGAAACAAGACAAAGAAGCGCATCCATCAGGCATGGTCTGCCGCCGGCACAGCTTGTCGCCCGCGCTTCTTTAAGCCCTGGTTGTGGATCGGTGCCGTGGGTTCGCTGGAGTACAGCAAAAGAACAGGCGAAGCCTTTGCCTGTCGGGGAGCAACTCGAAGTCAGTTACTCAGGAGACTTTAGTCTGTGGGGTGGCGGAGGGTTTATCCGGGGCTGCTCATTCCACAAAAGCCAGGGCACGGAAATGAGCACCGTGTTTCGGTGGCCGGGGAAGCGAAGAGGCTGGGGTCTTGAATGCTCCGCCGCCCCGGCAGACTAAAAGTCTGTACACCAACCGCGACCACAGAGCGCAGGGACCGTCCCCGCGCCTGTTTGCGCTGCCTCTGGTGCCCGGCCTGTCAGGCCGGCTTTGGGATCGCCGTAGTCGAAGTGGACCTTGTAGCTTGTGGGCGTTGGGGCGGTGAAGGTCATGCCCACCCAGGCATCGGCGGGGCCCATGAATCTCCGCAGGCCCATCACCACCGGCAGGAAAGCCGCAGGCGCGGGATCGTAATCATACTCCATGCCGCTGGGGCCTACGAACGAGAGCGCCAGCGTGATGCGGCCCGCAGCATACGCCGCCTTGAGCTCGAAGGAGCGCCAGCCCTCCGGCAATTGTTCATGGGCCACGGTTCCCAGGTCTTGATAATAATCCAGAAGATGAGGTGCAATTGCGTAGTAAGCTCAGGGTCAATGGAGCGGAGGTGCGTTGGCAAACTCCCGCTGTCGAGTTATGCCCTCACTGTTCTCGTAGTCCACATAAAATCGCGATGGTCTTAAACTATCGCCTTCGTATTCGATGCGAATCCTGGGCCTGACCGGGTGGTTGTCCACGAGCATTTGCTTCCACTCCCTTTCCATTTCAGCATAACCCCGGAGGTTCAACTGCCCGTCCCCCTGCACGACATTGAGCCGGTTGACGGGGCCGTCGAACTGGTCGCCGAAGAGGTGAAACCCGACGTCCGTGGCCTTGAAATCGCCCTCGTTGCCGATCTTGGTTTGCAGGGATTTGCCGACCCGGCCGTGAGGGCGGGCGATGAGGTCACCTTCCGCATAGGCGACCCCGGGCAAGGCTACTCGATGGGCTTCACTTCAATCTTGCTCAGAAAGTCGGTGAAGCTTGTCGCAAGTTCCAGGTTCACCGGCCCCTGGGGAGTGAAAGCAGAGAACCATATTTCTCCCGTATCCGGGTACAGGGCGAACAGGTTTCCGAGCAGGTCTCTGGCAATCACCAGCCACCCGTTCTCTGCGAAGCCATCGTAACACTTCACCGCATTCAAGAGACTTCCAATCTTAGATCCACCACCATAGAAAAAGAAGACCAGGAGATCCCCTATGATGGCATCTCCATCCACTCCGCAATGCCCATATTTGGTGATGAAAGCGACATAGTCAGCGGGCAGCTTTTTGGCCAGCAACCGCTCGATTTCCGCAATTTCATCAGGTTGGACCGGCTGGAAGGTCGTTCCACCAATGGGTCGGAGGTGTTTCAGTATTTCTGGTGTGTTCATTTCGATCTCAGGTATGCGGCCCCGCCGGTGTGATGAATCTGGTGATAGTTCTCAGGCGCCAGGTGGACTGTGTTTTCAAGGAAGTGGTGCAGGCAGATTTTGTTGTTCTTCAACCAATCGTCAACAGCGCCCCGGCTCATTCCGGTGATCCTTGTGATTTCGGTGCGAATCATATTCTGGTCAACATCATGGAAACCTTTCAGACCGGGGACCTCAAACACACCTGGAGTGCCGTCCGGCATGGGAACGGCAACCCCGGAGAAATCCGGGGAGCCCGTGACGAACGGAATGCGAGTGCCTCTTGGCACGCCGTATTCTTCTGCAGTTTGATCGTTAAGGTGGAACTCGGAATTTCCTTCCTGCCCTGCCCATGACCCGCGCTTTGACGAGGGTCCCTGCCAATAACTTGGCTTGGTCCACGGAGTTCCAGGGGCTCCTATGGGCGCAGCACCGGCCCCTGGCTTGGGCTGCGGCTGCGCTTGATCAATGATCGCAGCGTGGCCGGGGTTGGCAGGGTCAAGGGGGGTGAGGGTGACGGAACCCTCGGGGTCGATGTGCTGGATTCGGCCGCTGGCGTCGCGGTAGAACGGCTCACCATTGATGCGGAAAATGGAGTTGCCCGCCGACGGTGGGACGACGGTTGGGCCAGGGGCTGCCTGCCCATTGCCTGAAATGGGCAGTTGCGGGATGGGTGGGATTTCCTCATCCGGCACCGGCTGCCAGGTGCCGGACCGGTCCTGGCGCCACGTCTGGTTGCCATCGAATCTCAGGGGGGCGTCAGAGGGTGCAGGCTCTTCAGATGGGGCGGGTCGCACCACCTGGGCTGGCACCGGACGGGGAGCGGGCGCTGGCAGGGAAAGGGACTGTCGAGGTGCACCAGCCAGGCCGCCAGTGGACGTCAGAAGACCGTCCGTGCTCTCCTGAAGGGTCCGGGTCTGCCCGGCATCCATGGGGAAATCCAGACCGAGGGTCTTTGCCGCGCCGTGGGCGGTGGGACCGCCGCCACGCGAGGCCCCGGCATAGTTCCACAGGCCCTGGAAGGGCAGTTGCACCGCCGCCAGGAACTTGTCGAGAAAGGTGGGCGGCGGCTCGGGTTTGAGCCGCCGGCTGTAGATTTCCTCGATCTGGGCGCGGTCCTTGGGGCTCAGGTGGACGCCGCCAGCCTCCAGCCCTGCCATGAACTGCTCCGCCGTCAGGGGTGCGCCGTTGTCGTGATTGGAAATGCCAGGCTCGGCGGGTGCGGGTGTTGGCTCCTTGCCAGTGTCCACATGGCGCACGCCGTTGATGGTGATGTCACCAGAATTTCCGGAGATGGTGTGCGATTCCGTGCCGGCGGGCGGAGTGGCGACGCCGGGCGGCAAGTCCGGTTGAGGGCTGCCGCGATCACCGCCTTTGTGCCGGGCGATGATGGCATTGAGCACCTGCTCACGGTCGCCAGGAGGCACCTGTTCCAGCCGCTGGCTGATCCTGGCGGCATCGTCGGGATCGCCCTTTGCTAGATCGGCCAGAGTCTGCCCGATGATGCCCTGATAGGCCGCCAGCGGGTCATTGGCAGGCGCTGGCGGGCTGGCCGGTTGCGGGACTGGGGGCGGCTGATCGGCCCCATTCGCGGGGCTTGGAGGCGCGGTCGCCGCGTCGGGTGATGCAGGGGCCGGTGCGTCGCTGCTGGCGGCTGCCGCATCACCGGACGGGACTGCGGGTGAGGGCACGCCGGGGTCAGTAGTGTACGATAGTGTACCAATTGACGGCGCGGCAAAACGGTCCTGGTGGGCCTGGACGCGGGCATCCTGATCCGCCTGCGCCTGCTGAAGCTGCTCGCGGCCGGTGCGCAGGGTGTGCTGGCGCACGGCCAGGTCGGCGCGGTTGTAGTCATGCTGGTCCAGCGCCTGGCGCGACTCCGGGCCGGTGACGCCGTTTTGCAGGCGGGCGAGCGAGGCGTCGTGGGCCTGCTGCGAAGCGCCCAGGTCATTCTCCTGGAGTTGCAGCATGGCCGCGCGGGAGCGCAGGCGAGCGGCGTTGAGGTTGATCTCGTGCAGGGACTGCTGCTCGGGCGAGAGCGCGGGGTCAGGCGGGTAGTCCTGCACGCGGATTCCCGGCCACAGGTCCGCATTGGTTGGGTTGGTGGCGGGCGGCCTGTTGCTGGGACGCTCGGGCAGTTTCACCACCGCATCGCCTGGGTCCGCGTGATCGCCTCGCAGGAAGTATGGCAGTTTGACGACATCGCCGTCCGGGTCTGGACACTGGCCCGGCGGGCTCCACGGCACCGGGTCGCAGGGGATGAGCCGGGCGCCGCCCCAGGGGCTGTTCTCGCCCAGGTCCTGCCCTGGCGCGGAGGGCGTCCGGCTGAAGATGTCGCGCACGAAACCCGGCGGATCAACGTAGGTGTCCGATAGTGTACTACCCGGAGGCCCGGAACAAGGTTCTGAAGGTGATGTGGTGGAGGCCATGATTTCGCCGCAGGAGGTCCGGGTTTTTCCAGGCGCGGAGGCAGGCCCGCCTGGCATGGGGTGGAGAATAACCCCGAACCGGCGGATGGAAAGGACGCCAGGAGCGATTGTGTATGCCAGTGTAGCCCGGCGTATGTTGTTGTATGGGACGGGATGCGGTTTCCACGGGGCTGCGGCGCTCCCAGGGAGGCGGGCCTTGTGTTCATTGCGCCCTGGAGGCTGATGAGAAGGGGGGAGGGAGGGCCCGCCATCCCGGCAGACTAAAGTCTGTGCTACAACCGCGAACGCGGAGCATGGAGACATCTCCGCGCTGGCGCTGCATAACCGGCTGACACGGTGCCACCCAGTGCCTGGAGAGCGAGGTTGGAATACAGACTTTAGTCTGGGGGCGGCGGCGCGTTTCTCCCGGCGCTGCTTGCTTCACATATGCCAGGCCACGGAAACGTGCTTTGTTTCCATCGCGCCAGCGAAGGAGCGGCGAGGGCTCAAGGAGTGGAAAGTCATGAATGATCCGCCACCCCGGCAGACTAAAGTCTGTACACCAACCGGGAACACAGGGCGCGGGAGCGATTCCACGGCTCTTTTGCACAGGGTTTGCGGTGCATGAGAGGGGGCTTTGGACCGGTTTGAAACCTGCCGGCTGCAAACTGCCGCTGCTTAAAACAAAAAAATTGAACTTCCATGTCCGCCCGGCGATGGCTCATTCGTCGCCTCAAGGGGGGCGGATGATCCGCTCCCTGTTCCCAACTCTCACCCATCCACAAAGAAAGCCGTTCCCATGAGCACCCCGTCCACCGTCAAGCCCATCCCTGAAGGCATGCACACCGTCACCCCGCACCTGTGCTGCGCCGGCGGCGAGGCGGCCCTTGAGTTCTACAAGAAGGCCTTCGGCGCCGTCGTCAAATCCTGCCTGTGCGGGCCCGATGGCAAGGTCATGAACGCGCAGTTCACCATTGGCGACTCCGCCCTCATGCTGCACGACGAGTGCCCGCAGTGGGGCGCGCTGGGGCCGAAGGCGCTGGGCGGCACCGCCGTCACCATCCACCTTTACGTCACGGATGCGGATGCCGTGGCCGCCACCGCCGTGGCCGCCGGCGCGACGGTGAAGCTGCCGGTGCAGGACATGTTCTGGGGCGACCGCTACGGCCTGGTCATCGATCCCTTCGGGCACCAGTGGTCCATCGCCACCCACGTCCAGGACCTCACCCACGAGCAGATCCTGGAAGCCTCGAAAGCCGCCTGCGCCGGGGGCGAAGAATAGCCCGCCACACCCCAGACCAGGCCCGTCCCATGAGCCCTGCCGCCCCTGCTGAATCGCTTGACCTCGTGGTCTCCTGCGTGATCGACGCACCGCCCGACAAGGTCTTCCAGACCTGGACCGATCCCTCGAAGTTCGGCGACTGGTGGGGGCCGCATGGCATGACCACCCCGGTGGTGGAGATGGACCTGCGGCCCGGCGGCGTCTTCCGCACGGTGTTGCGCGACCCCGCCGGCAACGAATACCCGAACAGCGGCTTTTTCGTCGAGGTGGTGCCGCCCCATCGCCTTGTTTTCACCGACAAGCTGGATGCCGACGGCCGGCCCTCGCCCGAGGCCTTCATGGTCGCCACCCATGCCTTCGAGGACTTGGGTGGCGGCCGCACGAAGTACACCGCCACCGCCGCCCATTTCAGCCAGGAGAAGCGCGACCAGCACGAGCAGATGGGCTTCCACAAGGGCTGGGGCGAGATGCTGGAGCGCTTCGCCGCCTGCGTCGCAAGGGCTTGAAATGCCTGACTTTCATTGTTAAACTCAGCCGCTCAATCGCCATGATCAAGATCATCCTCCTCGTCCTCCTTGCCGCCATCGTCGCGTTCCTCGTCGTCGCAGCCATGCAGCCCGATGACTTCCGCATTGCCCGCAGCATCAGCGTCGCCGCGCCGCCCGCCACGGTCAGCGCCCTGGTGAACGACTTCCACCAGTGGCCGGAGTGGTCGCCCTGGGCGAAGATGGACCCGGCTGCGAAGGCCACCTTCGACGGCCCCGCCATGGGCGTGGGCGCGAAGTTCGCCTGGGCCGGCAACAGCCAGGTGGGCGAGGGCCGCATGACGATCACTGACGACCGCCCCGGCGAGCTGGTGCGCATCAATCTTGAGTTCGTGAAGCCCTTCGCCGCCACCAACACCGCCGAGTTCACCTTCAAAGGCGAAGGGCCAGGCACCCTCGTGACCTGGAGCATGACCGGCCGCAACAACCTCATGGGCAAGGCCTTCAGCCTCATCATGAATTGCGACAAAATGGTGGGAGGTGAGTTCGAAAAGGGCCTGGCCGACATCAAGCGCCTCGCCGAGGCGAAGAAATAGCCGGGCCGGACAAAACCGGGTCCCCGCACCCGTTTGCACACGGTCGTTGCGCCCGCTTCAGCGCAACTCCGTTCGGTGAGGCGGCGCTGGGCAGCGCAATGGCGGTTTGGAGATCATGCGAACGGCGGGCATGGGGGAATGCAAGAGGAGAGGCCGGGACGGTCCGCCTTTGAGTAGGACAGTATGAGATCAACGGCGTGACATGCCCGCCGGGTGGGCTGGACGTTTCGAGGGCAGACTGAAGGTCATTTCGGAGAGGCGGTCGTCCAGCAGCCAAGCATAGGCGGGCGGCTCCCAGGACGCGGGATCGTCGCCGTCCAGCTCAAGCCAGGCATTCCACTCCTGCCTCCGCGCCTCAGGAATGAGGCGCCAGAGGCAGCAGCCGTCCTGGTCGAAGAAGTAACGTGCGTCGCTGCTCACGGGTTCAGTTCTCCGCGCCGGCCTGCTTGCTGGTGATGTCGTTGTCCCGAGCGAAGATCAGTCCGATGGCCGGCAGGGCGGCGGCGATGACGAGGTTCCAGTCCACCGGCTGGCCGGCGGCCCAGTGCTGAAGCGCGCCGGCAAGCACGCTGACGAGGCCGCCGGCGCCGAAGAGGGTGGTTTTCCAGGAGGCATTCATGAGGTATGGCGAGGTGTGACAGGATGTGGTGAAGGGTGGAGGGGTGGGGCCGGCAGGCTCAGGGAGCGGCCGGCGCGGTGTAGGCGTCGAGGGCGGCCCTGGCGGCCTCGATGGCGGCGGGCTCCGGCCGCTCCTGCCGGGCGGCGCTGTTGAGGACCGAACTGAGCGCGGCGCTGCCGGCGGCGCGGTCCTGCGGGGTGATGTTGACCTTGCCCGCCTGGCAGGAGGCAAGGATGACGGTGGTGGCGGCGGCGATGGCTATGCGTTTCATTGTGTGGTACGGTATGATGTATGTGTGTAAAAATAGGGGGCGGTCGGGGTCATGGCGCAGGGCGAGGATTCTCCATCCGGGCGACCTTCAGGAGCAGGGTCTCATACTTGCGCTGGGCATCGGCGTGGCGCTTGTTGCAGTCGTCCACATGGCGCTCCAGCAGCTCGATGCGCTGGATGCGCTCCCCGTTCATGAGCGCGATGAGGGAGGCATTTGCCGCCGCCTTGCGGTCGTCGGAGCTCTTCAGGTAGTAGATGGCGACCGCCATCGCGATGACCAGCGGCCCTTCGGCGGTCAGCGAAGAGACAAGGGCTGGAACAAGCTCATTCATCAGGCGACGGGCATGGGGTTGCTGGTGACGTAGGTGAAGCCGGCGCTGTTGGTGGCCATGACCCTGCAGGTGACGGAGCCGCCGGAGTCGGCGGCTCCTACCACGACGGAGGGGCCATCCGCACCGGACTGATTGCTCCATTCATAGAAGAAGGTGACCGCCGGGAAGGCTGACCAGTCGCCTGTCGTTACCGACAGCGTATCACCCAAGGCGGCGGGGCCGTCGGGAGGCGTGCCGCCGCCCGTGCCGTCGGTGGTGACCAACGGGGCCGCAATGTTGACCGGCACGGCGGTGACCTGGCTGGTGGGATCGCTGTTCGCCGGGGAGCTGCCGGATTCATTGATGCCTGTGACGATGCAGGCGAGCGGCGAGCCCGCGTCGGCACGGGTTGCAGTGTACGAGTCGGAGGTGGCGCCGGGAATGTTCGAGGAGTTGCTCGTCCACTGATAGCTCAGCGTGGGGCTTCCCTCCCACGTGCCGCCGTCGCAACTGACTGTGTCTCCAGCCGTCGGCGAAACGCTGCTTAGAGCAGGGAGCACGATGTTGACAGGCACTGGAAGCCGCACATGAACATGCACCGTGTAGCTCGCATGGGTGATGTGGTCCTGGGCGGTCACGGTCACCGTCAGATTTTGATCTCCAGAAATCAACCCCGTGCCACCCGCCACGGTGACGCTGGCTCCGGACGCAGCAGGGGTCGCGACGACATCCACCGAGGTGGTCCCAAGGTCAAGTGTGATGCTGTCACCATCGCTGACGTTGCTGCCGTTGACCTGGAACACCGCAAGCGAGGCGTCGCCGGAGGGGGTTCCGGAGACGAGGGTGAAGGTGGCGCCGCTGGCCTCTGAATTGATTGCCAGGCCGGATGTGACGGTGAAGCCGCCCGTGTAGGCGTTGCCGTCAGAATCAGAGCCCGTGACGACAATGTTTGTCGAGTCATTGACGGGAAACATGTTGTTAGGCGTCACGGCAAAGGGAGGGCCTTGGGCCGCGCTTGAGCCATCCACAGGCTGGATTGCGAGATCGAACGACGTGATGTTGATGACGTTCCACGTCACCGGAACATCCGGCGGCAGTGATTCCGCCGCCACAAGCGCTCGTATGGCGCTCTCGTAGCCCGCCAGCCCTGAGGTGAGCGCCGCCGCAATGGCTGAGGCCGCCGCCGACTTGAGGTCGTTGGCAGCGTTGATGGAACTTTGTTTGCTCACGTATCTCTCCTGGCCGGTTACAACGTCCTTCAGGGCGCGACGTTAACAACGCCGCCGTTGTTCCACAGGGTGCCGGAAGGCAGGCCCGCACTGCTCGTCGGAAGGCCTGAGACAAGCAGGCTTCCTCCGGCGGGGCTTAGCGAGGCGTTCGTGCCATCGTGCTTCAAGCTGGCACATTTGGTGGCATCGCCGTATATGCGCAGCTCCGAGGCCGTGCCCGTCCCGCTGACTCCAAGTATGCCAGCGCCCACCCGCGCCAATGAAGTGTCGGGACTGCCACCATTGCCGACTGTGGCCTGGGAAGCCCAGGTCAGCTTGACCGCTTCCGCAAGGGTGAGAGCTTGAGTGGTTCCATTGGCGAGGAGCATCATCTCCTGGAAGTTGACGATGAATTGCATCAGTTGCCCATTGCCGGCACCAACCCCAATCGCTCCACCCAACGTCCCCACCCATGGCACATTGTAACTCCCTCCGGTAAAGAAACCCTGGCCGCTATCACTGACCGATGCGAGGCTCGACTGGGTGGTGCTGCCGTCGGTGCCGCTGGCGCGAAGAATCGCCTTGTCGGTGCTGCCGGTGGTTCCGCCGATCGCCTCCGCGACCTTGCCGTACAATTCGGTGAAATTGGCGTTCGCCTTGCCGAGCCCGGAGGCCAGGGTGTCAGTGGTGCTGGTGGTGTCGATGGTCTGCTGGGCCATGGCTCAAGGTTGATAGGTGGTTGCGTTGCAGGTGAGGATGACGTTGTTGCAAGTGACCGCCCCGTTGTTGCAGTAGAGCGGCAGGATCCCGGCGCCAGCGTCCAGGGCCGAACCTACCAAGGTCGAAAGAACGTGCTGCGGGCCGCCGAGGAAGGTGATCATTGCTTGAAGGTGTAGTTGACGGTGGTGCTGGCGCCGGCGGCGGTGACAAGCCTCAGCACCCCGCTCTGGACCGGCACGCCGTGGCCCCCGTAGATGATGCCCCGGTCCGCCTCCAGCGGCACGCCCTGGGTGGCGCCGGTGGCGGTTGTCTCCGGCTCCCAGCCCCGGTAAACGGTGCTGCTGCCGGTGTTGTGGATTTCGAACAGCTTGGTCCCCGACGGGATGGCCAGGCTCCTGACTGTGTCTGTGATGGTGATCTGCATGAGTGTAGTATACAATCGGATTACGTGTCAGTCAATGCTGATTTGGCCGGAAATCTCGATCTCCCATTCCACCTGGATCGCGAAATCCTCCGCGACAGTCTGCGTTGTTCCGCCGCCGCTCTCGGTCGAGCGCTTCACGATCAACGGATGCTCGCTGGTGGTCACATCCTCCGACTGCTGGGCCTGCGTCGTCCTGCCGTCGGTGGCCTGGCTGCGGCTGCCGGCCGAATGAGTGGCGCCCGAGCGCAGGCCCGTGCTGTCCTCGCTGCGTGTGGTGCCGGACTGCCGCGCCTCGTCGTTCTTGCGGCTGGAATTCTGGCTCACCGCGCTCTGCTGGCCGCCGGTCTGCTGCTGGTTGTTGCTGCGCGAGCTCTTCGTGCTGGAGGCGTCGCCCCCGCTGTACTGTGTCGTTTGAGAAGTGGCGTTGGCAGGCATGGTGTTAGCGGCTGTAGCTGGCGGTGGTGGTCTGCACGGTGCCTTGCGACTGGCTCTGCTCGGAGGTTTGGGCCTCCGTGCCGGCGGTGGTCTGCTGCGAAGTGGAGTCCGTCTTGTTCATGCCTGTCTCGGTGGACGAACCATTCGTGCTGGCGGTCTCCGTTCCACCCCCCTTGCTGTGCTGCTCGTTCTTCTCCGAGCTCGTGCCGTCCTGGGTGTCCGTGCCGGTCACTTCGTTGTGCTCGGTGCCCGCGCTGTTCTGCGATCCCTTGCGGGTGCTGGTTTCAACATACGGCTGCTCCTCGCTCATGCTCACACGCTCGCCGCTGGCCGCGCTCAGTGTAATACGGGACAGCGCGTTGAGCCCTCCCTTCGCCACCAGCACGCCGCTGAACTTCATGCGAAAGCGCGGCGTGATCGTGATCCCCAGCTCGCAGGCCGCCTCCTGGTGCCCCGCCAGGGTCTGGCGGATGATCTCCTTGTAGGCGTCCTTGAACTGGTTGTTGTCGAGCAGGAGTGGCATAACAAATCAAAAGCCGTAACAGGTTCCCATCCATTGCACGTCCGTGGTCGGGGCCATCGTGCGCGGACTGATGCGCGCGACCGCCGCAGCCGAATCCTCGGCCACCCGCTTGAAATCCGTGTCCCTGGCCAGCAGCGCCTGACCGGCGGCCCGGTCCAGCGCGATGGGCAGCAGAATGCCGCTCGCCACATCCTCGGGAACAGGCAGCGCCCGCGCCGTCTGCAAATCCGCCAGGGTCAGGCTGAAGTGCCGCGCAAGCCGGTACGCCAGGGTGACATCAGCAACCGGCATCGGCCACACGCGCAGCACAAAGAAGGGCGTGGAGTTGCAGCCCGGATTCAGCGGTTCAACCTGGTAGCGGTCGGGGCTGCCGGTGCGATGGTTGTTGCCCTCCCACAGCCACCATGTAGGTATCTCCCAGTTCGGCAGATCGATCTCGCTGCTCGAACGAAGGATCTTCACGTGGCTGCACACGCTGATCGTGTCGGACCCCAGCGGTGCGCAGTCATGATACAATGTCATCATCGCCGTTCCCGAAGCCCCGGCGTACGGATGCAGCAGCGTTCCCGCCGACATCAGCCGGTTCCAGCGCCCGTCGCCGGAGATCTGCAGGGTTGAGCCGATGCCGGTGGAAAGCCAGGGCGGCGGCGCGGTGAAGGCGACTGCGGTGCTGCCCGTGGTCACGCTCACCTCATACTGTCCCGAAGTGTGAAGCTGAGCCGACTGCTGGAGCGCCGTGTGCGTCGCGTTCGCCTTCTCGAACCACACCTGCAGGGCCTGGTTGATGGAGGCGCAGAGCGCGTTGGCGTCGGCCATCGGAAGCTGCGAGAGCGTCTTCCACGTCGTGCGACGCACGATCATTGAGGCAAGCTGCTGGCTGGTCATTCGCGTCCCTCCACATCATTGGTTTGTGTCCTGGCGGCCTGCGGCGGAGCCGGATCGGCGAGGCCGAGCGCCCCCATCGCCTTGTGATACTGCGCCTCGATGGCGGGCCGCAGCGAGTCGTTCACGAAGAGCTTGTAGCCCGCCGCCCGCTGCCGCACGATCGGCATCAGCAGCGACTCCGCATACGCGTGGGGAAGCCGCAACGGCGTGGCCTGGGCCACATCCTGCCAGTGATAGCGCGGCGGCTCCAGCGCCAGGTCGATGTTCACCACGGTGGAAACCGGCGGCGTGGGCGCGACGTAAAGCGTCATCATCACGCTGTCCCATTCATCCTGGCCGCGCCGGTCGATGAAGTAGCCCTGCGGCGTGCCTGTCGTCGTGGCGGGCTGCCCCAGGTACAGCGGGCCGAACTGCTCCACCTCCGTCATTGATTGCAGCGCCCATAGCGGCGTGTTGTTGTCGTCCAGCCGCACATTGCCCGTCACCTCCTGCACGCCCGAGGGGATGGCGATGCTGTTGGTGCCCGCCGCCACCTCCACCTGGCGCGTGGCCAGGCAGAAGTAGTCAAGGTGCCGGGCGCGGCTGTAGATCACCTGCATGGCCGCGTTGATATCGCTCATCACACGCTCCTTCACATCGTCCGCAATGCCGTTGCCGGGGCGCAGGTTCCACACCGCCAGGCAGTCGTGCGCCACGTCCTTCACCGACAGGCCGCGCCCCTCCACCACCAGCGCGCCGGAGCCCCAGGCGTTGAAACGCGCATGGGCGCCCAGGTCCGTGCTCCCGTCCAGCTTGGGAAGAAGGAGAAGCGCCAGGGCCGACCTTCCCGCTCCCGCCACAAACTCATGCCCCAGCAGCGACGGCCGCGCCACCAGCACAAGCCCGCAGCGCCCGCCCAGCACCGCCGCGATCACGCCGCCGACGAGCGTGGCCGGCGAGGCAAGCACCAGGGCGGCAAGGGGTTGTTGCGCCAGTGTAATATTGGCGTTCTTGTACGCGAGCACCGGCGCGGCCGTCATCATCAGCAGGCTTGCCGCAGCCGCCCCCAGGTACTCGTGGCCCGAGACGGGGCCGAGGTGGGGCGTTGCCGCCAGCGCCAGGAGGCAGAGGCCGCGCTGCAAGGCCAGGGGCCGGCTCGCACACAGGCGCGGAGGGCTCATGCACATGCGCGACTGCGTCGCGGTCAGCATCAGCTTCGGCTTCTGGTAGATGCGCACCACGCCGCGCCCCTGCGTGCCGAAGGGCGCCAGCGGATTGGTCAGGCCCGTGTTGATCGGGTTGCCGCCGGTCTCGGAGTCCCACACCAGGAACGAACCTGTCGCCGGGTTCGGCTGGCGCAGGTAGCCGTTGAAGGGCTGCGTGCCCTGGTTGATTCCCGTGGGGCCGTACAGCCCCACGTCCATCTCGAAGTAGTCGCCGTCCGTCGCGCAGGCGAAGGTGCGGGCCGGGGGTGTGAACACCACGGTCTGCGTGGCGCTGGTCGTCAGCGCCGGGCCGGAGAGCTGGATGCTGCCGCCGACCGTCACGTTCACGCCTGTGGCCGCCGTCACCGTGCCGCTCACCGTGAAGGCGCTGCCCACCGTCGCGGGGCCGATGTAGGCGCCCACCGTTCCCGCAACCGTGAACGAGATGGCGCTCACCACCGCCGCAGACACATTGTAGGATACGCCGTTGACCGAGACAAACTGCCCCGCCGCCAGCGTCACCGGGCCGCTGGTCACCAGCACCGTCGCCGTGCCTCCCGTGTTCACCTGGACCACGGACTGCAGGTTCTGAATGCTGGTGATGGCGGGCTGCACTCCGCCGATCGCGGCAATGTTCGAGCCCGCGCCCACCTGCGCCCCCACCACGATGCCCGTGTCGCTGTTGGTCGGCGGCACCATCACGTTGGGCGTCGTCGTCGTCAGCTTGCAGCCGCCCTTCACCGAGTCAGGCAGGGATGCCGTCACCACGCCGGTGTTCAGGTAGGTCGGTATCGCCGTCACCCCCATGCCCGGCGCGATGTCCTGCGGCCCTGGAGACGAAATGCCGATGGCCGTGCAGAGATAGGGCGAGCCGGCCGTGAGGAAGATGTGGTTCACGCCGCCCACCGGCCTGATCGTCTGCACCGCAGGGCCCAGGTCCGCCACGTTCTGCACGCAGTAAGCGGTCACGAGGCCGCCGTTGGCCGCCACCGGAATGGAAACCGGCGCGTCGCCTAACACAGTGATGGTTGCAGGTCGGGACATGGATGCGGTGTTTGGATGGGGTCAACGCGAGGGGATGATGCGGCTCTGCTCAGTCAGGAGCCGACGGCTCAGTCCAGATAAATGGACACCGCGTTCGCCGCCAGGCGCGGCTCCTCGCCGATGACGAAGTTGCGCGCCGAGGCGAAGGGGATCTTCCACAGCAGGTTGCCCGATGTCGGGTCATCGTGAATGCCGATGCCCACCACGCCCGGCCAGGCCGCCGCGCACACCGGCCACACGATTTGGTTCGCGTTCTGCTTCACCCCGTTCGCGTAGGCCGGGAAGTTCGTGCTGTTGTTAGGCACGTCCACACGTGCGTAGCCTGTGGCCGGGTTGGTGAAGGTCAGCATCGGCGTGCCGTTGGCGGTGGCGCTGCTGTTCAGCACCAGCGCATTGCTGCTGCCCGTCACCACGGCGGCAATCGTGGTGCCGGTGGGAATGCCGGTGCCCGTCACGTTCATGCCCGCCACCAGGCCCGCGGTGCTTGCCACGATCGCGCCGGTGGCCAGGTTTGCCGTCAGCGTCAGGCCCGAGGCCGTCGCCGTGGCGGCGGAGGAGATCACAAAGGTCGTGCTGTTGGTCACCGAAACAATCGCCGTGTACGTTGGAATGCCGCTGCCTGAGATCTGCATGCCCGAGGCCAGGCCGGCGGTGCTCGCGCAGGTCACCGTGGCGGTGCTGTTGGTTGCCGCGCCCGTCAGGGTGATCGCCGCGCCGCTGCTGGTCGTCGTGCCCTGGATCGTGCAGTTGCCGCCCACCTCCTGGCCGCCGGGGAAGCTGGTGGCGCCGCCCACCTCGTCCGGCTGCGGCATCATCGTGAACAGGGAGAAGTACACGTCCGAGGGCACCGTGTACGTGTTGGAGCGGCCGAACAGGCTGTCCAGCACGAAGCGCTGACCGAAGAAGGACAGGATGTTGTCCGGCGTCGGGTTGTACTCTGTGAACTGAAGCGACCCGGCGGTGAAGCGCATCGTGTCGTTAGCCGCCACGGTGCGTGTCGTGTCCAGCGGGCTGGAAACCAGCAGGTTGCCGCCCGAGGCCGCGTCATAGATGCCGAAGCCCACGACGTCCCCCCAGGCCGTCAGCGCCGCCGGGAAGGTGATCGCGTTGAGGTTGCTCTTGATGCCCTTGGTTGCGCCCGTGGTCGGCAGCCCCGGCCACTGGCTGGTGCCGTTGGTCACCGCGACGCGGGCGTAGCCGGTGCCGTTGGCGGAAGGCACCTCCGCGCCGTTCTGGCCGTTGCCGTCCGGCATCGAGTTGAACAGCGCAAAGTACAGCGTGCCGGGCCAGGAATAGATGCTGGAGCGGCCCAGCAGCGTGTCGGCCACCACGGCCTCAAGAAAGTTGGATTGAACAGGCATAGGACAGTAGGGTTGGTAATGGCAGGGTGTGGGGTGAAAAGGGTCAGGCAAGGAAGCTCAGCAGCGGCGCGATCTGGCCGCAGGTGTCGGTGAACTGCACCTCGGAGTCGTCCAAGGTGAACAGGCCGCCGGCATCCGTGCTGCCGATCCGCCCGTTAAAGAAGACCTGGGTGGGGGACCTTGCGTTTCCGTCCGTGTACTCCTGTCCGGCGGGCGCCCAGAACATGACGGCCGTGGCGCTTTGGATCGAGCCGTCCCACTGCGGCCCCGCACGGTTGGGGAAGGTGGCCGAGCCGGTCTGCCAGGTGATCGTGACCCACAGCACCGAGCTGGGCGGCGGCACCGTCGCGTTTTCCACCCAGGGGGCGAGCACGATGCCAGGATACACCGTGATGGGCATAAGCCGGAACTCCTTCGTCGTTGGGTCCTGGAGAAAGCCGTTGATCACCAGCTCCTGCCACTCATCGGTCACCGGATCAGCGCCGTGGATGGAAGTGGTCTGCGCAAGCTCCGGGCAGTCCGCCGCCACGTCGCCGCCTGCCGCGCCCACCGTCCAGGGCATCGCGCCATAGTCCTGCTGAGCGCGGTCGGCCCGCCGGATTTCGAGTTCCGTGGTCCAGGATTGAAGCTGGTCGAGATCGGAGATCATGGGTCGATGGGGAAGGCTCCGGCGGTGGAGTCCGGGGTCGGGATGGTGAAGGAACGGCCGGTGGGGAAGACACCGTTGCCCAGGGTCAGCACCACCGGCGCCGGGCGCTTAGCGGTGGGTGCCAGGACATAAGCGATGGGCGAGATCACCTCGTCGAAACTGAACTCACCCGTGCCGGGGTCCTCGGCGAAAGTCGCGTCCGTCTTGATCTCAATGCGGTCCTGTCCCTGCTCGAAGCGAATCTCGGTGTCCACGATGCGCAGGCGGCCAAAGGGCGGCTCGGGTTCGTCGGGAATCATTGCCACGGTGAAGGCCGCGCAAATCATGCCGGTGAGCGGCGCGAACACCTGCTGAGGAAAGCTCACGTTGTCCTCCTCGTTCATCTCCGCGATCTGCGTCGAGAAGCGGAATTCGCCTGGCGTCACCGTCCAGCCCCTGCCGTTCCAGCAGACATCGAGCCCCTGTGCCGCCATGAAGCCCAGCGGAATCACGTGGCCGCGCAGGCTCGTGGCGTTCGGCCCCGGCACATCCTGGGGTGCAAACGGGCTCACATGCGTGATGACCCTGCGCGCCGTGGCCGCCGCCCGTCGCAGGCGGTGCGGGCCGGCGATGGTGTCCGGCTTCAGGGGCTTCGCGTATCCTCCGGTGGGATACACATGGAAGGTCTGCGCGTTCGGGTCCTGCGCCAGCGCGTACATGAGGCGGCCCTCGCTGGTCAATGAAATGCTGGGCTGGTACTGCTCCAGGTTGCGCTTCATGCCCAGCACCTGGCGCTCCATCTGCTCGGCCCCGGCGGTCAGGGCCTCGTCATCAACCGGCAGCGGTGTCATCTTCATCATGGCTTTGCGGCGGTGCGGGGTTTCTTCTTGGCGCTGCGGCGCTTCTTCGGCTTCTTGGCCGGAGTGCGCCGGGTCTTGGGCTGCGGCGGCGCGACGCCATCACCCGTGGCGGCGGCCACGCTCGGTGGTGAGACAGCATCCTCCACCACCCGGATCTGCAGCAGACCTCCGTGCAAATCGACAAGCCGGTCCCATTCCCGGCTGCTGGCGAAGGCGTTGAACTCCCCCGCCGTCAGCGCCCGCCCCTGCCAGAGGTGAAGCCCGTGCTCATCGTTCCACACGAACGGTCCCGCCGTTCGGGGCGAGGTGGCGCGGTGCAGGCCGCGAAGAGTTATCTGAAGCATAGAACGGGTTTTGGGGATAATCGGAGATCCGGGAGCTGATGGGGTTCCAAGATACAAGACTTTAAGATTCAAGATCCAAGACCTGAGGGGAGGGATGCAATAGGCGTGCGCGGGGGTTCCGATCTTGTATCTTGAAGTATTGTATCTTACAGTCTTGTATCTTACAGTCTTGTATCTTCCCTCTCTTACGGCGTCGGCAAAGGCGTCCCGGCGTACACGCCCTTGTGGTCGATCACGAGGACCCCTGGCGCGCGTCCCAGGCGGTTCTGGCGCACGGCCTGGCCGAACACGGTCTTGAAGAACACGTCGCGCACGAAGCCGCCCTCATGCTCCTGCACGGCGCGGCCGTTGCGCACCTTGCCATAGCCGCGCCGTGCGGCGGAGGCGCCGATGATCAGGGACTTGAAGCGCGGCACCGCATCGGAGCCCACCAGCACCACCAGCGCGTTCTGCGGGTGATTGGTACTGTGTACGCTGCTGTCCCATGTCACCGTGCCGAGCGTGGTCACGGTGGCCGCGCCCAGGCCGGTGGCGCTGGCGGCGGTGGCCGCAAGCGCGATCTGGATCGTGAGGTGCACGCCGTCGTTCGCCAGGGCCGTGGTGCCGCCGCTGGTCACCGCCGCGACCTGGTAGAAGCCGTACTTGTTGGGGTCGGTGGCGGCGTTTGGCGGGTTGATGATGGCGACGTAGAAGGAGCCCGGCGTGGGCGAGAGCGTCACCCCGGCCTGCACCTTGTAGGCATACTGCGGGAAGAACTTCATCGGCTTGATGAGGTTGTTGGACGGGTCGAGGTCCGAGCCGCCGCCGCTGATCTGGTTCAGCGCGCTGTTGCTGATCGAAGGGATCGCGACGCCGAGCCGCGCCATGGGGTTCAGGGGCGAGCCGATCGCGCCGTAGCCGTCGTGCTCGATGGCCTCGTATTCCTTGATGATGTGGCCGTCCATGGGCGTGTAGCCGCCGCTGAAGATGTACTTCGCGCCCGCCGGGTCCTTCGTGCTCTTGAGGATGTCGCGGTAGTCGCTGTCCAGCTTCAGGCTGGTGAGCGCGTCGGTGGTGGCAATCACAGTGTACGCACGCACCGTCTTCCCCGCCGGGTCGCGGGCGACGTCGGCCGGCGCCGCGCCCCAGCGCTTCATCACCTGCGCGTTGGTCACGATGGTGTTCCAGTTCAGCCCGGTGTCGAGGCTGATCTGGTTCTCCGCAGGCGTCTGCTCGCGGAACATCATGAACATCTTCTCCGTCTTCAAACGGCCGGCCCAGTCGCCCAGCTTTTCCGGCACGCGGTCGATCAGCTCGCCGCGCATGCCCATCTTCTCCTCCGTGCGTTCGGTGAAGCGCACCGAGTGGCGGAACCAGTCCACCGTCAGGTCGTTGGTGCCCAGCCTGAGTTCTTCGTAGTGGCTGGAATCAATGAACAGATCCTCGCCCAGGTGCGCCTCGCCATACAGGCCGGAATCGACGGTGAAGGTGATGGACTGGCCCGCGCCCTTCGAGGTGTCCGTCTCCGTCTGGATCAGCGACAGCGGGCTGCTGCCCTCCATCTCCGCGAAGAAGTCGGAGGTCTCTTCAAAGGTGTCCACGCCGGCCTTCCAGAGCTTGCGCACGGCTTCGGGAGTGACGGCGGCGAGCTGGTCGCCGGTGACCGGCGAGGCGGTATAGGTGGGGTAGGTGTAGGCTGGGTTGGACATAAGTTAATGAATTGCGGATTGCGGATTTGGGATTGCGGATTGCGGATTGGAGTTGGGCCGTCCGGCTCTTTACTTCCGGCTCCTGCCGGTGAGCTGGGTTACAAGCTGCCGGTACTGCTCCGGGGTGCGGATGTCGTTGATCTGGCGGTCGAGCGGGCTTTGCGAGGTGGCGGTGCCGGGGGTGCCGCCGGAGAGCGGGGCGGTCATGCGCGCGGGTGCCTGCCGCGTTGGCTGGGGCAGGGGAGCGGCTGGCGCGGCCTGCTGGACTGGCGGGCGCAGCTCGGCGGCGACGAGGTGCGCCAGCAGCAGCGGCTTGTTCAGGTGCGTGTGCAAGGGATCGCCCGATTGCTTGAGCATGCGGTCGAGAGCCTCAATGCGCTTGTTAAACTCGCCGCCCGGTTGTGTCGCCTCGGGGAAGAGCCTTGCCGCCTCGGCGGCGCTGGCCAGGTAGGCGGGATGCACGGGCGGGTGGCCGCCGTCCTGTGGCGCGGAGGCCGTGTTGTCATCGGGAGCATCCTGCACGGGTTCGGGCGCCGTCATGCCCAGGTGAGTGCGGGCGTGGCGCAGCGCGTCATCAAAGCTCAGCCCCGGATTGCGGCCCAGAAGCATGGCCGCATGCGAATCGAGTTCGCCGGTGGGGCGGATGGTGTACTGCGGCGGCCCGGCGTTGTCGTCGTCGTCATCGGCCGGGGCGGGCTGGCCGCCGATGCGCTGCGTGTCCGGCGGCGGGGTGTCATCGCCATGAGCGTCGTCGGGACCGGTCCTGGGATCGGTGAAATGCGGGTCCACGTAGCCGGCGGTGCCCGCCGCCAGCAGCGCCGCGCGCTGCCGTTCATAGAAGGTGACAGGATCAAGGGCGGGCGCTGTCGCGGACATCGGGGCCGGTGTGGTCATGCCTGCATTCTCGCCCATGACCGCGTTTCATCAAGGCCGCAATGGTTGACACTGGGATACACATTCCGACAACAAGCTACACGATTCGCTTGCCATCCAGGCCCGGAGGCGGAACAATGACCCCATGAGCGCCAAACCACCCGTCATCCTGCCCCGCGACTGCTACAGCGGCTGGGAGGTCCGCCGCCTGTTCGCCCGCCGCAACCGCGCCGGGGTCCTCGTCCTCCTCACCCGCGCCACCCTGTGGAAGCGCCGCTGCAAGGGCCAGCTTCCCTTCGTCAAGTTCGGCCCCAGGCTCGTGATGTACCCACGGGTGCTCATTGATGCGATGCTGGTGAAAGCGTGTGAGACGCTGGTGCAATTAGAAGATACAAGACTGGAAGATGCAAGATGCAAGACCTGAGGCTTCGGGTGCCGCCTTGCTCTTCTCACCTTCAGTCCTTTCGGCTGCTTTCAGGTATTCCGCATCTCGCATCTTGTATCTTAAAGTCTTGTATCTCCCATCTTATGCCCCCCAGTGTCCTATCTTCCAACCCCGTCACCTGGTTCGAAACCCATGGCCGGATCCGGTCCAAGGCCGTCGGTTCGCGCAATGACAAGCCTCCCGTGGCGAACCCCATGCAGCGCGAGATAGGCGAGGCGGTGCAGTGGTGCCTGGAGAACGGGCAGCCGGTGCGGCTGATCGTTTACAAGCCGCGCCAGAAGGGCTGCAGCACCGGCAACATCGCCGTGCTGTATGCCCGCGCCCGGGCCGAGGCCATGAGCTGCCTCGTCATTGGCGGCCAGTCCTCGCAGACCGCGAACCTGTGGAGCATCCTGCGCCACTACGCGAAGCACGACAGCCATGCCTGGGGCAATTCGTGGAAGGACACGCAGAGCGCCGCCGCGTGCAGCAACGGCAGCACCTTCACCCGCGAGACCGCCGGGGACCCGGAGGCGGGGCGCTCCGGCACCTATCACGCTGTGATAGCCACGGAGGTGGCGCGCTGGCCCTCCGGCGGCGCGAAGGACGCGCAGGAGGTGCTCAACTCCGTGCTGAACTGCGTGCCGAACCTGCCCGCCACCATCGTCATCATGGAATCCACCGCCTGCGGCCCGGCGGGCGTGTTCCCGCGCACCTGGGGCGGGGCGGTGACGCTGGAGCAGATGAAGGCCGGCACGAAGGGCAACGGCTACATCCGCATCTTCGCCCCCTGGCACGTCTTCCCGGATTCGACCCTGCCGCTCACCGCCGCCGAGCGCGAGGGCCTGCGCGACAAGCTGCACCTGGCGGCCGACCACAAGGCGCTGCGCCTGTGGGACGAGCTGAAGCTAACACCCGAGTGCGTGGGGTACTACCACCACCTGCTTGCCGCCCCGGAGTGCGGCGGCGACCCGATGAAGCGCGACCGCGAGTACCCCACCACGCCGGAGGACGGCTTACGCGCCTCCTCGCCCTCACGCTTCAAGCTGGAGGCGCTGGACCAGCTCGACGCCTACGCCCGCGAACGCGAGCCGCACCTGCGCCCGGGCACGCTGGAGCTGCACCCCGCCGAGCGCGACCTGCCGCCGGAGCGCCGCGACTACCGCCGCTGCGCCTGGATTCCTGCGGACGCGGGCAGCGCCGAGTTCGCCATGGTCGAGGACCGCATCCCCGGATGCAGCTATCTCATAGCATCCGACAACATGAAGGGCGCCAGCCACGTGACCGGCGCGGACCCGGACTGCAACGCGGTGGTGGTGCTGCGCGAGGGGTACTACGACCGCCAGGGCCGCTGGCATTTCCCGGAGATCGTCGCCAGCCTGTACCCCACCGGCTGGGGCCCCGGCGGCCGCCCCAACCCCGGCAACCGCTGGGACATGGACATCCTCGCCGAGGCGCTGTCCCGCCTCGCCGGTTACTATGGCGGCTGCCCCGTGGTGCCGGAGTCCAACCGGGGCGAATTCCTCATCAGCGAGCTGCGCCGCCGCCGCGTGGCGCTGTGGCTGCGCGAGCGGCCCAAGGACCGTGTCGATTCCTATGAGGACACCGGGCTCATCGGGTTCAACACCACCGCCGAAAGCAAGAAGACGCTGGTGGAAAACCTCGCCCGCCACCTGCGCGAGCTGCACCAGCCCGCCGCCGGCTTCCGCTGCGCCTTCCCCTGGATCAACGCGGAGTTCCGCACCTTCATCCGCCACGCCGACGGCAGCGAAGGCGCGATGCGCCTGACCGGCTGCCACGACGACCAGGTGATCGCCACCGCGCTGGCGCTGCTGTGCAAAAGCGCTGCGACAGCGTATCACCCAGCCGCCACCCCCCCTCAGCGCCCTGCCGCCGGACCTGAGGGAGGGCGAGGGGAGGCGGGAGGTGTGGTGAGCGGGTGGTGAGGTGGTGAGGGCGGGGGGGGTGGGTTCAGGGAAAGTGGCTCACGCCGCCCTCGGTGTGAAGGGGGGAGCTTGGCAGGTCCGGAGCGGTGGGAAGGGGAGTGTGGCGCTGCGCGCGATGGTTTTTGAGCCCCGTCGAGGGCGACGGCAGCCATTTTGGCCGGGGTGCAAAGTGGCGGCAGCAAAGTGGCTCACGCGGCCCTCCG
>CAINXC010000671.1 GCA_903854655.1 uncultured Verrucomicrobiota bacterium | reverse complement strand
CACCTCGTTGCCATGACAGGCGACGGCACCAATGACGCGCCCGCGCTTGCTCAAGCAGACGTTGGCGTGGCAATGAACACCGGCACCCAGGCCGCGCGTGAAGCCGGCAACATGGTCGATCTCGACAGCAATCCCACCAAACTCATTGAGATCGTCGAGATCGGCAAGCAGCTGCTCATGACGCGCGGTTCGCTGACCACCTTCAGCATCGCCAACGACATTGCCAAGTACTTCGCCATCATCCCGGCGATGATCATGGTCACCTTCCCCGCGATCAGCCCGCTGAACATCATGGGCCTGGTGTCGCCGCAAAGCGCCATTCTCAGCGCGGTTATCTTCAATGCGCTCATCATCGTGGCGCTTATTCCCCTGGCGCTCAAAGGAGTCCAGTATCGCTCGGTCGGCGCCCTCGCGGTGCTGCAGCGCAACCTGCTTATCTACGGCCTGGGCGGCATCATCGTGCCGTTCATCGGTATCAAGGCCATCGACATCATCATCACCGCCCTTCACCTCGCCTAACATCATGAAAGCTCTCTTCTCTGAACTGCGTGGAGCCATTGTCTCCACCCTCGTCCTCGCCGTGGTCTGCTCCGGCATTTACCCGGTGGTCGTCTGGGGCATCGCCCAGGTGGTGTTTCACGACAAAGCCAACGGCAGCCTGATTGTCGATGCCTCGGGCACCAAGCGCGGATCCAGTCTGCTCGCCCAGGGCTTCTCCTCCGACAAGTACTTCATTCCCCGGACCTCGGCCGCCGGCAATGGCTATGACGGAACCAGCTCCAGCGGCAGCAACCTGGGCCCCACCAGCAAGAAGCTGGTGAACGGCACCGTGAAAGGCACCATCCTGGCCGCCACGCAGCCAGGCGGCCCGTTCCAGCCCGGCCCCAATGTGGTGGACTACGACGGCTTGAAACTGCGGATCATTGGCTACTGCGACCAGAATGGCATCCCCTACCAGCTCATTCAGGACGGCAAGCCGGTCGATCCCAAGACCTTCAAGGACGCCAAAGGCGACTACGACCAGGTCAAGCTGATCAACGCCTTCAACGACGACGCCAAGCCGGAATCCAAGCCGCTGACCGTGGTCGCGGGCACCCCTGTTCCCGCCGACGCGGTGACGGCCTCCGGCAGCGGTCTTGATCCGCACATCAGCCCCGCCAACGCCGCCCTGCAAGCCCCTCGCGTGGCCAAAACCCGCAACATCACCCTGGAAAAGGTGAAGGAGCTCATCGCCGCCAATACCGACAAGGCCGACCTGGGCATCTTCGGCGATGCCGGTGTCAATGTGCTCAAACTCAATCTCGCGCTCGACGCTATCAAATAACCTGCCTGCCCCGCCGACCCGTCATACTGATGCGTCAGCATGGCGGGCCGGCAAGCCGGCGCAATGGGAGCTCACTATGAATATTACACATCCACAACCTGGCAGCTTTGGTTTCATGAACGTCGCACGCGCTCAGCTTCGGAGTCTAACCATTCTTGTTCTCTCGCTGCTGGCTCTTGCAGCCTATTTCATGATTGCAAGCCGGCGGGGCGACGATTTGGTGATCCCCAATGAAAAGGCCGTGGCGATGGCCATGCT
>CAINXC010000670.1 GCA_903854655.1 uncultured Verrucomicrobiota bacterium | reverse complement strand
CGTGCACGACAGGGGCCAGGCAGTTGGTGGTGCAGGAGGCGTTGGAGATGACGTGGTGCGCGGCACGATCGTACTTCTCATGGTTCACGCCCATGACAATGGTGATGTCCTCATCCTTGCCGGGAGCCGAAATGATGACCTTCTTGGCACCGGCCTTGATGTGGCCTTCGGCCTTGCTGCGCTCGGTGAACAGACCGGTGGATTCGATCACGATGTCCACGCCCAGCTCGGCCCAAGGCAAAGCGGTGGGGCCTTCACGCACGGCGAGGCACTTGATCTCGTGGCCATCGACAACCAGAATGTCATCTTCAGCCACGTCCGGGCTGCTCTTCTTGGAATAAACTTCTTCCTTCGCCTTGCCCTGCGTGGAGTCATACTTCACGAGGTAAGCCAGGTTGTCCGCCGGCACGAGGTCATTGACCGCGACGACTTCGATCTCTTTGCCGAGAAGGCCCTGATCACAGATTGCGCGAAACACAAGGCGACCGATGCGCCCGAAACCATTGATGCCGATTTTGACCATTTGCTTGATAGGAGTTGGGATTTGAAGAGAGCAGGCATACCGCGATGCCTCGGGGGTGTCAACCCCTGCGTGCCCGTTTGAGAGCAACATCTGCGCCACCTGGGAGGTTTCACTCCCGCAATCGCCGCTGCTCAGTGCAACCCCCTTGCAAATCCCTGACGACACATCCTTAGTTGCGCCGATGGAATGGTATTACGCAGCAGGCAATGATCGTCGGGGCCCGGTGACGGACGATGAGTTTCAGACCCTCATCGACCAGGGCGTGGTCAACGCACAGACACTCGTCTGGCGCGAGCCCATGCCCGACTGGGCTCCCCTGGCCGCCGCCGGCAGACAGCCTTCCCCCTCCTCAGTTCCAGGAACTCCTGCAAAATTTGCCGCCCCTTGCATCTGCGCAGAGTGCGGAAAGCCCTCTTCTTCTGCTGACACGGTGCAGATCATGGGCAACGATGTCTGCGCGGGCTGCAAGGACCGCGTTCTTGAAAAGATGCGCATGGGTGTCTCGATTGGCGGCACCGCTTGGCGGGACGGGAAGAAGCTGGTCATTGCGGACGGCTCGCAACTTCCCGACCAGTGCGTCAAATGCAGCCTCCCTGCGGAGGGAAGCCGCATGAAGCGCAAATTCCTCTGGCACCCGCCGCTGGTCTATATCGCGTTCCTCGTCAACATCCTCCTGTACATTATTCTGGCGCTGTGCTTCCGCAAGACGGTGAAGGCGGAAATTGGCGTTTGTCCCGGCTGCCGTGGTCGTCGCGTGCGGGATTTGTTCATTGGCTGGCTGGCTTTCGTCAGCGGACTGGTCGTAGGTTTTGCGGGCCTGGCGAATGGAGCCATCTGGGGCTGGGCAGGGCCGGTGCTGTTTTTGTTTGGTGTCTGCTGGCTGGTGGGGCGCACCCAGTTGCTCCTCCCTTCACGCATCAAGGATGGGCGCGCCTGGCTTCGCGGCTGCCACAAGGACTATCTGGCCCGGCTGCCCGAGTGGACCGAGCTTTGATGCTTCCCACGCGAACCACTTGCCCGCCGCGCCCGCCCCTGCTACTGCGGTGACTCATGAACATTGTGATGCTGGATGCCTTCACGGCGAACCCCTCTGATCTCTCCTGGTCCGCCTTTGAAGCCCTCGGCGGCTGCGCGGTTTACGACCGCACGCCTGCGGATCAAATTGTGGAGCGCGCGAAGGATGCTGAGATCATCATCACCAACAAGGCTCCCCTCTCCCGCCAGACCCTCGCCGCCCTGCCCAAACTCAAGTACATCGGCGTCATCGCCACCGGCTACAACGTCGTGGATGTCGTGGCGGCTGCGGCACAAGGGATCACCGTCACCAATGTCCCGGGATACTCGTCAGCCAGTGTCGCGCAGGCTGTGTTTTCACTGCTGCTGGAACTCACTAATCGCACCGGCCATCACGCTTCGGAAGTCAGCGCCGGGCGCTGGGCCGCCTGTCCCGATTTCTGCTTCTGGGATCACCCGATCATTGAGTTGCAGGGCCTGACGCTGGGGCTCGTGGGCATGGGCGACATCGGCCAGGCCGTGGCCCGCATCGGCAATGCGCTTGGCATGCGTGTGGTCGCCGCGCGCCGGACCTGGGCCGCAGCGCCTCCTGAAGCCGTCACCCCCACCCCGCTGGCCGAAGTGTTGAAACAAAGCGATGTCATCAGTCTGCACTGCCCGCTTACCGATGACACCCGGCTGCTCATCAATGAGGGGTCGCTCGCCACGATGAAATCCAGCGCCTACCTCATCAACACCGCGCGCGGCCCGCTGGTCGATGAAGCCGCCCTCGCAGCCGCACTGAACGGCGGTCGCCTCGCCGGTGCCGGGCTGGATGTGCTGACAGTGGAGCCGCCCGCTCCAGGAAACCCGTTGTTCTCGGCCAAGAACTGCCTCATCACCCCTCACATCGCCTGGGCCAGCCGCGCCTCCCGCGCCCGCTTGATTGCGAAAGCCGCAGAGAACGTGAAGCAGTGGCTCGCGGGCAGTGCCATCAACGTCGTGGGCTGACCTTCCCGTGTTTCCCAACCCAACACCACCATGATCCTTTCCACAGCCCTGTCTCTTCCCGCCATCCTTGCCGATGCCGGCCCGCCCCAGGATGGTTCCTCCATGGTGATCATGAGCCTGCAATGGTGGGAGTTCATTGTCCGCGCGATTGTGGTCTATGGCTTTCTGATCATCCTGCTGCGGCTCACCGGCAAACGCCAGATCGGCCAGCTCGCCCCGTTCGACCTGGTGCTCCTGCTGGTGCTCAGCAATGCGGTGCAGAACGCCATGAATGGCGGAGACAACTCCGTGGTCGGCGGCTTCATCAGCGCTGGAACACTGGTGGGCCTCAATGCGCTCATTGGCTACCTTACGTACAAAAGCAAGACCATCGAACGCTTCATCGAAGGCCAGCCCCGTGTGCTCATTCACAACGGCAAACTTTACCCCGAGGCCCTGCGCCAGGAACGGCTCACCCACCATGAGTTGATGAGCGCGCTGAGAGGCGGCGGCTGCGCCTGCATTGAAGAGGTGCGCACCGCCATCCTGGAGCCTGACGGGCAGATCACCGTCATCTCGCGCCACAACAAGTGACGCACCACCCTTTACCGCTGAATTCAAGACCGCCTGCCTGACCTTCGCTTATGGCCGCCCCCCAGACCACGATTGGAATCATCTACGATTACGATCAAACCCTGAGCCCCAACTACATGCAGGACGAGGTCCTGTTTCCGCACTTCGGCATCAATGCCGATCAGTTCTGGAAGAAGAGCCGGGCGCTGGTGGACAAGGAGGGCTACGACGGCGAGCTGGCCTACCTCAAGTCGATGCTCGACTACCTGGAGCTCGACCGCCCCACCAACGAGGAATTGCGCAAGCTGGGCGCCAACCTTAACTTCTACAAGGGCCTGCCCGAGATGTTCGAAGAAATGGCGGGCGCGCTGAATGCGGAGCACCGGCTTTTTGGAGTCAAGATCGAGCACTACATCGTTTCTTCGGGACTCAAGGCCCTGCTGGATGGCAGCCGGATTGCCCCGCACGTGAAGAAGATCTTTGGCTGCGAGTTCGGCGAGGACAGCAACGGCCGCATCACCTTCCCCAAGCGCGTGATCTCGCACACCACGAAGACGCAGTACATCTTCCGCATCAACAAAGGCATGCTGGAGCCTAACGAGGACGTAAACGATCACATGCCCCCGGAGCTGCGGCCCATCCCCTTCAACCACATGATCTATGTGGGTGACGGCCCCACCGACGTGCCCTGCTTCACGCTCATGAAGAAGTACGGCGGCCACGCCCTCGCCGTGTACAATCCCGACGAGGAGAACCGCGCCAGCTTCCGCAAGTGCTACCTGCTGTCCGCCCACGCCGACCGCGTCAAGCACATCGCCCCCGCCGACTACCGCGCCGGCAGCCACCTGCGCCTGCTCCTGGAAGAAATGGTCCTCGAAATCGCCAACAGCATCATCCGCCGCCAGCGCTCCGAGATGGAAGAAGGCATGATCTCAGCGCCGCATTTTTGAGAGTGTGGGTGGCTTTATCTCACGCTTGGGCATGACCCAATTGCCTCAGCTCGCCGTTAAGCCTTGCGTCGATCCGGTGCGCAGGCCCAGGCAACGAAGCCTCCGAGGGCCATGACAGGAAGGCATGTGAGGCGGGCGATACCCGAACCCTGCTGCATCCACCATTTGAGGATGGAACCCGCCTGCTCGATGGCCAGCAGTCCCATCAAAACCGTCGTTATCCCGACCACCAGAATGACCCAGCCCAAAACACGGAGTGCCATTGGCGCGCGGGAAGCGGACGCGACAGAGATCAGGACGAGACCAAGAGCGGCTCGGACCGCGCCGATGACGTAAAACGCGCCTGAAGTGACGGCTTGTTGGGCGACCCATACCAGACCAGAGGGCGCGATGATGCCGACGACACCAAAGGCCAGGATGCACAGACCCATGCTGAAGGCTAAAGTTTTCACGGCTCTCCATTCGCGCCGCTTGGCGGTTGGGGCAATGCTAATGTCGGCTTCCTGGGCAGCCCCCCAATTCCTCCACATTCACCATAACAAGGAGGGTTTTTCGTTACTCCATTCAGTTGAAATCGCGTTTTCGAGCGGCACCGCCAGATGAGATCGCTTCAGCTGACAGATCGGAAGCCGGCAAACGTTTCAAGCGCCTCATTCTTCCCCATCATGAAACGATTCCTGCTCGCCCTTGCATTCATCTGCACTTCCGCCCTGGCCGAAGATGCCGGACTGCTTCTTCAGCTCGGCCTCTCTGACAAGGAACCAACGGTTTGGAATGGCGAGGTCAAGGTGACCCCAGGCGCGGTGCAGGAGATCGCCGGTTGGCGCTTTGAGGGTCATGACAAGTTGGTAGGCAAAACCGGCTGGCAGGCCGCGACCCGACCCGCCGCCGTGCAGGGGCGGGCGAACAACCCGAAGAAGCTGGGCATGGTGAAACGTGCCCAGCAGAACCTGGGCCCCATTCCGGAAAATGGCGTGTTCCTGCGACTGCATGACGTGACGGACGACTCAGTGGTGGAAGTGACCACCAAGCAGGGGAATTTCAGCTTCAAGGTAGGCGATGTGAAGTATGGCGAGCCATTGGACCTGCTCGAAGGCAAGGCGGCTGCCAGCCGGACGGCAATCCTGGGCAGGCAGCTTTCGAGCGAGCGCACCGAAGACGATTATCCGGCCATCGCCCTGGCCAAGGATGGAACGCTTTACGTCACCTACCAGAGCTTCACGCCGGGCATTGACCGTGACGAGCGGGCGAAAGCCTGGAAAGAGGCCCCCGAGGATTTGTACTTCCTGGCCAAGCCCGCCGGAGGCGATCAGCTCTGGCTGCAAATGCGCGTGGGCAACAAGTTTGCCGATCCCATCGCCGTCACCGGCACCGGCTGTGACATTTATAAAAGCGCCGTGGCGGTGGACGGCAAGGGTGCAGCCTGGATCGTGTGGAGTGAGCGCAAGGACGGGAACTTTGACATTTTTGCGCGCAGTTGTGCAGCGGGCAAGCTGGGCGAAGTCGTGAATCTGAGCCATTCCCCCGGCAATGACTTGTCGCCTGTGGCGGCAACCGACGCTAGCGGCCACGTGTGGATCGCCTGGCAGGGCGCGAACGAAACCGCCTTTGGCATCAAGGCGATCCATCAAACCGATGCAGGCTGGAGTGACGTGATGGATGTCTCGTCAGGTGGCGCGGCCGGTGGCGGCAATTGCTGGCAGCCCTGCATCGCCACCAGCGACAAGCAGATTGCCATCGCCTGGGACACCTACGAGCGCGGCGATTATGATGTGTGGCTGCGCACCTTCAGCCCCGCTGGTGAAGCCGCCGCCGCCCAACCGGTGGCCAACAGCGAGCTTTACGAGGCCCGGCCCTCCCTGGCTTATGACAAGAGCGGCGCTCTCTGGGTTGCCTGGGAGAAGAGCGGTCCCACCTGGGGCAAGGATTTTGGCGCCTACGATTCCGGTGACGGCATCGGCCTGTACCGCGACCGCCAGATCGGCATGCGCGTGCTGAAGGACGGCCAATGGATGGAAACCGCAGGCTCGCTGGCCGCCGCACTGCCCGGTGCCCAAAAAGGCAAGGGCAAAGGCAACCGCAAGGGGGCGGACTTCAACACCCCGCCACCGCCGGTGAGTCCGGAGAACGCCGACGGCATCAACCCCGATGCCTTCCTGCAGCCAGCGCAGCGTCGTGGTGCCCCTGGTGAGCATGCACCAGTTGCCGGCTGGAACACCTTCAACAATCTGGGGAGGCTCCTCTGCGACCAGCAGGGGCGCATCTGGTGCATCACGCGCACCCGCTTGAACAGCTTTCACAGCGTCATCGGCTCCGCCTGGGTAAGCTATGCGGCCTATCTTGAAGGCGACCACTGGGTGGGGCCCATCCTCATTCCGCACAGCGACAATCTCATTTATAATCTCCCCGCGCTCGTGGCTGGCAAGCAGGCGGTCCTGATCGCCCACGCCAGCGATCACCGCATGGATCGTCTCGCCGAATTCAACCAGGCCAAGCAAAAGGGCAGCAAGGGTGGCAACGCTGCGCTCGACGCCTCCAGCGATCCCTTCGACAACGACATTTTCCTGAGCCGTCTTGTCGTGAAAGGCGAAGCCAAGGAACCCGTCCTCCAGCCTGCCACCGAAAAACCCCGCGACAACCCACCGCAAAGCAAGCGCACGCTCGCCGAGCGCGCGGAAGTGAAAGCGATGCGCGACTACCGGGGCACGCTGACAGCCAAGCCGCTGCGCATCCTGCGCGGCGAGTTCCACCGGCACACGGAGATCAGCGGCGACGGCGGCGGCGACGGTCCCCTTGAAGACATGTGGCGCTATGGCATTGACGCCGCCTCGATGGACTGGCTGGGCTGCGGCGACCACGACAACGGCAATGGCCGGGAGTACACTTGGTGGCTGACCCAGAAGACCACGGACGCGTTTCATTTGGCCGGCCAGTTCACACCCATGTTCAGCTACGAGCGCAGCGTGAGCTATCCCGAAGGCCATCGCAACTGCGTCTTCGCCCAGCGCGGCGTGCGAACCCTGCCCCGCCTCCCCATCAGTGATCGCAAGGACTTCGCACCCGCGCCCGACACCACCATGCTCTATCGGTACCTGCACCTGTTCAACGGCGTCTGCGCCAGCCATACCAGCGCCACCTCCATGGGCACGGACTGGCGCAACAACGACCCGGTGGTCGAGCCCATGGTCGAAATCTACCAGGGCGCCCGCCAGAACTACGAGTACCCCGGCTGCCCGCGCTGCCCCACGGAGGGAGATTCCATCGGCGGCTGGGAGCCGGCGGGCTTCGTCTGCAACGCCTTCGCCAAAGGCTACCGCTTTTCCTTCGAAAGCTCCTCCGATCACGGCTCCACGCACATCAGCTACGCCATGATCTATGCTGAAGACACAACTCGCGAAGCCATCCTCCAGGCCATGCAGAAGCGCCACACCTACGGTGCCACCGACAACATCATTGCCGAAACCCACTGCAAGGATGCCAAGGGGGCCGACCGCATGATGGGCGATGAGTTCACGGTGAAGGGAGCCCCCGCCATCGACATCAAGCTCATAGGCACCATGCCCTTTGCGAAAATCACCATCGTGAAGGACAATGAGGAAGTGCAGGTCACCACGCCCAATGAGAAGGAAGTTCACTTCACCTGGACCGATCCGAAACCCGAGGCGGGCAAGACCAGCTACTACTACATTCGCGGCGAGCAGACCAACAGCGAGCTGGTATGGGTGTCGCCCATGTGGATCAAGAGCGAGTGACAGCGGCGCTTGATGCAACGTGTTCTTGCCACCCTCCTCTCGTTTCTCCTGCTCACCGGCACAGCCCTGTCGCACCCCTCCGACGTCAGCCACCTGCGCGTGAAACTGGACCACGCGCGGGTTGAGTTCCGGCTGACGTTCAACCTTCTGACGCTGTCGCGCATGGTGGTGGTCGACAGCGATCACGATCGGCGCATCACGCCGGAAGAGATTGCCAAAGCCATGCCAGTGGTGGTGGACTGGTTGAAAAAGAAGGTGCTCGTCAACGTGAACGGGACCGATGCCGACCTGGGTGACTTCCAGCGCTACGAGTGTGTCTGGCCTAACAGCGACAAGGAGGCCGTCACCGACCAGGAGGCCTCACAACGGTTCGTGGACATCCATTTTTTAAGAACCTGCCCGGCAGGCGTGCAGGACGTGTGGATGGGGTTTCAGATTTTCGCCGAAGTCGGTGATCAGCACACGGTCCAGGCCATTTATCAGCAGGAGGGGCAGCCCGACCTGCCGGTTGATTTCACCCAGCTCGAGCCGGAGTATCTGTATGACACCGGATGGGCCTCAATAGGTTCGACGGATGCTGTGGCAAGGGCATCCAACAACCACGGATGGTTTGCCATTGCCAGCGGGATGCTGGCGCTGGCAGGAGCCCTGGCTGGCTGGATCCGATGGCGGCGGGGCGTGGAAAAACCGTCTGCAGCAGGCTGACTTTCACAGGGCCTCCCCGTCCGGTTCATCGAGGACATATCCGCTCAAGGAGCCGTTTCTTGTGCAGGCTTGCGTACAATGCCAAACTTCCGATGGTGAATCTCTGGCTCGCGGCCCAGCGAGCTCATGAACTCGAGATAAGCCTGGCGCGCTCCATCATAGTCCTGCTCCGGGAGGCAATCATCCACAACGATGATGCCGCCCGGGCGCATCTGTTCATAAATCCGGGGCAGAGCAGCCTGGGTGGGCAGGTACAAATCCACGTCCAGAAGGCAGAAGCCGATGGAACCCAGCCCGGCATAATCGAACTTGGCGGCATCTCCCTGATGGACGCTGGTGCGGGTGACGCCATTGAGCTTGAGCATGTACTTGAACCAGTCAGGAGAGTTGATCTGGTAGTCCTTGTAGGTCGCCGTTGTTTTGCCGCGATGCTGCTGCTCATAGAGCGAGTGCTCCCGCGGGAAGCCGGAGAAGGTGTCCAGGCAGACATAGGCGACATCATCGCGCAGCCCCTTGTTGCGCTGGGCCCAGGTGATGTGGTTGTTGAAGAACAGGGTGGTGGCCCCCTGAGCACAGCCGACTTCGAGCACAATGCCGCCGTCACGAATGCTCTGCTCCAGCAGTTCGCAGAGAAAGGCGAGTTCTGCGGGCCAGAAGAAGTATTCATAGCGATGGACCATCTGATTGCGCAGCGGGGTGCGAAATTGAAGGCGCTTGAGCCAGAGCTTGAGTGTGCGCGTCACGGGCGTGGGTAGTTTGTGTTGCTTACAAAGGTGTTGCTGTCACGATGGCCGCTGATGCGGTGCGGCACGCCGATGACAATGCTGCCGGGCGGCACATCGGCCGTCACCAGCGAGTTCGGCATGATGGCGGAACCCTGCCCCACCTTCACGGGCCCTGCAATACGGCTGCCGGGGCCGATGAAAACATTGTCGCCGATCTTGGGCACGCCAACCTGGCCCGCTCCACCTGCACTGCCGATGTTGATGTCATTGCCGAGCGAGCAGTTGGCCCCCAGGGTGCAGGAGGGGCTGATCCAAATGCCGCCCCAGTGCCCCACCAGCAGTCCTGGCCCGGCTTTGACCGCAAGTGGAATGCGAATGCCGCTCTGAAGATGGCAGCGTTCCAGCCGCCAGATGGCCAGGGGGTAGACCAGCAGTTTCCTCCAGGCGCGCTGCCGCGCCCACTGGGCAATGCGGAACCAGAGCACATAGCGAAAGCCGGGATTGCGGCGCCAATGGTGCAGCAGATGGACATTGTCGTGGCGGCCGTCAATGCGGTGCAGGTCCGATCGAACAAGCATCCACAGCGGCCAGTCATGGGCGAAGGTTTGCTCAAAGGCCTTGTTCTCCAATACGCCGGAAGCCCCGGCATGTTCGGGCATCGCCGATTCATCTGGGGCTGTCAGGCCCTCTTTGCCGAGGAGAGCCTGAACATCTGCGGCGCGCACGAAAGCACGGCCTTTGAACGCAGCTTCATCCATCCCGGAGGCTTGAAGCAGTGCCCGGGCGTCCTTGGAAAAGATCGTGACCGCCGGTGCCTCCGCCGGTGCAGGCTGCGATGGCGGGAGGGAGGGCTGGCTCGCCGCATCTAGAGCAGACTGAGAACCGAACACGTGGCCGATCAAGCCTCCCACCGGCACATCATCGCCGACTTTGCAGAGCACCAGCAGCCAGCCCGCCGCAGGAGACTCAACCTGTATGTTCGATTTCGATGTTTCCAGTTCGACCAGGGGCTGCCCCAAGCTCACTTCCTGGCCAGACACCACGGCGATTTTGACAACGCGCACAGAAGTGTCGTTGACCACTTCCTGGGGGACGAGAATTGGGACTGGATTAGTCATGAAGGAACAGGGAGCTGACACGTTCCACAATCAACCGCCGGCCTGGCAGGACCTGGGCTTCAAGTATCTTGGGCGAAGGAATGGGAACCGGCAGCGAGGCAATCCGCAATGCCCGCAGAGGGGTCACAGCTTCGGCCACACGGGCAATCAGTTCGGCGCCTATCCCGCAGGCGGCGGTGCCTTCTTCAATGGTGACCAGCACGCCCGTGCGGCGCGCAGATTCGATGACTGCGGAAGCGTCCATGGGACCGATCTGCGTGAGGATGAGCAGCTCAGCCAGCACCTCGTGCTCGACAAACAGTTCACGCACCGCCTCAACGGCGTCTGTGGCGAGGCCCCCGTATGTGACCAGGGTCACCTGGGCGGTCGCACCACCAGGGCGCAGCTTCAGCACGGGAAATGCCGACTCGGATTCATCTGCGATGTAACCGGGGAGATCCGGAGGGCCGACGCGGCGACCGTAGTCGAGCTTGTTTTCAACAAGCACCACCGGGTGCCCGCAGGCCATCACCGCACGCACGATGCGCGCCGGATCAACGAAGCAATGCAAAGCCACCGTCGTCAGCGTGTCGATGCCCGCCACCAGTTTTTCAAGGCTCTGCGAATGCGTGGGGCCATAGCCGCGACCGCCGCCCATGGGCGTACGCAGAACCAGGGGGCAACACGCCTTGCGGTGGTACATATGGTGAAACTTCGCCGCGTGATTGAGCAGTTGATCCAGCGCGAGGGTGATGAAGTCGCCGAACATGATCTCCACCACCGGATGCATGCCCGCGAGCGCCAGGCCATTGGCGAGGCCGGTGATCGCGGCTTCACTGATGGGCGTGCTGATGACGCGGGCAGGAAACAAGTCGGACAATCCCCGGGTCACCTTGAAGGCGCCGCCATAGGGGGAGAGTATGTCTTCACCGATCATCACCAAATCCGGCATCTCAGTCATCAATTCCGCCCACACCTGCTGCAAGCACGCCACCATACGGAAATCACCGATTGCAAAGACGGCCGGCTTCCAAGTCAATGCTGGATTCGGGGCCGTCGACGCATAGTCAGCAAGCAGCAGGGGCGCGGCTTGTTCTGCGCAGTCGATGGCTGCACCCACGCGGGCGATCGCCTCCTGGCGCAGATGTTCGTGCACTTCAGGCTGCGCCTGCGCAAATCGTCGAAGGAAATCAGCTTTCCACAGCCCGGCCACCAGTTCCTCGGGGCGCTCGTCGTCCCCCTTGGAGTGGGCGTTGAGGCGGGCCACCCGCACATGGAAGAAGCCTGGCCCGCCGGACTCGCGCAGGGTGGCCAGCGCCTCGGCGGCCAAGTCCATCAGCCGGGCAGGCTCGTCGGTGCTGGCAGCCCAGGTTCGCAGGCCAAAGGCCTCCGCACGCGGCAGCACTGCGCCGGCCAGCGTGGCGGATTGCATTGTGCTCTGCGCCACGCCATTGTCTTCACAAACGACCAGCAGGGGCACGCGCAGCAACGCCATCAAGTTCAGGCTTTCATACACTGCGCCTTCGCCAAGCGTGCCATCGCCAATGAAGACCACACCAACACTGCCCGAGGGGCCTTGAAAGCGGCGGGCCAGCGCATGCCCGGTGGCACAAGGCACGATGCCGCCCTGAATGCCATTGGTGAAAAAACCTCGCGCGCACAGGTGCTGGCTGGAGCCGATGCCGCCGCACACGCCCGTGGAGCGTCCCATCAGCTCAGCCACCAGGCCTTCCACATCGTTGGTGAAAGCGAGATAATGCCCGTGGCCACGATGGTTGGAGAAGATGAAATCACCATCCCGCAACTGTCCGGCAAATGCCAGCGCGCTAAACTCCTGGCCCACGCATGTATGCACCGTGCCGTGCAGCCGCCCCTCGGCAAACAGGTTGAGAAAGGCCGTTTCCACCTCGCGAATAACCACCGCCTGCCGCAGGCGTTCCACGCCAATTTTCTCAAAACAAGCGGTATCAAAAATCATCAGCAGGTCAAAAGCTGTTATTCCTCTCTCTCATGAAACGACTGCACGAACCAAGGACGCATGGCGACATTGACACCCAGCCCTCATTCGTCAAGCGCTCTCGGGTTGCATGAATGTTTTACTGATTGCCGCACGTCCCTCTGCCACCGGCTCTCCATCCTCCTGACGTGGGTGGGAGCGAGCGAAACCGAGGATGCCTCCCCGTTGATGTTCTGAACTGGCAAATTTGGCACAAAGAACCGGTAACGCTGCCGTGCGAACAGGGTATTGATCAAGGGGTGCTCTGCAATGCCGGGGCATGCCTCCTGCTCCCTGCTTTGTTTCTTTATGGCTGTTGCAGAACGGCCTCCCATCGCTTATCTCCCACCCTCCCCAATGCTCTTTGCACGGTCAGATAACTATCACTGGAGCCACACTGTGAGGCATTTCCTGCTGGACAGTGTCTGTTGTGTGCTGGGTTTCTGGGCAGCCGTCGCAGTGCGGTTTCAAGAGTGGCTGCCGGAAAAGACTTGGTCCTACATGCCTGCAGTGGTGATGGCGGCGCTCATGCTGCCGATGACCTGCTATATCTTTGGCCTTTATTCGCCCGCAGACTATGCCCGGCGTTCTCGTGAGAGGCTGGCTCTGGTCTTCGTTTCGCTGGCGATCATGACCCTCGTAGTTCTCGCGGTGGGCTCCATCAATTTCGACGCCCGCGTCGGTCGCGGCGTGCAGGCGATCGGCATGGGGGTGACGGCCTTTCTCGTCCTCGCCCACCAGTTGTCGCTATGCCAGCGTTTCGCCGCCAAGCCGGAGCGGCTGGCCTGCGTGATCAGCAGCTTTCACGATGAAGCAGCAGTGGCGGCTTTTGCCAAGCTTGACCGGATGCACCGCAACCTTGTTGGCGTGTTCACCACCGAGGGCGCGCCATCACCTTCCCAGTTGCCCTGGCTGGGCAACGTGGATGACATTGAGTCGAAGGCGGAGGAGCTCAGCATCACGAGGGTGCTTTGCACTGAACAGCACCTCTTTCACCCCACCACGGCAAGATCATTGCGCGTACTCCGGTACAACGGTGTCCGAGTCACTACTCTCGCACAGGCGTTCGAAGACTCCTACCAGACCGTGGCGCTGGAGCTGGTCACCGACCTGTGGCTCCTCACCGCGTCGTCACATCCCGAAATCGTGTACATTCGGAAGCTCAAGCGCGCCTTTGACATCGTGATCGTGCTTGCGTTGCTTGTTGTGCTTGGTCCCGTCTGCCTCCTGGGCATGCTGCTGGTTCTCATCACATCGGGGCGGCCCATTTTTTACCGCCAGGTTCGCAGCGGGCGGCTGGGCAAGCCGTTCCAGATTCTCAAACTGCGCAGCATGCGCACTGATGCGGAACTGGCTGGCGCCCAGTGGTGGGGCGGCAAGAACGATTCGCGGGTGACCCCGCTGGGCGGCTTCCTGCGCAAGTTCCGGGTCGACGAAATCCCTCAGCTCTTCAATATTCTCAAAGGAGAAATGAGTTTCGTGGGGCCGCGCCCCGAACGTCCCGAGTTCATCGAGACATTGGTCAAAGAGATTCCCTTGTTCAGTGAGCGCTTGATGCTTCCGCCCGGTCTTACAGGCTGGGCGCAGGTCAACTACCCCTACGGTGCCAGCGTGGATGATGCGCGGCGGAAGCTGGAGTATGACCTCTACTACCTGAAGCACATGGGCCTGCTTCTCGATGTTTTCATTCTTCTCGACACAGTGAAAACCGTTCTCAAAGGCGGGGCCAGCATTCGATTCAAAGCCGGGCGGGACCTCTCTGAAGCACTCTCGAAAGTGGAGTATCGGGACCAGCAGCTTTCGGCGCCGTCCTTGCCTCAGTAGGGGCCTCTGAATCAGAGCCCAAGGCCGGGAAGACCCCCAATCTCAAACTCCCGCTTTCACAGCGCGGGTTCATGTGTATGCTGGCCGCCCCCCTTTTTCCTTTTCTGATATGATCAAAGTTGGACTCGTTTCCCTTGGCTGCGCAAAGAATCTCATCGACTCCGAAGTGATGATCGGTCACCTGCAGCAGGCAGGCATGACGATGACCCCTGATGCAGACCTGGCGGACGTGCTCATCATCAACACCTGCTCGTTCATCGACATGGCGAAGAAAGAGAGCATCGGCGCCGTGCATGAAGCCGTGGACGGCCGCGCCGAAGAGCCGCGACGCTCAAAGCAAAAAATCATCGTGGCCGGCTGCATGTCGCAGCGCTTCGCCCAGGAGCTGCCCGGCCTGATGCCAGACGTGGACGCCTTCATCGGTCTGGACCAGGTCACCCAGGTGGCCCCTATCATTCTTGGCCTGATGGGCAGGGAAAAGGAGGCTGATGCGGCGCCGGACAACCACGTCACCAACCAGCCCAAGTGGATCCCCGACTACGACACGCCGCGGTTCCGCCTCACGCCAAAGCACATGGCCTATGTGAAGATTGCCGAGGGCTGCAACCACACCTGCTCCTTCTGCATCATCCCCCGCATCCGCGGCCGCCATCGCAGCCGCACGCAGGAAAGCGTGGTCAGGGAAGTGCAGGAACTTGTCAGGAGCGGGGTCAAGGAAATCAACCTCATCAGCCAGGACACCACGTATTTCGGCATGGACATGTGGACCGATTCGCGGCCCAACCCACGCAGCCCGGTGGACAGCAGCAAGGGAGATTCCCTCGCCACCCTCCTTACCGCCTTGAATGCCATCGAAGGCGACTTCTGGATTCGCCTGCTCTACACCCACCCGGCCCATTGGAGCGATGAATTGATCGAAACCATCGCCCGGTGTGAAAAAGTAGCCCGCTACGTGGACATGCCTCTTCAGCACATCAGCACCCACATGCTTGATCTCATGAAGCGCGAAACCAACGGTGCCTACATCCGCGATCTGATCCAGCGCATGCGGGCGGGCATTCCCAACATCGCCATCCGCACCACCTTCATCGTCGGATTCCCCGGCGAAACGGAGGAGGATTTTAACGAGTTGATCCGCTTCATCGAGGACGAGAAATTCGAGCGCGCCGGCGTCTTCGAGTATTCCCGTGAAGAGGGCACCCGCGCCGCCACGATGGAGGAGCACGTCCATCACATGACGCGCAAGCGTCGCTGGAACGAAGCCATGCGCGCCATCCAGCGCAACGTGGAGAACGTGAACCAGCAGCTCAACGGTCGCGAACTCAAGGTGCTGGTCGAAGAACCCGGAGTCGCCCGCGGTGAATGGGATGCACCGGACATCGACGCCACCGTGATGGTGGACAAAAATCTGCCCGTGGGCTCCTTTGCCAACGTAACGATCAAGGATTGGCGAGGCTACGACCTGATCGCCGTCTAACCGCCCTTATTTTAGCACGCGGCCGAAGAACTCCATCATCGCCGCCCAGCTTTTCTGGTCGGCATCCTTGTTGTAGGCGGCGCCTTTTGAGTTGTCATTGCCGGCGCTCTTCTGGGTGAAGGCGTGCACCGCTCCAGGATACTTGATCAACAGATACTTCACCCCTGCGGCGTTGAGTTCGTCTTCAAACGCCTGCACGTCGGCGGCGGGCACGTGAGGATCATCCGCACCATGCAGGGCCAGCACCTCGCAGTGGATGTTCTTTCCATCCGCAGGCGTGGGCGAATCCAGTCCTCCATGGAAGCTGACGACCCCGTTAAGCTTCGCGCCGCTGCGAGCGAGTTCGATCACGCCGGTTCCACCAAAGCAGTAGCCGATGGCCGCCACCTTGCTGGTGTCGGTTTCGGGCTGGCTGGTGAGCACGGCAAGGGCATCATTCAAGCGCTGGCGGTAAAGCTTGCGGTCGGTCTTGTACTTGGCTGCCTCTTTGGCCGCACCAGGAGGTCCGCCCGGGCGCACCCCCTTGCCGTAGATGTCCGCAAGAAAGACGTTGTATCCCAGTTCGGCGAGCATGCGCCCACGCATCTTCTCGTTCTCGCTCAGGCCGGTCCACTGATGGACGATCAACACGGCCGGCAGCTTGCCGGTCTTGGCGGAATCGTGCACATGGATGCCTTCGCAGGTGGTGCCGGCGCTGGTGTAATCGACCGGGGTTTCAGTGATCTCAGCAAGAGCCAGAGACGAGGTGGCAGCCATGGCAAGAAAAAGCAGGACGGACTTCATAGATGGTGAAGAAGAGGTGAGGAATTCAACGCAGTTCTAGCACAAATCGCACGCCGGCGCCAGCGCGGTCGTGAGATCGCCACGGCACAAGCCACACGACCGCCTTGCTTGGGGTATGTTGCAAAACGACGACTGCTACACCGCCGCATCCAGCCCGAAGGTGGTGTGCACGGCGCGGGCGGCCTTCTCGATCTCCGCCTCATCCACGATCACCGCCACCTTGATTTCAGAGGTGGAGATCATCTGAATGTTGATGCCCTGATCCGCCAGGGAGCCGAACATTTTGGCGGCCACACCACTGTGGCTGCGCATGCCGATGCCCACGACGCTGAGCTTGGCGATGCCGGACTGGGTGCGCAGGGTGACGCCTTCGCCAAGACCCGCAACCACATCCTTCAGCACTGCCTCGGCTTTCGGCAGATCAGCGCCGCTGAGGGTAAAGGAGATGTCGGTAATGCCATCGAAGGAGACGTTCTGCACGATCATGTCGATCATGATGTTGGCCTTGGCGATGCCGCCAAAAATAGCTGCTGAGACGCCGGGGCGGTCGGGCACGTCGTCAATGGTCACCTTTGCCTGATTGCGTTCCAGACTGACGCCGCGCACAACGACGGATTCCATTCCAGGGGATTCTTCTTTCACAAGGGTACCAGGGTTGTTGTTCATGCTGTTGCGCACTT
>CAINXC010000669.1 GCA_903854655.1 uncultured Verrucomicrobiota bacterium | reverse complement strand
GAGGGGCAGGTGCAGCTCAACACCCATTTCGGACGCCAAGACATGAACTCCACCCTCACCACCTACATCGCGTGGGGGTTGCCCGCCGAGGCCTATGGCAATTTCGGGCCCATCCTCGGCTCACTGTTGCTTGGCATGGTCGAGGGCTTCTTCTTCGCTTGGGTGGAGAATTTCACCGCCCGCAAACTGCTGCTGTCCATGGAGGGCTTTCTCGCCTTCACCCTCTTCGTGGGCATGGCCAATTCATTTGAAATGGTCGCCAGCGTCTTGGTGACCGTGATTTTCCAATCATTTTTCCCGATCATCCTCGCCAGTCTGCCTTTCGTCCGCCGCCTGGTTCCCCATCGGGCCGAACCGGCCGTGGCCTGAACCTCGAAGCCACCTTGTCTCACTCCTCCGCTGCCTCTCCCGACCAAGTCGCGCTCCGTCGCTCGGTGCTTGGCTCGATCCTCTTCGGCTTCTGGTTCCGGGCCATCCTGCTGGTGGGCATTTTCGTCTTC
The DNA here is from genome assembly GCA_903854655.1 of uncultured Verrucomicrobiota bacterium. Classification (GTDB taxonomy): domain Bacteria; phylum Verrucomicrobiota; class Verrucomicrobiia; order Verrucomicrobiales; family Verrucomicrobiaceae; genus CAINXC01. The sequence goes on along the minus strand of CAINXC010000669.1, from coordinate 1,246 downwards.
CTGCGGGTTTCGTGGAGCGAGTATCTCACGACCTCGGATGCGAGTTCGTTTCTCCCGGTCGCCCACACCATCGCCGGCACTCCGTCGCCTGGCGGGCCCGCTACCTTATACGACACCCGCGTCTTTCCCGGTTGGCCACTGATGCTGGCACCCGCCCTCTGGCTTGGGTTGCCGGAACAGACGGCATTGGCGCTGTCCCTTGGTTGCACCGCGCTCGCTTCCTGGCTCTATCACCGTTTGACTCGGGACTTGGTCGGAACCTGGCTCTTGGCGGTTTTCCCTCCTGCCTGGGTGCTCGCCACCGTTCATCCCATCAGCGAAGGCGCTTATTTCTGCCTTGCCGTCGCCGGTTGTCTGGCGGTTCGCGCCCGTGCTTGGTTTTGGGTGGGTCTGGCTGGCGGCTGCCTTGTCTTTCTGCGTCCCTTCGGGCTGGCCTGGGTTCTGGCCTACGCCATAGCGTTACACGGGGAGTCCAAGTCGACCCGCTCCATCGCCAGTTTCCTGCTCGGCGGTGCCCTGATGGCGGTGACGTTGATCGCGACCAATCTTACGCTTTATGGGGATGTGCTGCATCAGATACGCGTCTATGCCCGACCGCTCTCGGAGTTGAATGTGCAGGTGGCTCCGACAAATGGCGGCGAGGCGAGCGGCCACTGGGGCTGGCCGTTCTTCCATTTGCTGGTCACGCCATTCCGCTATGCGGTCCCGGTGCGGAAGCTGATCTATGTCTGGGCCACTGTGGCTGGCTTCGGAGTGGTGGCGGGTGCCGCAATCCGCCAACTCAGCCATGAAACGGAATTACCCGCCTGGCGGCGCGCGGTCTTGTTGGGATTCGTCCTCAATTGCGTGTTCAGCTTTTGCACCGGTCCCTATTGGGCTTTCCATAGCATCGACCGTTATTTCGTCTGGGGCTTGCCGGGGGCTTTGGTGGCCGCCCAGCCGTTTTGGCAAAAGTGGCCGCGCCTGCCTTGGGCGCTCGCCGCCGTGAGCGCGGGGCTATCGGTCTGCAGCCTGTGGAATCGATTTTCGGCCGTGACCGTTGTGCCATGAATCCCACTTTCGCCGTTCCGGCCGCGCCCGGGGCCCGTCGCCGCCTGGCGATCGTCGTGTCGCACCCCACCCAGTATTACAGCCCGTGGTTCGCCTGGCTCGCGGCCCATGCGGTCTTCGATTTGCGGGTTTTTTACCTTTGGGATTTCGGCGTGCGAGAGCGGCGCGATCCGCAGTTCGGGACTTCCTTCACTTG
>CAINXC010000668.1 GCA_903854655.1 uncultured Verrucomicrobiota bacterium | reverse complement strand
CTGTTGTTGTGGGAGCCGGGATTTAATCGGATTCTCTTCAATGTATCTTCTGAAATGCTCCAGTTGAGCCACGCTGCGCACGATATGATCCCAGGTTTCATCCAGCCAAAAGGCACCCTTCCGACTCACCATCCGGTTGATGACCGTGGCTGTGTAGCCTTTCCACGAATGCAAAATCTGGTCCAGCCGCCATTCTTTGGCGGGACAGACGAGAGCGTGAACATGGTTGGGCATGATGACGAAGGCATCCAGCGTATAGCGCTGTCCGTCAAAGTAGCGGAGAGCGTCGGCCACCACCCCGGCACAGCGGGGATCCCGCAATTCGCAACTGCCCGACCCTGCATCCAGCCATTCATGAACCCGGGCCGTGAAGAGTCGGTGATACTCATGGCGCTGATCTTCAGGCAGTGATTCCACCTGGTTCACGGAGTCAATGCAATGCGACTCGAGCCATACCGCCCGCTCAGCCTGCAACTGCTCAACCTTGCCTTGCGGGAGCGAATCAGCGAGCCTCCAAGTAACAAAGTAGGTCACCCCCGCCTGTCGCCAGTGCGGAAGATGAATGCTATAGATGTCCACCTCAGCAGACAAATTCAGCGGCTGAAACCGGTCGGCCATCCAGGAAGAATGCAGAAGGGCGGAAGGACGGCCAGAATCTTCCGCACACAGAGGTGAAAAAGTTGCAGGGGCATCCCTGCCACTCGGTGTTTGCAGCTCTCCTGAAAGTGGCAAGGATGCCCCTGCCACCTTCCTTCACCGGCCCAAAATGTGATATGGGTAAAGCCCTCTCTTTTCGAAGCTCCGCTACAGCCAGCCATTTTCGATAAACTCGATGACGTTGTAAATCCGAGGTTCCAGCGGGTGAGCACCGAGGACGGCAACGATCTTGGCCACGCCGGCAGCGTAAGGTGCCTTGTCGAACACTCTTGTCTCCAGGGTGAGGCTGGTCTGGCCGTCCTGGATCTCAATATGATGATACGCATGCCGGGAGAGATGCTCCTCGGGGATGCCCAGAACCTGGGCTTGTTCGACCGGGTCTCTGACCGACTGGATCTCACTGCTTGGCAGGCCGAGCGAACGAGCCACGCCGACGGCGGTTCCGGGCGTGGAGGTCTTGGCGGTCTGATGCGATTCGGTGAGCTGGATCTTGCAGCCTTTGAAGAGGTCTCCGCTCCTGGCCATCATGACCATGAACTTGAGCATCAGGATGTTCGTGTTCGGGCACAGGACCACGGGGAAACGGACCTCGCGGTTCTCGATCGCCGATCCGGTGGCCACTTCCACAAGGAATGAGTTCGTCCGTTCGCAGAATGCAATCACCTCGTCCAGCTCCCGGCCTGACCCGGCGTGAATCACGATCGAAGGCTTGGCGGATTCGGCTGCGGCGACCCACTCGGTCACCTCAATGGCCAAGGGGCCTCGAAACGCGCTGAGGATCTCCCTGGCCATCCGTCCAGCGCCGACCACGATGATTTCCATGTCTGTATTGGGTTGTTACGCCAGCGCATCCGCCGCCAGCGCGGCGTTGCCGATGATGCCGGCCTCGTTGCTGAACTTCGCGGGCAGGATTTGCAGTTTTTCCCAGACGACGGTGCTGAGCATCGACTGCACCTTGCGCTCCAGGGGCTCGAACAGCAGGGGGCCGGCCAGGGCGACGCCGCCGCCGATGACGAAGGCATCCGGGTTCAGGAGCCAGGCGATGTTGGCAAGGGCGGTGCCCAGCCAGTCGGCAATTTCAGCCCAGATCTGGCGGGCGATCTCGTCGCCCGCCTGTGCGGCGATGGAGATGGCCTTGGGGGTGCAGTCATTCGCGCCCTTGCTGACGCCCGCCTCGGCATAGCGCTGCAGGGCATGCTCGGCGATCTGGTTGTTGCCGATGTACTTTTCCAGCGCCCCCAGGTTGCCGTAATGGCCGGCCACGCCGTTGCAGTCGATGCTCATCTGGCCGATCTCGCCGGCGCTGAAGCAACTGCCGCGAAACATCTTGTTGTCGAGAACGAGGCCGCCGCCGACGCCGGTGCCAAGGGTGAGCGCAATGACATTGCGCAGGCCGCGCGCCGCACCGTGACGCCATTCGGCGTAGCACATGGCGTTGGCATCGTTCTCGACCACGCAGGGCAGCCCCGTCTTCTCGGAGAGGATGGTCTTCAGCGGGATGTGCTTCCAGCCCGGCACGTTGGTAAGTTCATGCACGAAGCCGCGGTCATAATCCACCAGCCCCGGCACGCCGACGCCTATGGCCGCGATGGCGGGGTGGCTGAGGCGGAGCTTCGCGACACGCGCCGCCATTTCGGAGATCAGCGCGTTAGGTCCGGGATGCGCGGCGGTTTGAATCGGTTCATCCATTTGGATCAGGTCCGGGCCCTGGCAGACGCCGAGCTTGACCGAGGTGCCGCCGAAGTCGATGCCGATGGAGGTGATGGAGGAGTCTTGCATGTCGAGTAAGCCGCTCAGGCCGGCAGGGCCGAGGCGGCGGCCAGATTTCCCACCAATCGCAGCCCACGCAAGGTCAAATCAGGGTCCACCACCTGCACTTCGCCCAGGCCCTCGACGATCCATTCCGAATCGCCACCCGTCGCCACAATGGCCGCCTCATCGCCATGAGGCAGCTCCCGGCGGATCGCTTCCAGGATGCCGCGCACCATGCCACGATAGCCGATGGCCGCGCCCGCGAGGATGGCGCCCTCGGTGCTGCGGCCGATGGCGCTGTCCGGTTCGCGCAGAGTGACCTGCGGCAGCAAGGCGGTGCGCTCATGCAGGTAGTCCGTCATCAGGCGCAGCCCCGGAGCGATCACGCCGCCGATATAGTGGTGATCCTCGGACAGAACGTCGAAGGTGACCGCCGTGCCAAAGTCGATCACGATCCCCGGCCGGCCCGGTTTCGCGTGCAGGGCGCTGAGCGCAACCGCGTTCGCCAGCCGGTCGGGACCGATGGACTGCGGGTTCGGGTAGCGCACGCCGATGCCGAGGGGTCCGTCGTGTTTCAATTCGATCAGTGCAGGGCCGAAGAAATCGCGCAGCACCTGCGTGGCGGCGGGCACCACGCTGCATGCCACCACACGGTCGAAGGTCCAGCCTTGCAGGGTCTCGCGCAGCGATTCCGGGGACAGGCCAGCCGTCGCGGTTTCGCGCCGTCCCAGCAGTTCGTCGCGTGAGGACTGCGCGAGCTTGGTGCGGCCGTTGCCGACGTCGATGAGGAGGTAGTCAGATTTCATGCGGTCACGGGCTCTTCTTTCCAGAGCAGGGCCAGGGATGCCACGCCGAGCAAGGGTGCGAGCCCGGCGCAGGCCATGCCCATGTCGAAGCTGTGCGTGCGGTCAATCAGCGCACCAAAGGCAGAATGCATGGGGGAGGTCACCGCCCAGACCCACATGCTCATCAGGCCGGTCAGCCTGCCCACGTGGTGGTCGGACAGGTCCTGCACAAAGCTGTAGTAGCAGGGGAAAAGCCCCAGCGCGCCCATGCCCACCAGCAGGATCACGATGACCAGCGGCGCCCCCCTGCCCAGCCAGGGAATAAAGGCGGCGCAGCACGTCAGCAGGGTGCAGACCTGATAGACCCGTCGCTTCGCCATGTGCGTGGTTTGCTGGAAACGGCGCACCAGCCACAGGGAAAACACGCCGGCGAGGATGCAGCCAACGTCGCTGGAAATGTAGTAGAGGGAGGTCAGATTGCGCACCTCATCCTCCCCGTAGCCGCGACCTTCCTGAAGGAACTTGGGCAGCCACACGCGGAACAGGTGCCAGCAGGTCTGCGCTCCCACGATCAGCATCGCAATCGCCCAGAAACGACCGCTGCGCAGGATCGGCAGCAGGTCCAGCCCCGGCCCCTCTCCCGTCGCGGGGCGGGTGGAATGCAGGTCCGTTTTCCGAATGATGACAAACCAGACCACAATCCACGCCATGCCCGCGAAACCGACGATCTGAAACGCCCCGCGCCACGAGGCGACATCATTGGTCAGCATCAATTTCAGCAACTGCGGCGTGATGATCGAGGCAATGGAAGCGCCGCTCTGCACCAGGCTGTTGCCCATCGTGCGGTCCTTGGTGTCCAGCGTGGCAAAGGTCACTTTCATCGCACAAGGCCAGTGCCCCGCCTCGAACATGCCAAAGACGATCCTGCACACCAGCAACTGCCCGAAGGTGCCCGTCCACGCCGAGGCCACCGCCGCCAGCGACCAGCCCAGGAGGATCAGCGGGTAGAGCCAGCGCACCGACATCTTCTCCGCTGCAAAGCCGAACAGCAGGGACCCCACGGCGAAGGCAATGCCGAAACCCGTCTCCAGGTGCCCGTACTGTGCCTGACTCAGCGAAAACTCCGTGGTGATGCGCGAAGCCGTGTTCGCCATCGTCTGGCGGTCCATGTAGTTGATCATGGTGGCCAGCAGCAGCAGGCCGCAGATCCACCATTTGCGTTGAATGACAGGCATTCCGCCAGTCTGGCGACGGGCAGCGCCCCTGGCAAGAGGGCAAAGGGTGCTGTTTTGGCCGCAGCAACAACCAGCGCGACGCCGGCGTTTGCGCCTCTTTTGCGCAAGATTCACCCTCCTTTGTCACATCCGGCCCCGCACGCAATACACCGGTCCGGTCCTCGTAGTTTCACTCCAAACCTCCCGCAGGACCTCAAACCATGAAAATGCATCCTCTGTGCTCCGGCAGCCACGGCAACCTCTTCACCACCTCCCAGGGGCGGCGCGACTTCCTTCAGGTGGGGGCCATGGCGGGGCTGGGCCTGACACTGCCGAACCTGCTCCGGCTCCAGGCGGCGCAGGCGATGCCGGCGGTGGAGTCCTTCAGCCCGATTGCCACCTCGGTCATCCACATCTTCCTGCCCGGCGGCATGGCCCAGCATGAATCCTGGGACCCGAAGCCCTTCGCCTCGGTCGATTACCGCGGCCCCTTCAGCCCGATCAAGGGTGTGACCGGCGAGTACGTGGGCGAGAAGTTCGCCAACATCGCCAAGATCATGGACAAGATCAGCATCATCCGCTCCGTGACCCACGGTGAGGCCGCCCACGAGCGCGGCACGCACAACATGTTCACCGGCTACCGCCCGAGCCCGGCGATCAAGTTCCCCAGCTTCGGCTCCATCATCTCGCACGAGCAGGGCTCGCGCAACAATCTGCCGCCCTACGTCGCCATCCCCACCATCTTTGCCCCCGAGCAGGGCAGCGGTTACATGAGCACCGCCTACGGTCCCTTCGCCCTGGGCAGCGACCCGGCGGACAAGGGCTTCACCGTGCGCGACCTCGCTGCCCCCAAAGATGTCGATTCGAAGCGCTTTGAGCGCCGGCGCACCCTGCTCTCAGCCGTGGACGAGCACTTCCGCGCCATCGAGAAGTCCGACGCGATCAACGCCATGGACAGCTTCTACGACGCCGCCTACAAGCTGATCAGTTCCGACAAGGCCCGTGAAGCCTTCGACCTCAACGCCGAGCCCGTCAAGCTGCGCGACGAGTACGGTCGCAACGCCGCCGGCCAGCGCTTCCTGCTGGCCCGCCGTCTCGTCGAGGCCGGCACCCGCATGGTTTCCGTGAACTACGGCGGCTGGGACCACCACTCCAACATCAAGAGCGCCTTCGAAAGCCAGGCACCGAACTTCGATGTCGCCTTTGCCCGCTTGATCAAGGACCTGGAGGAGCGCGGCATGCTGGACACCACCCTCGTGCTGGTGAGTTCCGAATTCGGCCGCACGCCCAAGATCAACTCCACCAACGGTCGCGACCACCATCCGCGCGTTTTCTCCGTGGCCATGGCCGGCGGGGGCGTCAAGAAGGGCTTCATTTACGGCAAGTCCGACGCCGTCGGTGCCGAACCAGACGAAAATCCCGTGGGCCCCGAAGACCTCGCCCGGACGATGTACCGCCTGCTCGGCATCAATTCCCAAAAGCGCCTCATCCTCGAAGGCGTTCGCCCCATCGACATCGTCAACGGCGGCCGGATCATCACTGAGCTGCTCGCATAGCCGTCAGCGAACTCTGCCGCCTCTACGTTCTCCGGCCAAGTGTTTTGCCTTGTTCGGAGCTGATGCCCCATGGTGGGCGGGGTTGACAGGCGGGCAGCACTGATGACATTGGACCACCGACCATGCGGAGCCAAAAACAAAGCAACAAAGCCCCTCGACCTGTCAAGTTCAATGGCTCAGACCGCGGGTGGTCTGGCGGCAACAAAAACGACGCCCGCCTGCCCCCCAAGAAGCCCATCCTGCGAATTCAAAAGCCTGCCCCCACCGTGCCGCCTCCCGAAGCAGGCAGCACAGCGGATTGACTCCTCAAAGGCTGGTCATCCCCCAAGCTAAGGCGATGCCGGAAGGGCATACTGACAAGTCTTTGGGATAGACTACACTATGTTTATGTGCGATAGTGCGATCTAATGAAGCAAGACGGCCGCAAATTGGACCACAAATCACTGGAAACACTCCGCCTGCTGGCCGTGCGACGGGT
>CAINXC010000667.1 GCA_903854655.1 uncultured Verrucomicrobiota bacterium | reverse complement strand
GTTATGGCGAGACCTGGGCGCGGCACTGGCTCGATGTGGCCGGCTACGCCGATTCCTACGGCTACTCAGAAGCGGACCCGTGGCGCGGGTGGAGCTTCCGGTTCCGCGACTACGTGATCCGGGCCTTCAACACAGACAAGCCCTTCGACCAGTTCATCCGCGAGCAGCTCGCCGGGGACGAAATGATACGCTACCCTGTTGCCAAACCCGCGCCCGAACAGGAGGAGATGCTCGCCGCCACCGGGCTGCTGCGCATGGCGCCGGACGGCACCAGCGTGGTCAATGACCTCGCCGCCCGCAACGCGGTCATCGCGGACACCATCAAGATCGTTTCCACCGCGCTCATGGGCGTGACCATGGGCTGCGCCCAGTGCCACGACCATCGTTTTGACCCGATCACGCAGGAGGATTACTACCGAATGCGCGCCATCTTCGAGCCAGCCTATGATACAACTTACTGGCGCGGCCCTCAGGCGCGCCTGGTCTCGACTTTGGGCGAAACCGACCGTGCGAAAACAGACGAGATCGAGCGGCAGGCCAAGGCCCTCGATGCGGCGCGGCAGAAGAAGCTGGATGCGTACATGGCCGAGGCTTTGGAAAAGGAACTGGCCAAATTGCCCGAAGGAGAACGTGAACCGGCCCGCATCGCCTACCAGACACCCGTGGCCAAACGCACACCGGCTCAGAACCAACTGCTGGGCCAGCACTTCAAAATTCGCGACCTGGCGCAGAATTTCCTCTTCCTCTACAACAAGCCCGCCGCGGACGAGATGAACAAACTCGCCAAGGACATCGCGGCCTTGCGCGCCACCAAGCCGATGGACCAGTTCATTGATGCAATGACGGAACTGCCCGGACGCCTGCCCAAGACCTATCTATTTCATCGCGGCAACTTTGACGAACCGAAGGAGGTGATCAAACCCGGCGAACCCGCAATCCTGGCCTCCTGGCGGCCCGCCGATCTGCCAGCCAAAGATCCATCACTGCCCACGTCCGGCCGCAGGCTGGCCTTCGCCAGAAGCCTTACCGATGGCCATCACCCGCTCACAGCCCGGGTCATCGTCAACCGTACCTGGATGCAGCACTTCGGTCGCGGCATCGTCGGCACTCCCGGAGATTTTGGCGCCTTCGGCGATCCGCCCACCCACCCGGAACTGCTGGACTGGCTGGCGGATGAATTTGTCAGGCAGAGATGGAGCATGAAAAAACTCCACAAGCTCATGATGACTTCCACTGCGTACCGCCAGGCGTCCATGCGCGACCCGGCGAAAGAACGCGTGGATGCGGACAATCACCTGCTCTGGCGCATGAATGTACGGCGACTCGAGGCCGAGGCCCTGCGCGACACCATGCTGGCGGTCAGTGGCAAGCTGAACGAGAAGCTTTATGGCAAGCCGGTGCCCACCGCCCAGGACGAGACCGGACAGGTGATCGTGGGCGCGGAAATGATGGATGCCGCCAACCGGCCCACCGGCAAGATGATTCCCCTCCATGGCGAAGAGTTTCGTCGCAGCATTTACGTCGCCGTGCGCCGTACCCAGCCGCTGGGAATGTTCGACACCTTCGACGCGCCTGGGATGGAGCCGGACTGCGCCATCCGCAATGTCTCAACCGTGGCCCCGCAGGCGCTCTCCCTGATGAACGGGGCCTTTGCGCTGGAGCAGGCGCGCTGCATGGCCGGGCGCCTCATCAGGGAGGCAGGCCCAACCCCGGAAGCCCAGGTGGCGCTGGCGTGGCGGCTGGCCTTTGGCCGCGCTCCCAGCTCGGTTGATGTTCATGATGCCGTTGCATTCCTTTCCGAGCAGACGGAGCCGCTGCGCGCAAACCTTGTGCTGGCCAAGCCGGTCAATGGCAAGCCGATTGCCCCCCTTGAAGACCTGCCGGAGATGGCCCTCGCGGAATTTTGCCAGGCATTGATGAACGCCAATCCGTTCCTGTATGTGGATTGAGACCGGGATGCTTGGTTGACAGACTAAAAATCAAAATGCCATGAAACCCCCTTCATTTTCAGGCTCTCAACTCTCAACCCTAAACTACGCGTCCTCCGAAGCTCGAAGAGCGAAGGAGGATCAACTGCGCAGCCTCAGCCGCCGACGCTTCCTGGCGAACAACGGTTTGGGTGTCGGTTCGATCGCGCTGGCCTGGCTGCTCAAGCAGGAGGGCTTGCTGGCCTCTACGGCACAGATGGAGGTGCGTCACTACGATTTGCTGCCCAAGAAGCCTGCCTTCGAGCCGCGCGCGCAAGCGATGATCTCGCTGTTCATGAACGGCGGGCCAAGCCATGTGGACCTGTTCGATCCCAAGCCTCTGCTGAACAAGATGGACGGCCAGAAGTTCCCCGGCGAGATCAAGCATGACAACGCGCAGGAGGCCAGCCTGAAAATCTTTGGCAGCCCTTGGAAGTTTCGCAAATCCGGCGAGAGCGGCATCGAGGTGAGCGAGCTGCTGCCCGGGTTCGCTGAGATTGTCGATGACGTGACGCTGATCCGCTCGACGCACACGGGTGTTAACAATCACAATCAGTCAACCCTCGCCCTGCAGACCGGGCGCATTCTCGCGGGCCGGCCGGTTCTGGGAAGCTGGCTGGCCTACGGGCTGGGTACGGAGAATCAAGATCTGCCCGCCTTCGTCGCCCTCAATGATGCGCGCGGCTATCCGGTGGAGGGCGTCCACAACTGGTCCTGCGGATGGCTTCCTTCCCTGTATCAGGGCACCGCCGTGCGCTCCAAGGAGCCGAGAATTGTCAATCTGGAGCCCCCCGCGCTGCTGCGCGGCGAGGTGCAGAACACGTTTCTGGACTACCTCGGCAGGATCAATCGCGACTACGGCCAGACCCACCCCGGAGAAATGGATCTGGAGGCGCGCATCGCCAGCTACGGTCTGGCCGCGCGCATGCAGCTCGCCGCCAAGGAGGCCATGGACATCGGCAGCGAGAGCGAGGCCACGAGGAAATTGTACGGCATCGACAATCCTGTCACCCGCGAGTTCGGCTCGCGCTGCCTTATTGCCCGGCGGCTGGTGGAGCGGGGCGTGCGTTTTGTGCAGCTCTATGTCCCGGCATGGGATCACCACAACAGCATCATCAAGGGCCTGGCAGGCGCCTGCGCGGGCGTGGACCAGCCTTCCGCCGCACTGGTCAAGGATCTAAAGTCACGCGGGCTGCTGGACACCACCATCGTCCACTGGGGCGGTGAAATGGGGCGCATGCCGGTGATCCAAAACGATGCCGGCCGCGACAAGATCGGCCGCGATCACAACACGTCCGGATTCAGCATGTGGGTTGCGGGTGGAGGCTTCAAGCGCGGCCTGGCCTTCGGCGAAACCGATGAGTTTGGTGTCCATGCCGTGAAAGACGTGGTGAACCACTTCGACTACCATGCGACCCTCCTGCATCTCTTCGGCCTCGACGCTGCCAAGCTGACCTACCGGCACAATAATCAAGACATGTCCATTTTGGACGGTCAGCCGGGACAAGTGGTGACGGGGATGCTCGCATAGCTACTGGAGCCGCTTCCGACCCCACTTTCCAACCGAGCGAGCCGCGTATCCACTTTGCACGCGCTCACTTCACGCTAGAATGGGTGTCCCGATGAGTTCCAAAACCCCTTCTGCTTCCCCCGACGCCCATGGCCACTTCGGCCAGTATGGCGGCATGTTCGTGCCCGAGACCTTGATGGCGGCGCTGACCGAGCTGACTGAAGAATACGCCAAGGCTCGCAACGATCCCGCCTTCCAGGCCGAACTGGACCATTTGCTCCACGACTACGTGGGCCGCCCCACCCCGCTGTACCTGGCCGAGCGCTGGAGCAATCAACTGGGCGGCGCGAAGGTGTACCTGAAGCGCGAGGATCTGCTGCACACCGGCGCCCACAAGATCAACAACGCCCTTGGCCAGGCCCTGCTGGCCCTGCGGCTGGGCAAGACTCGCATCATCGCTGAAACCGGCGCGGGCCAGCACGGCGTGGCCACCGCCACCGTGTGCGCACGCTTTGGCTTCCAATGCGTGATTTACATGGGCAAGGTGGACATGGAGCGCCAGGCCCTCAACGTGGCCCGCATGCGATTCCTGGGCGCCGAGGTGGTTTCGGTCACCGCTGGTCAGCAGACCCTCAAGGAAGCGGTCAACGAAGCCATGCGCGACTGGGTGACCAATGTGCGCACCACTCATTACATCCTCGGCTCGGCGCTGGGCTCGCATCCCTTCCCCATGATGGTGCGCGACTTCCATCGCGTGTTCGGCGTGGAGGCCCG
>CAINXC010000666.1 GCA_903854655.1 uncultured Verrucomicrobiota bacterium | reverse complement strand
TCAGCAACGAGGCCGCAGTCGAGCTCATCGAGAACTGGCTCGAAGACACGCCCGCCCGCCTGGAGGAAATCATGCGTCTCGCCGGCGGTTCGGACCAGGTCCTGCTCCGCCGCGCAGCCCATTCTCTCAAAGGCAGCAGCTCGCTGTTTGGCCTCAACCGGATCAGCGAGCTGTGCCGGGAGATCGAGCGGCTCGCGGAGCTGCACATCACGCCTGGCCAGACACCTCTCGCGACCGATCTGCACTCCGTCTTCGATCTGGTTGAGCCCGTCCTCAAGACGGAAATGGCCCGACTCAAAGGCGCTCCATCACCATGAAACTGCTATACGTCCACGAGCGCTTCGGCGCCCTCGCCGGAGCCGAGGCCAACGCCTTCATCACCGCCCAGGAGCTCGGCAAACGCGCCCACCAGCTCGGCATTCTGCACGGCTCCTCCACGCAGAAGAATGAGGACGGCTGGCGTGCCGCCTTTTCCTCCCGCTACTCGCTTGAAGTCCCCGATCCTGCCGCCGCCACCCGTGCCGCCCTGGAGGAATTCCAGCCGGACGTGGTCTACGTGCACAAGATGGCCGACCTGCGCGTGATCCAGGCGCTGGTGGACAGCGGGCGCCCGCTCGCGCGCATGGTGCATGACCACGACATCTACTGCATGCGCAGCTACAAGTATGACTACTTCACCCGCCAGATCTGCACCCGTGCCGCCGGGCCCGCCTGCATCTTCCCCTGCCTCGCCAGCGTGGTGAAAAACAACAGCGGGGGCTTCCCCCTGAAATGGGTCAGCTACTCCGCCAAGCTGCGCGAAATTGAGCTCAACAAGCAGTTCAAGCGCATGGTCGTCGTCACCAATTACATGCGCGACGAGCTGCTGCGCAACGGCTTCGACCCCGGCCGGATTGAAATCCATGCACCGGTTCCGCGCATGGGCGACCCAGATCTGCGCAGCACCTTCAGCGATCGAAACCTCATCCTCTACGCCGGCCAGATCATTCGCGGCAAGGGGGTGGACGTGCTGCTCGAAGCCCTGGCGCGGTTGAAAAGCCCTTTCGAATGCATCATCCTCGGCGACGGCAGCCACAAGGCCTATTGCGAGGAGCTGAGCCGCAAGCTCGGCCTCAGTGACCGGGTGCATTTCAAGGGCTTCATTCCGCAGGAGGAACTTAAGGCCTACTACCGTGAATGCAGCGTGGTCGCCCTCAGCAGCGTGTGGCCGGAGCCCATCGCCACCATCGGCCTTGAGGTGATGCGCTACGCCCTGCCCGTCGTGGGCTTTGATGCCGGTGGCATCAAGGACTGGCTCAAGGACGGCGAGAACGGCTACCTTGTGCCCTGGATGAACCGCGATGTCTTCGCACAACGGCTCGACGAATTGCTCCAGGACAAGGAAAAGGCAAAACGCCTGGGCGAGAACGGCTTTGAGTTCGTCAGCAAACATTACGATTTCCCCTCCTATATCGAGGATTTGGAACAGATGTTCGACCGTGTGAAACACCTTTGACGGCCCCCACTTGGGGGGAGTTACAGAAATGGCCGGCCCCCTACATTTGTGGGCATATGACCGAAGCCACCCGAAGCTACCGCCACCAGACCCGGCACCTGCGCGCCGCGCAGACCCGGCTGGGCCGCTGGCGCCTCCATTTTCTGTTGCTGCTGAAGCGCTGGGCCTGGATCAGCCTGGTGCATGGCGGGAACTTCATCAAACGCATGCTGGACGTGCTCGTCGCGATCGTTGCCCTTGCGATGGCGGCGCCAATGTTCATCGTCATCGCCATCCTGGTGAAGATCGACGGCGGGCCGGTTTTCTTCCGTCAGAAGCGGGTTGGCTACATGGGCCGCGAGTTTGGCATGCTGAAGTTCCGCTCCATGTGTGTGAATGCCGAGGCGAAGCTCGCCGGGCTGCTGGCGCAGAATGAGAAGGCCCAGGGCATCACCTTCAAAATGAAGAATGATCCGCGCGTCACCCCGGTGGGCCGCTTCATCCGCAAGGCCTCCATCGACGAGCTGCCCCAGCTCTTCAACGTGCTGATGGGCGACATGTCCATCGTCGGCCCCCGGCCGCCGCTTCCCCGCGAGGTGGCGCTGTACAGTGTGGAAGACCGCCGCCGCCTCCTCGCCATGCCCGGCATCACCTGCCTCTGGCAGGTGGGCGAGCGCAACGGCGGGGCCTTTGAAATCGGTGACCGCAACAGCATCGACTTCGACGAGCAGGTGCTGCTCGACGTGCGTTACATCGAACGCCAGACCGCGATGGGCGACCTGTGGATCATGCTCAAAACCCTTCCTGCAATGCTGCTCGGCAAATGACGACAAGCATGAAAGCGATTCTCATCTGTCCTGAATACCGCCCCGCCGGCAGCGCTTTCCAGCGAATGAAGCCGCTGGCCCTGATGCCGGTGCTGGGCCGGAGCCTCCTGGATCATGCCCTTTCGAGCCTGAAAAAGAATGGCGTCACCGAAGTGCAGGTGCTCGCCTGTGACCGCCCGGAGGTGATCCGTGACGCAGTGGGCAAGGGCGAGGCCTGGGGCCTGAGCGTGGAGGTGACCGGCACGCGCCATGAGCTCGCCGCCGACGTGGCAGAGCTGCGGTACGGAGGTGGTGCAACGGCGGAGGCAAGACCGCGCGTGATCGTTCTCGATTCGATGCCCGGCTTCCCGGACAAGGTCCTGTGGCACAGCCATGAATCCACCTTTGCCCTCCTGCGCGAGGCGATGCAAAAGCGTGAGCAGGCCGCCCAGCTTACGATGCACGAGATAAGCCCAGGCATCTGGATCAGCACAAAGGCGTCCGTGAGCAGCAAGGCAACCCTCGTCGCCCCTGTCTGGATCGGCCCCCACGCCTCCATTGGAGCTGAAACCCGCATAGGCCCGGACGCTGTCGTCGAGGCCGGCGCATTCATTGATGCAGGTGCGGTGGTCAAAGATTCCTGGATCGGACCCGGCACTTATGTGGGTTCCACCGCCGCAATCAGGAAGTCGTTTGCCTGGGGCAACGGCCTGCTCAACTGGAGCCTGGGCTCATTTTTGGAGGTGCGCGACACCTTCCTGCTCAACGATATCTCGCGACGTTCGCCCTCGCAGCGGCGTGCCTCGCTTATGGAACGGCTGGCGGCTTTTCTTTTGATGCTGATTTCCTCCCCCCTGGCCCTGGCGGCCATGATCCGGTCCAAGCTCAGGCTCCAGGACACCTTCTTCCAGAAACGGGTGATCCTGCCCCCGGTATTTCGCCTGGACGCCTTTTCCCGCACCTATCCCCTGCTCAACCTGCGCAATGCGGCCGGGCTGCTGAAACGCTGGCCTGAGCTCTGGCTGGTGGTGCGGGGCGACATGGCGCTGGTGGGCAACCGACCCCTTTCCGCAGAAAATGCCATCGGGCTGCGCGGTTCGTTTGGCCAGCTCTGGCTGGAGTGCCCGGCCGGGGTCTTCTCGCTCGCTGATGCCGAGGGAGCCGATGCTGAAAGCATCTCCGAATCACAGGCCCACGCCGCCTACTTCAGCGCCACCCGCACGCTGACCCTGCGGTTGAGCGTTCTGCGACGCTGCCTGTGGCGCTTCATTGTCCCAATTGATCCAGCGCAACCCATGAAGCTTTCGACCGCCCAGCCCCAATGAAAATCACCCAAAACATCGCTCCCGTCGTCACGCCCAGCCGCTTCGAACGCAAAATCGCGCTCCAATGGAAGGAGGAGGTCGTTGCACGCCTCCCGGCCAATGCGGTGATCATCGAGGTGGACATGGCGGGCACGCAGTCCATCGACAGCAGCGGATTGGCTGCCCTCGCCGGTCTCATCGAGCTGCTTGCAAAGCGCAATGGCGTTGTGCGCCTGCTCAACCCCACTCCTGTGGTGACCAGGCTGATTGAGGCCACCAGTCTGCACCGGGCGTGTGAAATTGCCAGGGGGGCCGCTTCACTCCCCTCGACTCCACAGCGGCCCATCCTCGTGGTGGACGACGAACTCGCCATCCACATCGTTGCAATGGCATGCCTCAAGCCGTTGGGCCGCGAAATCATCTTTGCAGAGAACGGCGTCGAAGGCCTCAAAATGGCTCTCGATACAGATCCGACTGTCATTGTCCTGGACTACGCCATGCCCTTGATGAACGGCAACGAAATGTTCAACCGCCTGAAAAAAGTTGAGCGCACCCGGCATATCCCGGTCATCGTCGTGAGCGGCAACTCCTGGCTGGCAGGCGGTGATCAACCAAAGTTCGAGGGTGCTTCCGGCTTCATGGCGAAGCCGTTCAGCCCTGCCGCCCTTCGTGGCGAGGTGCATCAGCTGATTCAAGAACACGAAAGGGCTTTGCCCGACAATCGCTCCAGGACGGTCACATTTTCATGAAAACAAACGAAAACATACTGGCGCTCGCCGCGCCCAGTGACTTCGAAAACATGGCCGCCATGGAGTGGAAGCAGGCAACCCTGGACCGCCTGCCCGCTGAGGTTACCCTGGTCGAAGTGGACATGGCGGGCATACGGACCATGGACAGCAGCGGACTCACAGCCCTCCT
>CAINXC010000665.1 GCA_903854655.1 uncultured Verrucomicrobiota bacterium | reverse complement strand
TCTGCGCGAGCTGCCAGGTCACGTCCGCGTCTTCGGCGGCGTATTCCTTGAGTTTCTCCTGCTCCACATCCGCCATGCTGGCGGGAGCGGCGTCCGAGCCAAACAGATCCCCTTGGCCGGCGCTGGCCTTCTCTGAAATGAGTTCGCTGATCGGCACCGGCGTGTAGGCCAGGTACTGTTCACTGAGCGTGTCCATGCCATGGCGCTGATCCGGCTCCAGCAGGGAATGGGCAAGCATGGTGTCAAAGAACGGGCCGCTGACCTCCATACCGTGGGCGAGCAGGACGGCGAGATCGAACTTCAAGTTGTGGCCTATCTTCTCAGCGCTGCCCGCGAACAGCTCCCGAAACTCCGCAAGCACCAAGGCCGCTTCCTTTTGACCCCGAGGGAAAAGGACGAAAACACCTTCATGCGGTGCCCGCGAAAACGCAATGCCCACGATGTCCGCCTGCCGCGGATCAAGTGCGGAGGTCTCCAGATCAAAACAAAAGCGCGGCTCCTTGAGCAGGGTCGCAATCAGTTCAGCACGCTCGGCAGGCTTGCTCAAAAGCGCGTACCAATGCTCCACCTCATGGATGGTCTTGAGCGGAACATGCGGCTTCGCGGGCTCTGCTTCTACTGGGATTGCAGGCTCGGCGGCCGCGCCTGCGGTGCCGGCTTCCTTGGTCGTCGCAAGCTGCCTCCCCCGCCCCGCCTTGAAATCATCGCCAAACAAGCGGCGGCCCAGGGCGTTGAATTCGAACTCTACCATCAGCGCCTTCAACGCCTCGTCATCGTAAGGCTGGCACTTCAAGTCATCGAGCGGGATCTCGATCGGCACATCGGTCATGATGGTGACCAGCTTCTTCGACAGCAGCGCCTGCTCGGCGTACTGCCGTACCTTTTCCCGCAGCTTGCCTTTGATCTTGTCCACGCTGGCAATCACGTTCTCCACGCTGCCGTAGGTTTGAATCAAGGTGGTCGCCGTCTTCTCGCCCACGCCGGGAATGCCGGGCACGTTGTCCACCGTGTCGCCCATCAGTCCCTGCACGTCGATCACCTGGTCCACCCGCTCCACCCCCCACCTGGCCAGGACTTCCGGCACACCCAGGATCTCCGAATCCGCGCCGCTGCGGCCCGGCTTGTAGATGCGTACGTGCTCGCTCACGAGCTGGCCGAAATCCTTGTCGGGTGTCACCATCCAGGTGTCCAGCCCCTGCGCCCCGGCACGCGTGGCGAGGGTGCCTATGATGTCGTCCGCCTCATAGCCGTCCTTGATCAGCATGGGGATGCGCATGGCGGCGCACAGGCGTTTGATCTGCGGAATCGCCTGCGAAATGTCCTCTGGCATCTCCTCGCGCTGGGCCTTGTACGCCGGGAACATTTCGTGGCGCGGCGTGGGCGCGGAAGTGTCCAGCGCCACCGCCAGGTGCGTGGGCTGCTGGTTCTTGGTGATCTCCAGCAGCGTGTTCGCAAAGCCGTAAAGCGCCGAGGTGTTGACCCCGTCGCTGGTCATGATCGGCGAGCGGATGAAGGCAAAGTGCGCACGGTACAGCAGCGCCATGCCGTCGAGGAGGAAAAGACGTCCAGACATGGCGCACGGTGGCGCGGCTGGGACGAGGGGCAAGTGGTTGAAGCGCCGAAGCATTCAAGTAGCGCCCATGCCTCGTATCGGCTATCAACGCCCTTCCATGGCCACCGCACCCACCGCCACCCTTTTGATTCATTGCCCGGACCAGTCCGGTCTCGTTCATGCCGTCACAGGTTTTATCTTCAGCTACCAGGGCAACATCCTGCACCTCGACCAGCACGTGGATCGCGAGGCCAACGTGTTCTTCATGCGCGTGGAGTGGTCTCTGGAGGGTTTTGGGCTGCCCAAGGAATTGATCGACGGCGCCTTCAGGCCCCTTGCCGAGCAGCGGCGCATGACGTGGTCCCTGCATTTCAGCACGGAGCGCAAGCGCATTGCCTTGTTCGTGACCAAGGAAGGGCACTGCCTGTACGACCTGCTGTCACGTCACGAGGCCGGCGAACTCGCGGTGGAGATCCCGCTCATCGTGGCCAATCACGACACCTTGAAGCCTGCGGCCGACCGGTTTGGCATTCCCTTCATCCACCTGCCCGTCACCGCTCAGAACAAAGCACAGGTGGAGCAGGAACACCTCACCCTGCTGGAGGAGCACAAAGTCGATACCGTGGTGCTGGCGCGCTACATGCAGATCATCAGCCCTCGCTTCATCGAGCATTTTGCCAACCGCATCCTCAACATTCACCACTCGTTCCTGCCTGCCTTCGCCGGAGCAAAGCCTTACCACCAGGCGCATCAGCGCGGGGTGAAGCTGATAGGGGCCACCAGCCACTACGTGACGGCAGAGCTGGACCAGGG
>CAINXC010000664.1 GCA_903854655.1 uncultured Verrucomicrobiota bacterium | reverse complement strand
CGACCGTGAGAATGCCGGTGCCACGGGCGGCCTGGCGCTGCGCCGCGGCCTGCGCGCGCCCGGTTGCGGCGCCCGCCAGGTCTTCGGCTGAAACTCGCACATCTGTGTTAGGCAGCCGCCGGACGCCCTCCAGGCCATCCACCCGCACCAGCGTGGTGCGCGCTCCGTCGCAAAGATAGACCTGGCCGTCGCTGGTCTGCGTGATGGTGGGGAAAAAGTTCTCGTCGTGCAGCGTCACGTCGTTCAGCTTCATGCCGCGCTCGGCGGCGGGCATGCTCCAGGGCTTGCCCGTGCGTGCGTCCTGGAAAAGCTGCGCCACAAAAAGGCCGTCGGCGGTGATCAGATAGATGTCGCCCATGTTGCCATTGATGCACCAGATGGGACCTGCATCGCTCCTCCTTGGCGTGATGAAATCACCGAGCAGCCGCGTGCCGCCGATCACCTCCCCAGGCCGGTCCGGCACCGGCGCTTCATGCGAGGCGTGCAGCCCCGGCCACAGGCTGGGGTAGCTCCACAGCGCCCTGCCGTTCTTCAAGCCGCCGAAGCCTTCGCGGGCAAAGGGCTCCGGCGCGACCGTGAGAAGCGTCCAGCCGTCCGCGCTCATGAGCACCTGGTCGCCGCCCGAGGACGCGGGTGATTGCGCGCCGTCGGCCAGCGTTTCGCCTGCGCCCATATCGAACACGGGTGCGCCCTGCGGGGTGAAGCGACCCGGCGCAAAGCGCACGGCCTTGTCCTCGATGCGCGCCACGAGGAAGGACAGATCCTGCCCCACGGTCACGCCTCCGCTCTTGCCTTTGGCCAGCGTCACCTCCTCCGGCTGCGCCCGCCCGTCGCCGTTCACATCGCTCCACACAAAGAAGGCCGGATTGCGCGAGGGATCGCCGTTGGGATCAAGGCCCTGCGGCCAGCGCGACTTGAACTCGCCGCCCTTCAGCAGCTCCCATTCACTGGCGCGACCGAACGCGGCCACGGGCACGGCCACGCCGTCCTTCATGAGCCAGATCGTGGCGTTGGTATGGCCGCCGGTAGGGTTGCTGTTGTGGCAGTTGGTCATGTACTGGCGGCCCTTCGCATAGACCGGCGTCTGCGGCGGACCGGCGCGGGTCAGCGAGCTGACGTCATCATCATGATCGGGCCGGCTGAACACCATCACGGGTTCATTGGCGCCGGTCTTCCAGTCGAGCGTGAACTCCATGCCGTCGTAGTAAAACCGCGTCTTGTCCTGCGGATCAAGCGTGCCGCCGCCACCGTACCGGCCGGGCCCGTAGAAAGCGCGCAGGAACTTGCCGTCGAGCGTCCAGACGCTCACGCGCTTCGGCTGGAAATCGTTCTCCGCCACCCAGAGCTGCTGCTGGTCATCAATGGCCAGCCCGTGCGGATGGTTCATGTGCTGCACATCGTAAGGGCCGGCCTTGGGCGCGCCCGCATGACCGATGGCGAGAAGGAACTTCCCCTCCGGCGAGAACACCTTCACCTGATGCGAAGTGCCGTGATCGCTGACGTAGATGCGCCCCGCCGCATCGAGCGTGAGCCCCCTCGGGTCCTGCAAGCCCTCGGCGACAAGCGTCTGCGCGGCGGCCAGTTTCGCGGGCGCGCCAGCGTCAATAACAAAACGTATCAGCTTGTGATTCGCAACCACCAGGAGCCTGCCCTGGGAATCGAAGGAGATGCCGCGCGGGTTTTGGATGGGAGCCTCGCCCAGCTCCCTGCCGGCGCGGGCATCGACAAACAGCAGGGCGCCGAGCTTGCTCAGGCTCGCCACCAGCAGCCCGTCATGCGCCGCCAGGCCATCCAGTTGTCCGATCCAGTGATGATCACCATCCTCGCCTTCCGGCGGCGTGAAGGGGTATTTGAGCACCGCCTTGTCGCCCTTCGCGGTGAGCGCGGTGAGGCGCAGCTCGCCGTGCGTCCTGTCCTGGTTGCTGGCGCTGCTGGTCCAGGCCGCGCCGACATAGGCGAACACCTCGGGCACCGCGTTTGCCCCTGAGTCATGAGCAAGGTTCGGCGCGGCGGTCCAGTTGCCGCCGATCCAGCCGCGACCACCCGCTTTTTTGCCATCGAGATCCACCCAGGCCAGCCCGGCGCCGCCTTCGGAGACTGCGCTGCCGATGTACACCATGGGCCGGCCGTTCGGCGTCTGGTTGCCTGGGACAAAGGCGAGCGCCTGCGGCGGCGTGTGGTTGGTGAGCCAGCCGCCGGAGGTGTCGGCGGTCTCCCAGGCGGGGCTGCCCCTGTTGTAAACCGGGAACTCGTAGCGCAGGTCCAGACCCTTGTGAAACAATCCCCTTGCATGATACACGCCCGGCGCGACCGGCTGC
Source organism: uncultured Verrucomicrobiota bacterium (assembly GCA_903854655.1). GTDB lineage: Bacteria > Verrucomicrobiota > Verrucomicrobiia > Verrucomicrobiales > Verrucomicrobiaceae > CAINXC01. The sequence continues at coordinate 7,740 of CAINXC010000664.1, read as the reverse complement.
TCCGGGATGTGGTAGAGACCGTGCCTGGCCGCGTCAGTGTCGCGCCCCAGGTCATTGGAGCCGTCCCACCACGCCACGTTGTCGCCCTCCGGGAAGGGCGTTTCGGAAACCAGGTTGCGCACGCGCCGGCCCTCCGCGTCCTCGATCACCAGCGTGACCAGGCCGGGCTCGGCGAGCTTGAAGCGCACCGGGATCGGCGGATGCGCCTCCGCAAACGATGCCTTCGGCAGCAGCGCTGTCTTCAAGTCCGCGTCACCCAGCGGCTTCAGGGCCATGAGTTCGCCGAGCCAGATCCGGCGGCCTTCCTTGGTCTTGCCATTGAGGTGACCGCCCTCGGTGGTCGGCGCAGTGATACGCAGTCGCACAGCACGGGTGGTGATGGTTTCGCCAAACGCCAGCGCATTCGGCCAGAGCGGCTGCGGGTAGCCGTTCTTGAGGTCGCTGAAGCTCTTGAGCTTCTTCCAGTCAGCCTCGCCGGCCTCGCGCGGATGCCTGTCCGCAGGCCCGCCGTACACTTCCACGTCCGCCGCCGCGAACCCCGCCCACAGCGCCACCAGCCCGCTCACCTGCACCGGTTGAGCCCAGGCGAGCATGAGCCACTCAGCATGCTCCGGGGTGACCGGCAGCGCCGCGCCCTCCTTGCCGTTGTCCCAGGCCTTCCACCCTTCGTCCTTGGAATTGGTGAGCTTGCCCGCCTCCTCGTCGCGGGCGCTCGCCGCCACCAGCGCCTGGGGCGCGAGGTTGGCCAGGCGTTCCGCCAGCACCAGCGCCCCTCCCAGCCAGCCCGCGTACCTGGTGTCCGAAGGCTGCGAGCTGTGGGTGAAGCGCAGGGCGCGCGTGGTCGTGCCCGGCGGCAGGGTCCAGAGGGCGTACTCGTCGCGCTCCACCTCATCGTGTGAGACAGCGCCGTCCTTCAGTCGCTCGGCAGGAAGCCAGTCCTCCTCGCGCGTCACGTCGCCAGGATAGGCCGCGCCCGGCTTCAACACGCTGAGCCGCCCGCCGCCCCGCACCATCACCGAACCCACCGCCGCCGCCGTCTTGAGGCCGATGCGCAGGTGGCGCGTCCCCGAGGTGTTCGAGTCGCCATACGTCAGCCCCGTGCCCTCGGTGAGGCTGTTCTGGGTCCAGAGGATGCGCTTGGGGCTTTCCTTCAGCAAGCTTTCCTTGCCCTCCATCCCTTCAGCGAAGGCTGTGTCATCGAGATCTGCGGCCTTCAGCAGGGTTTGCGGGTTGCCTTCGGCGTGAACGATGGCGGGGGAAGATAGCGCCAACGCCGCAAGCGACAGGGCGAGGGTGATGGCGATGGTCTTGAGGGAGACGCTGGACATGCCGCGACTGTGAAGGAGGGTTCCTGCGCTGACGAGCGGATAATGTTTCCGCCGGAGGATCGGTTGCCGTGGCGTGCAAGTGGCCCCCCAATGTGGCTACCGTCGCCCTCGACGGGGTTCAAAAACAAATGCGCGCAGCGCCTCGATCTCGTTCCCAGCGCCAATCAACAGCAAAGCGCTGGGAACAATGGGTGGCGCTGCGCGCGGGTCTTTCGGTTTCACGTCGAGGGCGACGTGAGCCACTTTGTTTCGCGCCACCCACACATCCACCACCCCGCCCTACACCGGCACCACCGCTCCAGCCACGGTGGCTGCGGCAGCACCTTCGGGCTCTTCGGGGGGGAGGACGACGGGTTCGGCTTTGCTGGTGACCTTGATGAACTTGGGCTCGTAGGCGGGCCAATCTTCCAGGATGGCTCGCGCACGGTGGCTGTCGGTCTTTTCCAGGTGGTCGAAGATGTGCTTCTTCAACTGGTTGATGTCCTCGGGGTCGCTGAGGTGCGTTCCCTTGATCATCTCCGGGTTGTGCAGCACGCCGAACATGTCGTTCTCATCCAGCAGGTAGGCGACGCCGCCGCTCATGCCGGCGCCGAAGTTCCTGCCGAAGGTGCCGAGCACCACGACCAGGCCGCCGGTCATGTACTCGCAGCCGTGGTCGCCGATGCCTTCCACCACCGCTTCCGCGCCGGAGTTGCGCACGGCGAAGCGCTCGCCGGCGCGGCCGGCGGCGTAGAGGCGGCCGCTGGTGGCGCCGTACATCACGGTGTTGCCCATGATGCTGTTCTCCCAGCTATTGAAGAAGTGGCTGATGCGCGGCCCCGTCCTGATGATGATCTCGCCGCCGCACAGGCCCTTGCCGACGTAGTCGTTGGCCTCGCCGATGAGGGTGAGCTTGATGCCGCCGCAGAGGAAGGCGGCGAAGCTCTGGCCGGCGCTGCCTTCGCAGGTGATGTCGATGGCGCCCTCGGCCATGCCGTGGTTGCCGTGGTGCAGGGCGATCTGGCCGGCGAGCTTGGTGCCGATGTTGCGGAAGGTGTTCTTCACCTTGTAGCGCAGCGGGTTCACCTTCTGGCCGCTCTTGATCGCGTAGGTGGTGGCCTGGATGATCTTGTCATCGAGCGGATGCTCGTCGAGGCCGTCGTTGCGGTTCATCAAGCAGATGCGCGGGGCGTCGTGGCCCAGCTCGCCGCCCACGTCGCGCAGCACGCGGCTGAGGTCGATCATGTTCGCCTTCTTGTGATCCGCAATCGGGCGCTGGCGCAGGAATTCGGGGCGGCCGATGAGGTCGTTCATCTTCGCCACGCCGAGGCTGGCCATGATTTCGCGGACCTCCTGGGCGACGGAGTTGAAGAAGTTCACCACGTGCTCGGGCTTGCCCTTGAACTTGCTGCGGAACTTGGGGTCCGTGGTGGCGACACCGACCGGGCAGTTGTTCAGGTGGCACTGGCGCACATAGACGCAGCCCAGGGCGATGAGGGCGATGGTGCCGAAGTTGAACTCCTCGGCTCCCAGCATGGCGGCCATGGCGATGTCGCGGCCGTTGCGCAGGCCGCCGTCGGTGCGCAGTGTGACGCGCTCGCGCAGGCCGTTGAGCATGAGCACCTGCTGCGCCTCGGCGAGGCCCAGCTCCCACGGCAGGCCGGCGTGCTTGATGCTGCTCAGCGAGCTGGCGCCGGTGCCGCCGTCGTGGCCGCGGATGAGGATGATGTCGGCATTCGCCTTGGCGACGCCGGCGGCGATGGTGCCGACGCCGGTTTCGGCCACGAGCTTGACGCAGACGCGGGCGCGGGGGTTCGCCTCCTTCAGGTCGTGGATGAGCTGCGCGAGATCCTCGATGGAATAGATGTCGTGGTGCGGCGGCGGGCTGATGAGCATGACGCCGGGCGTGGTGTTGCGCAGGCGGGCGATCATGCGGTTCACCTTCATGGCGGGGAGCTGGCCGCCCTCGCCGGGCTTGGCCCCCTGCGCCATCTTGATTTCGAGCTCCCAGGCGTTCGCCAGGTACTCGGCGGTGACGCCGAAGCGGCCGCTGGCCACCTGCTTGATCTTGCTGTTCGCCCAGTCGCCGTTCTCATACGGCTTGAAGCGGCGCGGGTCCTCGCCGCCCTCGCCGCTGTCGGACTTGCCGCCGATGCGGTTCATGGCGATGGCGAGCGCCTCGTGCGCCTCCGGGCTGATGGCGCCGAGCGACATGGCCGCGGTGGTGAAGCGCACGCGGATGTCCTCGATGGACTCCACCTCGTCGATCGGGATGGGGCCGTCGCTGCCGGGCACGAATTCGAGCAGGTCCTTGAGCGCCACCGGCGTGTTCTCGGTCTGCGCGGCGAGGTACTTCGCATAGTCCTCGGGCGTGCCGCTTTTGACGAAGGTGTGGAAGTTCTTGATCACCGGGCCGGTGACGGCGTGCATGTCGCCCTTCTGGCGCGGGCGGAAGTAGCCGGGGTCGCCCAAGTCGATGGCTTCCGGGCCGGTTTCCGGCAGCGCCGGGGCGAAGCCTGCGGAATGGCGCGCGATGGCCTCCTCCGCCAGCTCGATGAAGCCGAGGCCGGCGATCTGCGAGGCGGTGCCGGTGAAGGCGTAGTTCATCACGTCCTTGCCCAGGCCCACGGCTTCAAAGATCTGCGCGCCGGTGTAGCTGCTGAGCACGCTGATGCCCATCTTGCTCATGATCTTGAGCACGCCCTTCTCCAGGCCCTTGCGCAGGTTCGTCAGCGCCTTGGCGAAGTCGAAGCCCTCCAGCGCGGGTTTGCGCGCCGTCTTGTCCTGCTCCAGCGTTTCCTGCACTGTCTCATACGCAAGATAGGGGCACACCGCGCTGGCACCGAAGCCGAACAGCAGCGCCATCTGGTGGGTGTCGCGCGCCTCGCCGGTGTCCACCACCAGGCTCAGCCTCATGCGCACCTGCTTCACATTGAGGTGATGATGCACCGCGCCGGTGGCCAGCAGCGCCGGGATCGCCACGCGCTCGTGGTCCACGGCGCGGTCGCTGAGAATGAGGATGCGGATGTGGTCGTTCACCGCCGCCTCCGCCTCGTAGCACAGGCGGTCCAGCGCCTTCTTAAGGCCGGCGGGGCCCTCGGCCAGCGGCCAGGTCATGTCCAGCACCCGGTGCGGGAAATTCGGCAGGCCCTTGAGCGTGGCCAGCTCGTTTTCAAAAAGGAAGGGCGAGGTGAGATGCACCACGCGGGCGTGCTCAGGCGTGGCGCCCAGCCAGTTGCGCTGCCAGCCCAGCACGACATTGAGCGACATCACGCCGCGCTCGCGGATGGGGTCGATCGGCGGGTTGGTCACCTGCGCGAACAGTTGCTTGAAGTAGGTGCCCAGCAGGCGCGGGCGCTTCGAGAGGATGCTGAGCGAGGCGTCGTCGCCCATCGAGTACACGGCCTCCTCGCCCTTTTGCAGCAGGGGGACGAAGGCCATGTCGATCTCCTCCTTGGTCCAGCCGAAGGCGGCCTGCTTCTGCGACAGGCCCAGCACGTCCAGCTCCTCGCTCGGCGCGTGCGGCGCCTGCGCGGTGAGGGCGGTGCGGTGCTGCAGCCACTCGCCCCAGGGCTGGCGCCCGGCGAGATCGGCCTTGATCTCGCCGTTGAAGCGCACGGTGCCCCTGGCGGTGTCGATGGAGAGCATTTCGCCCGGCGCGAGGCGGCCCTTCTTGAGCACGCGCGCGTCGTCGATGGGGATGATGCCCACTTCCGAACCGAGGGCGAAAATGCCGTCGTCGGTGAGCTTGAAACGCGAGGGGCGCAGGCCGTTGCGGTCGAGGCTGGCGGCGACGGTGATGCCGTTGGTGAAGACCAGCGCGGCGGGGCCGTCCCAGGGCTCGGAGAAGCACTCGTGGAACTCGTAGAAGCTCTTCAAATCCGCCGGCGTCGTGGGGTCGATGCCATAGGCGGAGGGCACCAGCATGGCCATCGCGTGCTCGGGGTCGCGGCCGCTGAGCACCAGCAGCTCCAGCGCGGTGTCGAGGCTGGCGGAATCCGACTGGCCTTTGACGACGAGGTTCTTGAGCAGGTGCTCCTCGCCCTGCCAGAACTCGCTGGCGAAATCGCTGGAGCGGCTGGCCAGCCAGTTGCGGTTGCCGCGCACGGTGTTGATCTCGCCGTTGTGCGCCAGCATGCGGAAGGGATGGCTGAGCGCCCAGGTGGGGAAGGTGTTGGTGCTGAAGCGCTGGTGGAACACGGCCAGCGCCGTCTCGTACGCGTCGTTCTGCAGGTCGATGTAGAACTTCTCCAGCGAGGAGGGCAGCAGCAGCGCCTTGTACACGATGGTGCGGTGCGACATGGAGACGACGTAGAACTCCGCCAGCTTCGAATCCACGGCCTTCAACTGCACCTCGCGGCGCGCCAGGTACAGCAGGCGCTCGAAGGCGTTGTCATCCATGCCCGGCGGGCGCTCCATGAGCAGGTGCTGGATGTAAGGCATGGTGCGGCGCGCCTTGTCGCCCAGCTCGTTCGGGTTCACCGGCACGTCGCGCCAGCCCAGCACCTTGATCTTGCGGTTGCGCAGCACGCCTTCGGTCACGAGCTGGATTTTCAGCCGCTCCGTCTGGTCCTGCGGCAGGAAGAACACGCCCACCGCCAGGTCCAGCTCATGGCTGAGCTGGTGGCCGAGTTTTTCCACCTCCGGCACGAACAGCTTGTGCGGAATCTGCGTCAGCACGCCCGCGCCGTCGCCCGTCACCCGGTCCGCATCCACCGCGCCGCGATGCTGCACGCTGCACACGCCGCAGATCGCCATGTCGAGGATCTTGCGCGATTTTTCGCCCGTGACATGGGCCACAAAGCCGACACCGCAGGCGTCGCGCTCGTTGTCCATGAGGTGAAGGCTGCCTTCGTTGGGGATGTTTTCGTCGTAAAATGGGTGTTTCATGGGCCTATGAGACTACGCTCGGGAAAGGGTCCCGGCGGCGTGGGGCGGGGGTATTACCGCGCCTGCAAGCGATTCGCAAGCAGGGACAGTGCCACGCAAAAGCAGCGAATTGCCACGCCTAGTGGGGCTTGGCTTGCACGGGCGCCGATTGTGCTCTTGTGTCCCCCTCATGAGCCGCCACAAGGCCCGACTGACCCCCGAACAACGCGAGGAAATCGCCCGCCGCCGTCAGGCGGGCGAGGGCCTGCAGGCGCTGGCCACGGAGTTCGGCATCACCCGCCAGGGCGTGGATCTCATCGCCAAGCGCCAGAGCCGGACCCAGGACCCGGCGGCCAAGCCGCGCGCGCTCACTTCCGAGGAGTTCGCCTGGCTGCGCCAGCAGTTGCAAACCGGCACGCGCGACGCCGGTGACAAGTGGTCGCAGGCGGCGGTGAAAAAACTGGTGGCCGGTCACTTCGGCTGCGCCATCAGCATCAAGCGCCACCAGTCCAGCCTACGCGAGCTGGGCGTAAAAGTGGGCGGCGATGCCAGTGACGACGAGCCGGAGCTGCCGCCCGATTTTCATGCCTATGTGAACTCGCCCCTGGCGCAGCAGATTCGCGAGCGCCAGGAAGCCCTGCACCGGTGGGAAATGGAGCAGCGCCGGCTGAATCCCCCGCGCCGCGGCCGCCCGCGCAAGGAAGAGCCCGTCGCCCCGATCCTGGAGGATGACGAGTGCGACGACGGCCTCAATGACGTGGACGATTTCTCGCTCGACGCCGTGCGCGCCAGCGTCGCCGCCACCCGCGCCGAAATGAAACCCGCCTCCCCCGCCCCGCCCCCGCCCCTGCCCGCCCACGGCGTGCGCACCGGCAAGCACGCCGGGGCGTATCAGCCGCCGAAGCGCAAGAAGAAGCGTCGGCGGTGAGCGGGATGGCCTACCGAAGCAGCACCTCCAGTGCGGCCCAGACAAGGACCGAGGCAGGAACGACTCCAGGCGCTGCGCGCATAGGTTTTTGAACCCCGTCGAGGGCGACGGTTGCCACTTTGTTGGGCGCGCGTCCCCAAAGTGGATCACGCCGCCCCCGGCGTGAACCGAACACCTCGCGGGCATCGCCATGCATCGGTCCCGGCGTCATCTTCTCACCACGGATGACTCGGATAACACGGATGGATGACAAGCACGCGTAGTTTCCCGGCGCCGGGCTGCGAATTCACGCCTCACCCCGCACGGTTCACCGCGCTGACCACCGCCTTGATGGAGGCCAGCTCGATGTTCGTGTCCACGCCCGCGCCCCAGCAGGTTTTGCCGGTGGCGAGCTTGATCTGGATGAAGGCGAGGGCGCTGGCCTCGGTGCCTTCGCTGAGGGACTGCTCACGGTAGGTGGCGACTTCGAACGCGGGCGCGCCAGCCTGGCTGATGAGGGCATGAGCGAAGGCGGCGATGGGGCCGTTGCCTTCGCCGCTGAGGCCGATCTCCTTGCCGTCCCTGACCAAGCTGCAACGGCAGCGGAACACGCCATCCACGCCATCGGCATGGAAGTGATGCAGGCTGAAGGGCTGG
>CAINXC010000663.1 GCA_903854655.1 uncultured Verrucomicrobiota bacterium | reverse complement strand
GGTCTCGATGCCATCATGCTGGCCGCTGCGGGCGTGGTTCGCCTTGGGCTGCTGAACGAGGCGCTTGACGCCATTGCCATTGATGGAGCCACCCTGCACGCCCAGGTGCTGGATCCCACCAAGTTTTTCCCGGCGGCGGGCCAGGGTGCCATCGCCATCGAAACGCGGGCTCGGGACGGCCTTGTGATTGACGCCATCCGGAGCCTGAACCATGAGGCAACGGAGGCACGTGTGGTCGCCGAGCGGGAGTTTCTCCGCATCCTGGGTGCAGGGTGCCACACGCCTGTGGGCGCCCACACGTGGATTGAGGATGGCAAGCTGCACATGTCGGTGCGGGTGTTCTCAGAGGCCGACCCCTCTGCGGACCCCGTCGAGGCCTGTGGGTTTGCATCCGTTTCAAGCCCTCTCAGTCTCGCCAGAAAGCTGGCGGAGAAGGTGCTTTAGTCTTCCTTGGGAAGTCCATGCCAATCGACACACCGGGGCTCCCTGGTTGTGACGCTCGCCCGTGCTTGCGAATGACGTTCGCAAATGGGTCAAGACCGCTCCAGCCGGTTCTTGACCCTGTTTCCGAGGGAGGGAATTCTGCCGTGCCCGGCCTGCAACAGGCAAAACGAGCCTGGCTTTCTTTGGCGGGCGGTCATGCGGCGCCAAACCAGGGATTCGGGCCAACACACGCCCAGTTTAACACAAGGTTAACACCATTAATACCTTGTTAACTATGCATAGGGCCTCAAGCTGGCATGGTAAAGCTGAGAACTAAAACTCAAACCGCTATGAATGATCTAATCTACATGGGCGCCGCGCTCGCCTTCTTCCTGTTCAGCGCGCTTTACGTGCGCTTCTGCGAAAAACTCTAACCTACCCACTACCATGGAAAACATCATCGTGGGCGGCGTCGCCCTGTGTCTCTTCATCTATCTCTTTGTGGCCATGATCCGGCCTGAGAAATTCTAATCCCATTCCTATGCACTCCTCTGACTGGCTTCAGTTTGCGCTCTTTGTCGGGCTGCTCGCGCTCATCACGAAACCCCTGGGCATCTATCTGACCCAGGTGCTGGACGCGAACGGCAAAACCTTCCTTGATCCGGTGATCCGGCCCTTCGAAAACCTGACGTACGCCCTGATGGGCGTGAAGCGCGACAAGGAACAGGGCTGGAAACAGTACACCATGTCCATGCTGCTGTTCAGCTTTGTGGGCGTGGTCTTCACCTACCTGATCCTGCGCTACCAGGACTTGCTGCCGTTGAACCCGCAAAAGCTTCCTGGCCTTGCCGATCATCTGGCCTTCAACACCGCCATCAGCTTCTGCACCAACACCAACTGGCAGAGCTACACGGGCGAGGCGACGATGTCGTATTTCTCGCAGATGGTCGGGCTGGCGATTCACAACTTCACCTCCGCCGCCACTGGCATCGCCCTTGCCGCCGCGCTGGTGCGGGGGATTGCGCGTTGCTCGGCGACCACGCTTGGCAACTTCTGGGTGGACCTCATCCGCATCACCTACCACCTGCTGCTGCCCATCTGTGCCGTATTCGCACTCTTCCTTGTTTCCCAGGGCATGGTGCAGAACTTCAAGCCTTACGACACAGCGAAGCTGGTTGAACCCATGAAGGTCACGGTGCCCAAGCTGGACAAGGATCAGAAGCCCATCGTGGACAAGGACGGCAAGGGGCTGCTGGAAGACCAGACCATCACTGATCAGACCATTCCTCAAGGTCCGGTCGCATCGCAGGTCGCCATCAAGAT
>CAINXC010000662.1 GCA_903854655.1 uncultured Verrucomicrobiota bacterium | reverse complement strand
TGAAGCCCGCCTCCATCCGCACCACGAACGGGTGGTTGAGGAAACGTGGCAGGCGTTTGCGCCCCCAGCTCATGACGGGCGGGGAAAGCGAGGCGACGGACAACCCGATGCCCACGGAGGAGGCCAGCAGGAACAGAGTGAAGCCATGCAGCAGCGACTGCACGCCAGCGGCCTGGGCGGGCCATTGTTTCAGGGCGACCAGCCCGAAGCCGAGGAACATCACCGCCATGGCGACCAGGCCCGCCAGATGGTCGATGACGATGCTGGCGCCAATGGCCATGCCCTGCCGGGGGTAGTGCCGGCGGAGGGCGAGAACGCGATAGGTGTCACCACCAATGGGCCCAAGGGAGGTGATGTTGAAGAATCCGCTGACGACCGTGGCCTTGAAAACCATGCCAAAGGAGGTGGCGGGCACCTGGGCACGGAGCACCACCCACCAGCGCCAGGCGCTGGTCAGCACGCTCACACCGGCGCTGGCGATGCCAAGCAGGGTCCAGAGCCACCCGGTGCGGAGCACCTGCAGGCGCGGCAGCGACAGCGAGTGCTCGCGAAACAGCAGGACCAGCAGGGCGGCGCTGATGACAAAGCGCAGGGCGATGGAGAGGACGCGCTTCATTCAAGCCCGGGCTTCAGCCCTTGGCCTCGATCGCCGCAGCGATGGTGTTGACGGTTTGCAAAATGTCCTTCGCCTTGCTCTGGTCCGCAATCTTGAGGCCGAAGTTCTTGTCCAGCGCCACGACGAGCTGCAGGGCGTCCACAGAATCCAGGCCGATGCCACCGGGGCCGAAAAGCGGGCTGTCATCGCCTATGTCGGCGGCGGCGACGTCCAGCATGAGGTTGCTGGTCATCACGTCTTTGATACGCTGTTGGAGGGTCATGTGTGGATGAGAGCGGAAATAAGGGCGGCTCCTATACTCATACTAGGCCGCCGTCCATTTTTAAAGTCGCGCCAGTGATATAGCTCGCATCGGCACTGGCAAGGAAGAAAACGGCGGCGGCGATCTCCTCCGGGCGTGCGAAGCGGCGCATGGGAATCTGCTTTTGCACGGCCTTGCGCTGCTCCTCCGTCCATTCCGGGGGCAGGGCGCCCTCGATGTGGGCGGGCGCGATGGCGTTCACGGTGATGCCCATGCGCGCCGTTTCCTTCGCCAGGCTCTGTGTCAGGCCGATCACACCCGCTTTGGCTGCGGCGTAATTCGTCTGGCCTGCCGGGGAGTGAAGCGCGCTGAGGGAGGCGATGTTGACGATGCGGCCGGAGCGATGCTGCATCATGGGCGTGAGCACGGCCTGGCAGCCGAGAAACACCGAATGCAGGTTCGCGGTAATAACACCGCCCCATTGATCGGCGCTCATGGTGGCAAGCAAGGCGTCGTCGTGAAACCCGGCGTTGTTGACCAGCACGGCAAAGGGGCTTTCATGCGCCACGATCTGCCGCACGGCGGCGGCCCAGGCGTCCGCGCTGGTGACGTCGAGGCCGACAACAACGGCCCGTCCTGGGTGACGGGCGGCGAGTTCATCCGCCCGCTCGCGATGATTGCGCACCCCCAGGAACACCCGGCTCCCGGGCTCGCGCTCAAGGAAGCAGGAGGCGATGGCGTAGCCAAGAACGCCGTTGGCGCCGGTGACGAGAATGCTGCGGGAAGACGGGGACTGCATGAGGGGGCGCATTGAACGCCAAAACAGCGCTTGCACAATGGCCAGCACAGCGGGACGGGCTCATCGGTCGCTCAAACGCGGCCTTTACGAAGGGCCCCTTTTCTGCTCTCTACACTGGTTCCAAAACCTGCCCCCACGCCCGTCGTCATGCCCAAGGAAACAGCGGTCAACCTCAAGGACATCACCTTCCTCGGCCAGAGCCATCTTCCCGCTTCGGCAGGTTGCATGATCCTGCCCAGCCAGCTCAATTTCCACGACCTGCTGCGCCTGGAAGCCCTGCTGGAGGGCCGTCGGCTGGTGTACATGATCGAAGATGGAGCGGGGCTGCCCCCTCTGCTCAAGAACCACCTGGACCGCGAACATGTCACCACGCTGGTGATCATGCCGGAAACCACGGATGTGGCCTCCTATCGTGGAGCGATGGCCAATGCGATGAAGGACGGATCAGTGGTCCTTTACCTGCCCGCCGAAGCGGCGACGGTGACCGCTCCGCTGACCACCGTGCCCGGGCTCAAGCTGGAATTCCTTCTCAAAGCAGGCATTCCCGTGATACCGGCCTATGTCCATCACGTGAAGGACACCGCCACCACGATTGAGCGCAACCACTCCGACACCGAAACCCTGATCGCCTTTGGCAAGATGCTCGAGGGGGCTGACATCACCCTCGCCGCCTACCAGGAAAGCCTGCTGCGCCTGGCCGAACAGTGCTTTTCGCTCAATCCCGCGCTGGAGTGCAACCTGGGCTACGCCCTGCTCCTGGGGCTGAAGAAACATGGCACGACCAACCATGTCATCGACGGCAAGGACGGCGGCGAGCTGCGCTTCGACAAGGTGCTCGCAGCAGCCATCGTGCTGAGCCTGCACATCAAGAGCCAGACGAAGAAAAAGCGCGTGGGCATCATTCTCCCGCCCTGTCCTGTCGCCTTGATTGCGAACATCGCCGTGCTGCTGGCCGGCAAGACCCCGGTCAATCTCAATTTCACCGCAGGCCGGGCGGCGGTGGAAAGCGCGATCAAGCAGTCGGACATGGACTGCTACCTGACAGCGGACACTTTTGTGCGCAAGATGCAGGGCTTCCCCTGGCCGCCGCTGAAGCACCTGACCATGCTGGAGCGCCTGATGCCCTCGCTGCAAAACAAGATCCGCTTGTGGTACGTCATCAGCAAGCTGCTGCCCGCGCGCCTGCTGGCCTTGAAGCTGGGGCTTTCCCGAACCGGAGGCAACACCGAGGCAACCCTGCTCTTCACCAGCGGAACGGTGGGCGATCCGAAGGGTGTCGTGCTCACGCACCGCAACCTGATCGCCAACGTCACCCAGTTCAGCAGCCGGCTGAATTTGAAGAGCAGCGACAGCATCCTGGCCTGCCTGCCTTTGTTCCACAGCTTCGGCTGCACGGTCACCCTTTGGTATCCGGTGATTCAAGGGCTCAATCTGGTGACCTATCCCACCCCCCTGGAAACCCGGAAGATTGCGGATCTGGTGCAGAAACACCGCATTTCCCTGCTGATCACCACGCCCACCTTCCTGCGCGGCTACCTGCGCGGAGTGAACCGCGAACAGCTTGCCAGCGTCAAGATGGTCGTCACTGGCGCGGAAAAACTGCCCCGCTCCGTCGCGGATGCGTTTGAAGCCAAGTTTGGCAAGACCGTGTTCGAAGGATACGGCCTCACGGAAACCTCACCGGCTTCGAACGTGAACCTGCCGGAGCCCGAACCCATCGGCGACGAGCACTCACACCCTGTCATCCCCGCGTGCCGCCCAGGGTCCGTGGGCCACCTGCTGCCTGGCTTGGCCGTGCGCATCACCCATCCGGAAACAGGCGAGCGGCAGCCCCTGCACCAGAGCGGCATCATCTGGTTCAAAGGGGCCAACGTGTTCAACGGCTACCTCAACGACCCCAAACGCACTGCCGACGTGCTGGACAAGGAAGGCTGGTTCCGCTCCGGCGACGTGGGCCGCATGGATCTCGACGGCTTCCTTTACATCGAGGGCCGGCTCTCGCGTTTCTCGAAAATCGCCGGGGAAATGGTGCCCCACGAAACCGTGGAGGAAGCGGTGATCAAGGCGCTGGGCCTGGAGAACGAGTCCACCCGCCGCATCGTCATCACCGGCGTGCCGGACGTCGAAAAAGGGGAGGCCCTGGTGCTCATCAGCAACGTCCCCGGCCCGCCGGAACACCTGGAAATAGTCGAGCTGCGCTACCGCCTGCTGGACAGCGGCGTGCCTGCTCTGTGGATTCCCAAGAAGATGGTGCGGGTGGAGGACATCCCGGTGCTTGCCTCAGGCAAGCTGGATCTGAAGGCCTGCGAGATGATTGCACGCAAGGCGGGATGACGCCATAGTTGGTCCCATCATGGAAGAAACGCCGCCCACTCCCCAGCCCCGCGAGTCGCGGCACGGCTGTTTCAAGTGGGTGAGCATCACCTTCATTGCCACGGCGGCGATCGTCGCCTTTGTGATGCTCAAGACCTGCACCACGACCGTCAGCGGACTCAAGGAGATTGCCGGCATCCTCGCGGCCATCCCCGATAAGTTTCAGGCGCATCAAATCACCCAGACGTTTCAGGAGCAACTGGTAAGCATCACCCCCACGCATGGCGACGTGCTCGAACTGGCGACCGCCGAACGCCAGGAGACGCTCACCAAGTACGACATGAAGACACTGCTCTTCAACACGGTTTACCTCGGCACCACCGTCTCCGAAATTCGCGTGCCAGCCGTGTATCGCTATCACATCAAGCTCAGTGACGAGTGGAAGCTCGGCAGCGAGGGCCACACCTGCGTGGTGATCGCCCCGCTCATCCGCCCCAGCTTGCCACCGGCGATCCGCACGGACAGAATGGAGACGAGGAGCACGGCAGGCTGGCTGCGCTTCAACGCCGCGCGCAACCTGACGGAACTGGAAAAAGGCATCACCCCGATGCTGGAGCAGCGCGCGGGCAGCCCTTCGCGAATCAACGAAGTGCGCGAGCCCGCCCGCAAGGCGGTCGCCGAATTCGTGAAGAACTGGCTCGTCAAAGAGGACCAGTGGAAAGCCAGGGGCTTCACCGACATCGTCGTGGTGTTTGCCGATGAGCCGTCGGCGAAAAACCTCCAGGAAGCCCAGAAGCAGCAGCCGGTCATCAATCTGGTGCCATGAAGCCGGCTACTTTCCTGAAAGCTTGCGCCGTGCCGGTTCGCATTGTCAACTCTACCCATGATGACACGCTGGCCTCTCCCCATCTCGCTCGGTTTTTGTTTGATCGCGGCCTCGGCTCATGCCGAAACCTGTTGGCCTGAGTTTCGCGGGCCCACCGCCCAAGGGTATTCGTCCGCCAAGGGCCTGCCCACGGAATGGGGGGCGGACAAGAACATCCGCTGGCGCTCCGCCATCGCCGGCAAGGGCTGGTCCTCGCCCATCGTTGCCAACGGCAAAATCTTCATCACCACGGCGGAAAACCTGACTGCCGACCCCAAGGCCGGTGTCAGCCTGCACGCCGTGGCCCTGGACGCCGCCACCGGCAAGGTCGCCTGGGACACGGAACTGTTTCAGCAGACCGATCCCAAACTGCTGCGGGCACACCCGCTGAACAGCCAGGCGAGCCCCTCCGCGATCTACGAGGACGGGCGGGTCTATGTCCACTTTGGCCAGCACGGCAGCGCCTGCCTGGACGAGGCGGGCAAGATCCTGTGGACCTCGCGGGAGCACCCCTACCCTCCCGTTCACGGCACCGGCGGCAGCCCGGTGATCGTGGACGACCTGTTCATCTACAACGCCGATGCGGAGCAGGATCCCGCCGTTATAGCGCTCGACAAAACGACCGGCAAAACCCGCTGGGTGGTGGCACGCGTGAGCGATGCCAAAAAGAAGTTCTCGTTCTCCACCCCGCTCGTGATCGAGGTCAATGGTCAGAAGCAGGTCATCACCGCCGGCAGCGGCATTGTTCAGGCGCTCAATCCCAAGGACGGCAGCGAGTTCTGGCACGTGATGTACGATCAGGGCTACTCCGTGGTGCCACGCCCCGTGTACGCTCATGGCATGATCTTCCTGAGCACCGGTTTCGACAAGCCCATCGGCCTCGCCATCAAGGTGGATGCCGAAAGCAAGGGCGATGTCACGGCCAGCCATGTGGTCTGGCAGGAAACCAAGCACGTGCCGCAGAACCCCTCCATGCTGGTGGTTGGCGACGAGCTTTACATGCTTGCCGACAACGGCCTGCTGTCCTGCCGTGATGCCAGAACCAACAAGGTGTATTTTGAAGAGCGCCTGCTGGGCACAAGCTGGGCCTCACTGCTGTTTTGCGACGGCCTGATCTACGCTGTGGACGAGAAGGGCGCCGCCGCAGTGGTGAAGCCCGGCAAGACCCTGCAAGTTGTGGCCAGAAACCAGATCAGCGAAAAGACCTTCGCCTCCATGGCCGTGTGCGACAACGACCTGCTCATCCGCACCGAGAAAGCCGTTTATCGGGTGGGCAAGAAATAGCGGCATGAAGGCCCTGCTCATCGCCCTGGCCGGGCTGGCTTCCATCGCCGGCGCAGAAACCAAGGAGCGCTGGGTCTATGCCCCGGCCAACTACCTGCTTGACGCGCAGGCGGACCGCATCATCGCCCTGATGGCGCGCGCCAAGGCCTGCGGCTACACGCACTTCCTGCTCACCGACTCGAAGTTTGCACGCATTCCCACGCTGCCGAAAAAGTACTTCGCCAATGTGCAGCGGGTGAAGGACGCAGCAGCGGCGGACGGCATCCAGGTGGTGCCGGGGCTGTTTGGAATCGGGTACTCGAACGACCTGCTCGCCAATGATCCCAACCTCGCCGAGGGGCTGCCGGTGAAGGACGCCCTGTTTGTGGTGAAGGACTACATTGCCAGCCACGTCCCGGAGCCAGACGTTTCCTTCAAGGGCGCAAGCCTCGCCATCCCCAAGGCCTGGGGTTTTGTGGATGACAACATGGTGCCGGACCAGGGCGGGCTGCGGTCAGACGCGACGGCCCGCAACGCCCGCTTCATGCAGAAGGTGACGGTGCAGCCATTCCGCCAGTATCACATCTCCGTCTGGCTGAAGACCAAGGAACTCTCCGACGGCGCGCCCGAGATCGAGGTGATTCCGGGCACCGGCCCCCAGCTCAATTACACCCACCTGCAACAACAGGCCACGCAGGACTGGGCGGTGCAGCACATCACCTTCAACTCACTCGACCATCACGAACTGACCATTGCCTTTGGCGTCTGGGGCGGCCACCAAGGCACCCTGTGGTGGAGAAAACCCGCGATTGAAGAATGCGGGCTGGTGAACCTGCTCCGGCGCCCCGGTGCGCCCTTTGTCGTAAAGACGGAGGAGGGGAGGGTCCTCACGGAGGGTGTGGACTTCGAGCCCGTGGCCGATCCAAAGCTGGGACGGGCGATCAACGCCGGCGACTACGATCCCTGGCACGAACCGCCGAGCATTCGCGTGAAGGGAATCGCAGACGGCACCCGCCTGCGGGTTTCCTTCTATCATCCCCACATCATCTACTGGGGTCAGATGAGCGCCTGTGTGAGCGAGCCCGCCTTCGATGCCCTGCTCAAACGCCAGGCCCAGGATGTCCACAAGCTCTGGGGTGCTGGCAGCTACATGATGAGCCACGACGAGTGGCGGGTGATGAACTGGTGCGAAGCCTGCCAGCAGCGCCACCTGACGCCCGGCCAGATCGCCTCCGCCAGCGTCCGGTCCTGCGCACGCTTGTTAAACCGGGCCGCCCCCGGCGCGCGCACCTTCGTCTGGAGCGACATGTTCGATCCCTTCCACAACGCCAGATCCAGCTACTACCTGGTGAATGGCGACCTGGCCGGCTCATGGAAAGGCCTGGGCGACGATGTGATCGTGGTGAACTGGAACTCCGGCGACGCGGAGCGCAGCCTGAAGTTTTTTTCGGATCGCGGCGGCCGCCAGCTCATCGCCGGGTACTACGACCAGTCGCTGGAGATGACGCGCAAGTGGCTGGCAAAGGCCAGGCCCGTGCCGGGTGTGATGGGCGTCATGTACACAACCTGGAAGGCCGATTACCGGGGGCTGGAGAACTTCGCCAAGATGCTGGATGAGGCGGGTTTCTGACCGCCGAACGGCGCCCTGGCTCGTAACCGTGCGTCACACATGGCCATTCACACGCTCCAATTCCGGCAGGTCATCAAGGCGACGCCCCAGCAGGCCTGGGATTTTTTCTCCGACCCGCGCAACCTGCCGCTCATCACACCTCCCGGCCTTGGCTTTGAGATCCTGACCAAGCTGACGGGCCGCATGTATCCTGGGATGATGATCCAGTACCGGGTGAGGCCATTGTTTGGCATTCCAATGAACTGGCTCACCGAGATCACCCATGTCAGGGAGGGTGAGTTCTTCGTCGATGAACAGCGTGTGGGCCCCTATGCCTTGTGGCACCACGAACACCACTTCAAGAACGCAGGTGACGGCCAGGTCGAGATGCTCGACAGCGTCACCTATGTACCTCCCTTTGGCTGGCTGGGGGAGCTGATCCACCCCTTCCTCATCAAGCCGCAACTGGACCGCATCTTTGCCCACCGTACGGTGGCGGTGTCCAAACTGTTTCCAGGTTGAGCGGAGGAGTTAGTGCAGCACTGGGGCAGGTGTTTGTGTTGCACAGTCCTGCGACGAGATTTCTCAAGCCTGTAGCGCGGCTTGCATGTTGCCGACGTCTCCATTAAGATGACTCTCCTGACTAAGCTGCAACGCCATGGCATCCACCACCTTCGAAAGCATCCAGAGCGAAATCGCCACCTGGCCGCCGGAATCGATCCGGCGCTTGCAGGGGTTTTTGGTGGCTCTTGCGCATCAGCGCGAAGGTCGGCAGCAGCGATTTGCCGATAAATTGAATGACGAAGCGCCGGGTCATTGGTTGTCGCTTGAAGAAGTCGAGGCCAGGCTGGGACTCGGCGAGCATGACAACGGCGACGAATGACCTGCCGATTGCTCATCGACTACGAGGCAATGGAGTTCCTGGCGCAACTGAAGAAGAGGGATCAGAGACTCATCCATTCACGGCTGCGCCAGATTCAGGATTACCCTTCGAACTGGGCCGACTTCACGGAGCGCGATCCCGGCGGGCGTGCTTTGCACGTGACCATTTGCGGTGACTTTGCGATTACATTCTGGGAGGACTTCGCCGACCGGCACGTCAAGGTCTTGGAAATTGCCCGCGCAGACCGGTAGCAGAGCCGAGCGGAGGCCTCACAGGGCCCTCCCATTGCTACGGGAAAAGTATGCCGCAGCTGGGCTGGGATTGGATAGGCGGGCGCGTGCCTCTTCACTTCAGCGCCGTGAGCTTGAGATCCTTGACGAGGAACTTCGCGCCGTTGAAGCCGCCGCCGTTGAGGTAAAAGGGGCCCATGGGGCGGGCGAAGGATTCGTCGGAGGCGGTGATGGTCACGCCGTCGATGGTGACGGTGAAGCTGGGGCCGTCGTGGAGGCAGACGATCTCGTGCCACTCGGTGTCGAGCTTCTGCAACTGGCCTTTGGCGAGGGTCGCCCCTTCCTTGTCCTTGGATTTCGGGCGCACGATGGCGAACTGGCCGCTGCCGGGCGTGAAGTTGAAGTCCATGGCGTGGGCGCTGGATTCAGCGGGCCAGGTGACAAAGAGGAAGTTCTGCTTGGGCTCCACGAACTTCATTTTCCACTCCAGCTTCATGCGGTTGAAGGGGATGAGCCCCTTGATGGTGGCCAGGTGCTTTTCGGTGGGCACCTGCTCGCCGATCATCGCCCCGTCTCCAAACTTCCATGAGCCATGGTGGAACTCCAGCCCTTTGGGCAGGGGCTCCGTCCTGCCGTCCGCCACAAGAAGAACCTCGTCAGCCCGGAGGCTGGAAAACAGAAAAAGCGGGGCAAGCAGCAGGGCGAGTCGTTTCATGAGGCGCAATGGTTCGCCGGTTTGTTCCACCTGTCAAAGAGCCTGACGAACCCGAGGCGCGAGGTCGTGAAGCGATCCTTCGTTTTGCTCGAAAAGGAATCCCGCAGAGGACTCCAAGGGGGCACCCCTCAGGGAAACCCCTTGCACACCCTCGTAGTCGGATGTTTCAAAGCCATT
>CAINXC010000661.1 GCA_903854655.1 uncultured Verrucomicrobiota bacterium | reverse complement strand
GCGCGGGGCAAACGGCCCGAAGCGATGAGCTTCGGGCCGTTTCATTTTCGACCAGGACCCATTGTTTGGCAGAGTGTCTCACCCTTCCAGGAAGCGCGGCGCCCGAAACGCGGGCTGCACCTGCTCGAAGCCGTGGCCCAGGCTCAAGAGCAAGGCATCGCTCCAGGCGGTGCCGAAGAACGAAAGGCCCACCGGCAGATCACCAACAAAGCCCATGGGCACCGTGAGGTGCGGATAGCCCACCACCGCCGCCGGTGTGCCGCAGCAGCGCACGTCCTTGTCGCCCTTGGCCAGGTCGGTCTTGCTGGCGGGATCGTTGGTGGGGCAGATCAGGGCATCGAGGCCATGAGCCTTCAGGGCTGCATCAATGCCCTGCGGTCCGGCAAGCGCGCGGACCTTGAGGCGCGCTTCGATGCCTGTGGCGGTGGCTTCGGGAGTGCCAAGGCGCTCCGTTTCCTCGAAGAACTCCTGGCCGAAATAAGGCATTTCATGATCGCGATGCTGTTCGTTAAACGCAATCACATCTGCCAGAGACTTCACCTGCGCGCTGCGATTGGCCAGATAGCTGTTTAAATCGGCGCGAAATTCCGGCAACGCCGCGACGAAGGACAGGCGGCCAAGGACATTCATGTTCGGCAATTCCACCGGATCGATAATCACGGCCCCCGCCTGACGCAATTTGTCCAGCGCCTCCTCGAACAGCGCCAGGACAGCGGGATGGCTGCCCGCCATGTCACGCACAACCCCCAGGCGTTTGCCGCGCAGGCTGTCACTGGCTAAAAGCGAAGTGTAATCGGTGAGGAAAGCGGCCACCGGGCAGATGTCCCGTGACAGGGGATCCATGCCGATGATTCCGTTCAAGAGCATCGCGGCATCCCGCACCGTGCGTGTCATCGGCCCGGCGGTGTCCTGCCAGTGGGTGATCGGGATGATTCCGGCACGGCTGACGAGGCCCACCGTGGGCTTCAGCCCCACAATGCCGCAGGCGCTGGCGGGACTGATGATGGAACCGTCGGTCTCCGTGCCGATGGCGCCCGCAGCCAGTCCGGCGGCCACCGCCACGGCTGAGCCGGAACTGGAGCCACTGGGATTGTGATTCAGAACATGGGGGTTGCGCGTGAGACCGCCACGGGCGCTCCATCCGCTGGTGGAGCGGGGGGATCGGATGTTGGCCCATTCGCTGAGGTTGGTCTTGCCAAGCAGCACGACACCGGCCTTGCGCAGGCGGTGCACAATGAAGGCATCGTGTGCTGGCCTTGCCCCCAGCAAGGCAAGAGAGCCCGCCGTTGTCTCCATGGCGTCAGCGGTGTCGATGTTGTCCTTGATCAGGATCGGCAGACCATGGAGCGGACCGACCCGCTCCTGCTTGTCCAGGCTTGCGGCGATGGCCAGGGCCTCGGGATTGATTTCGATGATCGAATTGAGCGCGGGCCCGGCCTTGTCTATCTCGGCGATGCGCCGCAGGCAGAGCCTGGTCAGGGCTTCGGCTGTGGTTTTGTGTAATTGAAGCTGCTTGGACAGTTCCACCAGCGAGGGCTGTGCTGGAGCATCCTGCGAAAAGCCTTCGCTCCCGCCCAGCGCCATGGCTGAGAGGCTGCCTTTGATGAGGGTGCGACGGTTCATCCGGGTCTAGATGCGCAGGAACAGCTTCCTACGATACATCCAGAACAGCATCAACCAAAACACCAGCAGTGAGCTGCCGCCAAGCAGCAGCGGCTGGTACACCTTGCCGAAAACGAGGAAGGTGTTCCCTCCCAGGTGCGTGGTCAGTGAGGAGCGAATGAAACCGTCGATCAAATGAACCAGGCAGTAGGCGGCAATGGAGTTGAGCCCCACCACCAGCAGAGGGAAGGACCACGCGCGCAGCTTCCAGAGGTCGATCACGAGGTAGAACAGCGCCATCAGCAGCAGGCACCAGCCGCCGCTGAAGAGCACCCAGCTCGGCGTCCACAGTTTTTTCACCACCGGGCACCAGCCCAGGGCTCCCATGCCCCAGCCCAGGACAAGCGCGACAGCGCCGCCGATGGCCAGCCAGCGCACTTTCTGCATGGGGGTGCGATCACTGTGCAAGGTCTGGCCGGCGATGAGGCCCAGGATCATGGTGGCCAGCGTGGGGATGAAGTTGAGGGTGCAGGTGGCACCCGAGTTGAACTCAAAAGGGGCTTCCCGAGGGAAGAGATTGAGGAACCACACATCGAATGCCCAGGCGGCATTGCTGTTCATGTTCCAGTGGGCGGCAAAGCCGCTCAGCCCATACTGCGCAAGCCACTCTGCGGGCACGCCCACCTTGGCGTAGTCGAACTGCGGACCCGGCAGCGGGTACAGGGCAAACAACAGCCAGTCACCGATCAAGATCAGCACGAACGCAATCCATTGCGCCCGCACGGATCGAAATCCCAGGAGAAACAGAAACGTGTATCCAAAGCCGATCTGCGCCAGCGTGTCCGTAAAGCCAAACAAGGTTTGCGGTTTGCCCACGCTGCGCAGAAACACCCCGAGAAAGATCAGCAGCAGCGAGCGCCAGGCCGCATGAAGCGTCAGCCGGCCCATCGTCGCACCCTTGGCCAGCCGCGCCGAAATGGAGAAGGGCAGCGCCACGCCGACGATGAAGGAGAACGAAGGCTGAATCAGATCATGCAGCGAGCAGCCCAGCCATTGACTATGGGTTTGATGGAAGGCCAGAAACCTCCAGAACCCGCTCTCCGGCACCGCCTTTGACACCGCGCTCAACCCCAGCGTGCCGCCCGCCATCATGAGCAGCATCACAAAGCCACGGTAGGCATCCAGCGACACCAGCCGCTGGGACGGAGTAGTTGGGGCGGTGCTCATGAGATCGTCAATACGAACTCAGATTGGATTTGTGTTCAAAGCTCCGCCACCGCGTCATCCGTGGCCTGCGCAAGAACGGCGAGCCCTTCTTGCATGGCTTCAAGCGGAATGGTCAGCGGCGGGGCGATCTTGACCGTCTGCCCCCAGGCGCCGACGGGTGCAAACAGCAGCAGCCCGCGCTGGAAGCAAAGCTCGATGATGCGGTGCGCGAGATCGTGATCAGGCTCCTTGCTGTTAGGTTTGACCGTCTGCATTCCGCCCACCAGGCCCGAGGCGCTGACATGGCCGATCACGCCTGGATGCTTTGCCTGGATGGCCTTCAATCCCGCGAGCAGAACCGGCTCCAGGCGCGCGGCGTTGCCGGTGAGGTCCTCGCGGATGATCTTGGTGATGCTGGCCATCGCCGCCGCACAGCAAACTGGATTGCCGGTGTGCGTGCTGGTCATGGAGCCGGGTGCGTACTGGTCCATGATGTGCTCCCGGCCCAGCACCGCGCTCAGCGGCAGGGATGAAGAGATGCCCTTGCCGCAGCAGATGAGGTCGGGCGTCACACCATAGTGCTCGAAGGCCCAGAACTTGCCGGTGCGGCCGAAGCCCGCCTGGACTTCATCGAAGATCAGCACCACGTTGTGCTCCTTGCACCAGGCGGCCAGTTTCCGCACATACTCCACCGGGGCGAAGTCCGGGCCCACGCCTTGATAGGTCTCCATCATCACACCGGCGATGTTCTCCGGCCCCATGCCGCGCTCCGCGAGCGTGTTGAGGAAGGTGTCAAAGCTGGTGTCCTCGGTCCAGTAGCCGTCCGGGAAGGGGGCGTTCAGAATCGCCGGATCTTCGTTCACGATCCATGCCTTCTGCCCCGCCATGCCGCCCGCCTGCTGGGAGCCCAGGGTGCGGCCGTGGAAGCCTCGCGTGTATCCCACAATGCCAATCTTGGCCTTGCCGCCCGCCTTGATGCCATGGGTGCGGGCCAGCTTGATGGCGCACTCGGTGGCTTCGCTGCCCGTCGTGAGCAGGAACACCTTGTCGAGGCCGTCAGGCGCCACGCTGGCCAGCAGCTCGGCCAGGGCACCGCGCTCTTCGCTGGGGAAGACGTAGTTGTGCAGCAGACCGCTGTTCACCTGGTCGATGATGGCCTGGCGCACTTCTGGAACGCCGTGTCCGGCATTGGTCACCAGCACGCCTGAGCTCCAGTCCAGCCAGCGGTTGCCGTGCTTGTCGAACACGAAGATGTCCTCCGCCTTGTCCCAGACGATGGGAGGCTGGCCGCGCATCGAGATCGGCTCGAACTTGCGCAGGCGCTCCAGGGTGGGCACGGAATCCGGATGCGGGATCGCGGTTGCAATGCGGCGGTACTGGGTCTCGACTGGCGGGACCGCGACGGGAGTGATGCTGTATTCTTTGCCCATAATGTGCTCGAAGGTTCGGCAACACTCGTATCGCAGCGCACCGCCCGCTGCTACGTGGTTTCTGATGTGATTCGATACTTTTGTGCAGCACCGGGCAGGGGACTGCTACGGCGAATGAAGAGCACCCGGCAGGGACGCGTTACTCTTCAAACCGGCTGGCAGCGTCGGGGACGCAGCGTGCTCATTGAGGTGTGCACAAAAAAGCCGCGGCATCCGCCGCGGCTTCTTTGGTGATCAATGTCAAAACGATCTCAATGGGACTTGCCGACGTAACCGTCGTCGTAGCCGCGAGCGAACTCCCGCACGGTGTGCTCGTCAAACAGCTCGGGGTGGCGACGGTAGTCCTCAGACTGGTGGCTCAGGCGGTCGGCCTTGCCAGTCTTGAAGCCGGTGTTGTACCAGTCACGAGGGCCGCCGTAGAAGTTCTGGCTGCCTTTGGTTTCATTTGTCGGGCGGGGACCTGCATAGCCTGCGTAATCAGGGAAGGGGCCGATGGGGCTGGGATTCGCGTGGCGCCCGGAAGACGAAGGGGGGCCGCTGTCCGAGACGTACTCAGTGCAGCTGGTGATCACGAGCGAAAACGAACCTAAAGCCAGGGGGAGGAAGAAGCGCTTCATAGTTGGAGGTATAAACGATGGGTGGCACGATGAAAAGTGCGAATCGTGCCTTACTTTCTGATCAAATGCAATTCCGCTCCCGCCCGTTTCAGTGATTCCACATGGTAGTCAAACCAGATGGCTTTCAGGCGGCTGATCATCTGGGCCTGGTTGTGGCCCAGGCCTTCCAGTTCGAGGTAAGTGTGATCAACCTCCGCCCTGACCAGCTCCTCATGAAACTGTCGAACCGTGGGCAGATGCTCGGGATCACTGGTGCCGCAGGCGATCTGAATGCGCAGCCTGCCTTTGATCTGGTCGAGGTTCTTGTGCAGGTTCGCATAGGGATCATTGTCCTTCAGCCGCGCAGGTTCGGTGCCCAGGTAGGAGAAGGGGTAGGCGTCGGCGGGCGTGTCCTTCGGCATGTTTGAGGTGGGAAAGACATTGCCCGACTGATCAAAGAGCGAGCAGAACAGCTCGGGATGCCTCATGGCCAGATGCACGGAGCCACGCCCGCCCATGCTGAAGCCCTCGATGCACCGGCCCTTGCGGTCGGCAATGGTGCGGTAGGTGGCGTCGATGTGCGGGATCAGCTCCTGGATGAAGGTGGTTTCGGCCAGGAAGCGACCGTCGGCGGAGTCCTGGTACATGGTCGCGCGACCGCCGTTGGGGAAGACCATGATCATTTCCGGGAGGTGACCGGAGACAATGCCCGCGTTGAGCACCTGGGCGGAGGTGATCGCCCGCAATTCGTTGCCGCCGGCGCCATGCAGATGGTAGATCACCGGGTAGCGAACGGTGGGGTTCTTCTCATAACCGGGCGGCAGGTACAGGCAGTAGCCCACGTCGCGCTTCATCGCTTCGCTGTGGTACGTGTAGTGCGTGATGTGCGGGGCCAGCGCCTTGGGCACCACCTTCGCCACCCACATGTCATCGCTGTTGGTTTCATTGAGCTTGGGTTTCTGGGCAAGCGCGTGCTGGGCGCACACGAGCAGCAGGAGAAGGGCGAGGCGGGCGGTGGCGTGCATGGTGGGCAGAGCGGGCTCTTAGTCGATCATCGCCCGGAAGGCGGGTTCATCCATCACTTTTACACCCAGCTTGGTGGCTTTGTCCATCTTGCTGCCCGCTTCTTCTCCGGCCAGCAGATAAGTGGTCTTGGCACTGACGCTGCCGCTCACCCTCCCTCCGTGGGAGCGAATCAGCTCGGCGATCTCCTCCCGGCCCATGCTGAGAGTGCCGGTGATCACCCAGGTGGTGTTGGCAAGTTTGTCGGAAACCTGGGTGGACTGCGGGTTGGCAAAGGTCAGTCCCGCCTGCTTCAGTCGCTCCAGCAGCGCCAGATTGCGCTCGTCATGGAACCAGGCATGAATGCTGGGGGCCACCACGCCGCCGATGTCCGGCACCCTCACCAGCTCGTCGACGGAAGCCTCCGCGATCTTGTCGATGCTGCCGAAGTGATCCAGCAGCGCCCGCGCCCCGGAAACACCCACGTGAAGAATGCCCAGGCCGAACACCAAACGGTAGGGGGGCTGCTTCTTGCTTTCGGCGATGCCTTTCAAGAGGTTGTCAATGCTCTTGGCCGCCAGCCGCTCCACACCTGCGAGCTTCTCTTCAGTCAGATCATAGATGTCGGCCGCGTTGCTGATGAGTTTGGCATCCACGAACTGCCCCACCTTCTCCGAGCCCAGGCCGCTGATGTCCATGGCGCCGCGACACACGAAGTGCTCCAGACGACGTTTGACCTGCTCCGAGCACTCGGGATTGGCGCAGCGCAGGATCACCGCCTCCGGGTCCTTGCTCACCTCGCTGCCGCATACGGGACAGTGGGTTGGCACGGGAATGGGCTGCTCGCTGCCGTCGCGCTTGTCCTTTTTCACGATCACCACGGCGGGAATGATCTCCCCGGCTTTCTCGATGACCACGGTGTCGCCCACGCGGATGTCCTTGCGC
>CAINXC010000660.1 GCA_903854655.1 uncultured Verrucomicrobiota bacterium | reverse complement strand
TGGTCACCTCGCAATAGGCACGTCCACCGCAGACCGGGCATTCGAAGCCGTTCGGCCAACGAGAGGCGATCACCACTGCCCGTCATTTCTCCTCAGTGCCGTAGAGCGCCTCGAACCCCACCTCGCTGAGACCCTTTTGGAATTGCACCTTGTTCCGAGCCATCGTCCCCGCCTCACCACACCGGATGTTCACTATATGTGCCAGAAACGGGAGGCTGAGGAAAGTGCGTAAGCAGGTTTTTATTTGTTGACTTCATGCGTGATTGGCACGCAAACTGCTCGGCGATCTTTCCGAGACCCTCGTTGAAGATGACGACGCGATGCCATTCCGTGCGCTCGCGGCGCTCCCCGGAGCGGTCGTCCTTCCAGCTCTCGCTGGTGGCGATGCTGAGTGTCACCACTCGCCCGCCATTCTGCATCCTGTTTACGCACTTTTCTCAGCTTCTCTTTCGTGGCACATATCGTGAACATTCGATTTAGCGAGGCAGGGACGATGGCTCGAAACAAGGTGCAATTCCAAAAGGGTCTCAGCGAAGCGGGGTTCGAGGCTCTTTACGGCACTGAGGAGAAATGCCGGGCGTTGGTGATCGCCTCTCGTTGGCCGAACGGCTTCGAATGCCCGGTCTGCGGTGGGCGTGCCTATTGCGAGGTGACCACCCGAGGGCTTTTCCAGTGCAACGCCTGCCGTCACCAGGCATCGCCGATCGCGGGCACGATCTTCGCCTCGACCCACCTGCCGCTGCGGCTGTGGTTCCGCGCCATGTATCACCTGACCCAGAGCAAGCAGGGCATCTCCAGCATCGAGTTGGGCCGCCGCCTCGGCGTGACGCAGACCACCGCCTGGAAGGTCAAACACAAGCTGGCGCAGGTGATGATGGAACGCGACGCCGCCAAGCCACTGAGCGGGCGCGTTGAACTGGACGACGCCTATCTTGGCGGCAAACGCACCGGCGGTAAGCGAGGCCGAGGCGCGCCCGGCAAGACGCCATTTGTCGCCGCCGTCGAAACCACGCCGGAGGGCAAGCCTGTGCAATTGAAGCTGCGCCGGGTCGCCAGCTTCTGCAATCACTCGATTTCGGATTTTGCCAAACGCAGCCTCGACCCTTCCTGTAAGGTCGTCAGCGATGGCCTGGCCTGCTTCGGGGCTGTGGCCAAGGCCGGGTGTGCCCATGAAGTCGTCAAAACCG
This sequence comes from uncultured Verrucomicrobiota bacterium, assembly GCA_903854655.1. Classification (GTDB taxonomy): domain Bacteria; phylum Verrucomicrobiota; class Verrucomicrobiia; order Verrucomicrobiales; family Verrucomicrobiaceae; genus CAINXC01. The sequence goes on along the minus strand of CAINXC010000660.1, from coordinate 364 downwards.
GCTCGGGCGCTGCCGCGGCGCGGACCCCCGGCTTCAAATGGGTCAATACCGCACTCGGAAACATCAAGGCCGCCATTGTTGGAACATACCGGGCGATCGATCAGAAACACGTGCCGCGTTACCTCGCCGAGTTCGAATATCGCTTTAACCGGCGATACGATCTCGCCGCTATGATGCCGCGGCTTCTCTGGGCAGGCGTCCGCACCACGCCCATGCCATACCGGTTGCTCAAGCTGGCCGATATTTATGTTTGAGCGGGACAACGATCAGTCAAGAAAACTGGCTGAGAAAAGTGCGTAAACAGGAATCTTTAAGAAGCTCGCGTTTGATCCGCGCGCATACGCCGTCGCCGAACAGCGTGCCG
>CAINXC010000659.1 GCA_903854655.1 uncultured Verrucomicrobiota bacterium | reverse complement strand
CAAAACCCGGTGTTCGCCGCCGAAACCAAGCGCGCGCAGAAGCATTGCATCCTGCTGTGGCTCTGTGGCGCGCCGAGCCAGTTCGAGACCTGGGACCCGAAGCCGGGCCGCCCGAGCAGCGGCCCCTTCGCCTCGATTCCCACCAAGATCCCCGGCGTGCACGTGTCCTCGTTGATGCCCAGGTGCGCAAGCATCGCGGACAAGCTGAACATCGTGCGCAGCATGAAGACGACGCAGCCGGAGCATCTCCAGGCGATCAACCTCCTGCAGCGCGGCAACCCGGACCGCGCGGGCTTCACGAGGCCCACGCTGGGCTCCTCGTTGTCCCAGGCCATAGGGCGGCTTGATGCGGCGCTGCCCAACTTCATCTTCCTCGACCCGATCCCCGGCGGCAACGAGTTCGAAGGCTTCAAGGCCGGCAACTGGGCGGGCTGGCTGGGCGCGGAGCATGCTCCGGTGCGGCTGGGCGGCGACTACACGCACTTCCTGAACTCATCGGCGGAGGAGATCCCGCAGCATGACCTGGAATCGCGCGAGACCCTGCGCCGCTTCCTCACCTCGAAGTATGAGCGTGACCGCAAGAGCACGGTGGCGCGCAGCGAGAACGCGGCGTTCGAGCGCATGAAGGGCCTGAGCGCGAGCGCGGACCTGTTTGACGTGAACAAGCTGCCGGCCAAGGATCGCGAGCGCTACGGCCCCGGCAGCTTCGCGCAGCATGCCCTGATGTCGCGGCACCTTGTGGAGAAGGGTGCGCCCTTCGTGATGGTGGCGAACGGCATGAACTGGGACAACCACGTCTTCAACCACGAGATCCATCAGATGCTCGTGCCGGAGCTGGACCGCGTGGTCTTCCATTTGATCAACGACCTGGAGGAGCGCGGCCTGCTCGACTCCACGCTGGTCATCGCCATGGGCGAATTTGGCCGCAGCCCCTGGCTAAATCCTGCGCGCGGCCGCGACCACTACCCGAACGCCTGGAGCATGATGATGACCGGCTGCGGCCTGAAGCGCGGCGTGGTCACCGGCGCGACGGATGCCGATGGCGTGGATGTGATCGAGAAGCCGTACAACGAGCAAAACCTCTTCGCCACGATCTTCACGGCGCTGGGCATCGACCCGTATTCCGAATACGACCTGCCGGGCATGCCCACCTTCCACCGTGTGGAAAACCACGCAGCACCGATCCGCGACATCCTGGCGTAACGACATGAAACTGACCCGCATTCACGATCACTCCCTGCCGGCCGGTGCGCTCGGCCTCGCGATCACGCCTGATGGCGGCCGCGCCTACGCGAGCTGTGCCGATGGTTCGCTGCACTCGGTGCAGCTCGCTGATGGCAGGACGGAAGCCTTTGAGAAGAAGCACGACTCCTTCGCCAGCGGTTGCGTGCTGCTGCCCGACGGCCGCACCGTGATCACCGCCGGCTACGATGGCAGGCTGCTGTGGCACGACGTCGAAACCCGCAAGTGCACCCGCGAGGTGAAGGCGCATGACTTCTGGAGCTGGAAGCTCGCGCTTTCGCCCGATGGCAAACACGTGGCCACCACCACGGGACAGTACCTGTCCGGAAGCTGGAAATACGAGCCTGCAGCCGAGACGGAGCCGTCCGTGAAGGTGTTCGACACGGCGACAGGCGCGCTCGTCCACAGCTTTACCCACACGCCATCGGTGCTGAGCTGCGCCTTCAGCCCCGATGGCCGGCACCTGGCGGCGGGCAACCTCCTCGGCGAGGTGCGCGTGTGGGATTTGCACGCGACCCAGGCGGACAAACCGGTGGCGCAGTTCTCATCGCCGGACTTCACCTCCTGGGGCACCACCAAATCGCATCATTACACCGGCGGCATCTACGGCCTGGTCTTCTCGCCCGATGGCGCTGCCATCGTCGGCTGCGGCATGGGCCCGATGGTGGACCCCATGGCCGGCAATGGCAAGATGACCTGGCAGCGCTGGAACTGGCGCAAGGGCGAGCGCCTGGATCAAATCAAGGATGGCGAGCATGGCAGCGGCCTCATGGAGACGCTCGCTTGGCATCCTGGCGGCCAGCACGTCCTCAT
>CAINXC010000658.1 GCA_903854655.1 uncultured Verrucomicrobiota bacterium | reverse complement strand
GGGTGGTGCCCGCGACATCATCGCCGAGCGCGTGAGCGACAATGCCGAGGCGCGCGCCACCTTGCGCAAGCTGTTCGCCGAGCAAGGCACCGTGGTCAGCAAGGTCATGATGGGCAAGGAGGAGGACCCGGAGGCGGCGAAGTTCCGTGACTACTTCGATTGGAGCGAACCGCTGAAGAGCATTCCTTCGCACCGCCTGCTGGCGATCCGCCGTGGTGAGACCGAGGGCTTCCTCATGATGCGGGTGACGCCGCCGGAGGACACGGCGGTGCGCATGCTGGAAACGCAGTTCGCACGCGGCACCACCCCTTGCAGCGAGCAGATGCGCCAGGCCGTGGCCGAAAGTTACAAGCGCCTGTTGGGATCGAGCATGGAAACCGAGGCGCGCATGGAATCCAAAAAGAAGGCCGACGCCGAGGCGGTGAAGGTCTTCGCCGACAACCTGCGCGAACTGCTGCTCGCCGCTCCGCTGGGCCAGAAGCGAGTGCTGGGCATCGACCCCGGCTTCCGCACCGGCTGCAAGGTGGTGGTGCTGGATGCCCAGGGCAAGCTGCTCTACAACGATGTCATCTACCTGATCGGCTCCGGCAACACGCTGATGCACGCCAAGGAACTGCTCACGAACCTGGTGAAACGCTACGACATTGAGGCCGTCGCCATTGGCAACGGCACGGCAGGTCGGGAGACGGAAGGCTTCGTCAACAAGATCGGCCTGCCGAAAGGTGTGCAGGTGATCATGGTCAACGAGAGCGGCGCCTCCGTGTACTCCGCCTCTGATGTGGCGCGCGAGGAATTCCCGGATCAGGACATCACAGTGCGCGGCGCGGTGTCGATTGGTCGCCGTTTGATGGACCCGCTGGCCGAGCTCGTGAAGGTTGATCCCAAGGCCATCGGTGTGGGCCAGTACCAGCACGATGTCGATCAAAACCAGCTCAAAGCCGGCCTGGATGATATTGTAGTAAGCTGCGTAAACGGAGTGGGTGTGGAATTGAACACGGCTTCCAAGCAGTTGCTGGCCTATGTGTCTGGTCTGAACCAGTCGCTGGCGCAGAACATCGTGGCCTTCCGCAATGAGAACGGCGCCTTCAAATCGCGCGCCGAATTGAAGAAGGTGCCGCGCCTGGGAGACAAGGCTTTCGAACAGGCGGCGGGCTTCCTGCGTATTCGCGGCGGCAAGCACCCGCTGGATTCCAGCGCTGTGCATCCGGAGCGCTACGCCCTGGTGGAGCAGATGGCGGCGGACGCGGGCTGCACCGTTTCGGACCTGATGCAGAAGGCCGACCAGCGGGCCAAGGTGGACCTCAAAAAATACGTCAGCGAAAGCGTGGGACTGCCGACCTTGAAGGACATCATGAACGAACTGGCCAAGCCTGGCCGCGATCCGCGCAAGCAGTTCGAGCTGTTCAAGTTCACCGATGGCGTGGAAAAGGTCGAAGACCTGACCGTGGGCATGAAGCTCCCCGGCATCATTACTAATGTCACGGCGTTTGGAGCTTTTGTGGACATTGGAGTCCATCAAGACGGCCTTGTCCACGTGAGCCAGCTTTCTGACACCTTTGTACGTGATGCCAGCGAGGTGGTAAAGGTGCAGCAAAAGGTGATGGTGACCGTGATGGAAGTCGATCTGCCTAGAAAGCGCATCGCGCTGAGCATGAAGTCCAAGCCCGACTTCGAACGCGCCAAACCGAGCGGCACTCCCGGTCAATCCGGCCCCCGGCCAGCCGTTGGAACCGGTGGAGGCGGCGGGCAGCGCAGTTTCAGCGGCGGTGCGAACAATCGTTCGCAAGGTCAAGGCGGCGGCATGGGCAATCCCTTTGGCGGCATCGGCGGCAGTTCCGGCGGTGGTGGTGGCAACGACTGGTTCACCCAGGCGGCGAGCAAGGGGAAGAAGTAGGATGAGGGCGTTGCTCCTTGCCCATCGCCCGGCTTTCCGGTACTAACGAGGCAGCTTTCCCCCATCCCCTTTGCATGCCCCTG
>CAINXC010000657.1 GCA_903854655.1 uncultured Verrucomicrobiota bacterium | reverse complement strand
CTATAGGCCCTATAGGACCTATTTCCCGCTCCGCAGCCCCCCAAAGCTAAATCCCACCCCCCACGCCCATGCCTCCCCACCAGCAGGCCCTGCTCATCGCCCGCCACTGCCGCGCCCTCCTGGCCTGCGAGGGCTGGCAGTGGCTGCAAGGCACCCTGCAAACCCGCATGGAGCGCCTCACCACCGAAGTGATGGAAAGCCATCTCAGCGACCCCGAGCGCGACCGCCGCATCCACGAATGGCGCCTGCTCAAAGACCTGCGCGACCACCCCGCCACCCAGCTCCAGGCCAGCGTCGCCCTCCTGGAAAGCGCAGGCGGGGAGTGAGGGGCCTGGCGCTCCGTGTTTCCTCGCCCGAGAAAGCGAGAGGCTGGGGGCCTTGAAGGATGCGCCGCCCCGGCAGACTAAAGTCTGTACTCCAGCCGCGAACACGGGGCGCGGGGGTGTATCATGCATCGGCGGCTTCGAAGATCGTTGCCTCATCTTCACCGCCCCAGGCCTGGCACAGCGGCTGGAGTACAGACTTCAGTCTGCGGGACGGCGGAGAGTGTTTTCCCTGCGCTGGTTGTTTCACGAAAGCCGGAACACGGAAACGCACTCCGTGTTCACCTGCGCGATGAAGCGAGAGGCCGGGTGTCTTGAAGGATGCGCCACCCCGGCAGACTAAAGTCTGTACTCCAGCCGCGAACACGGGGCGCGGGGCTGCTTTGCGCATCTGCGGCTTATCCAGCAGGCTCGTCGTTTTCAAGGCGCTTGCCGAACCTCTGCGCCCACTGCCTCTCCGCCCCTCTGCGGCAAGGCGAAGTCACCCAGATGCTCATTTTGCCGCAAAGGGGCGGAGAGGCAGTGGATCCAGAGATCATTTGGGGTAGGTTTGACAAGTGCCTCGAATGAAATCCGAATGCCCAGGTGGCTCGCGTTGGGGTTTCGTCATTCGACATTCGGATTTCGTCATTTTACAGGGGTGGCCGACACTCGCCATACCAGCCCCATCCCAATCACGGGAAGCAACCTTTAGCCCTTCACCCCTCCCAGCTTGCAGATGCGCTTGAAATGGGCGGCCTCCACCGGAGTGATGGAAAGGCGGTTGCCGCGCCGCAGGATGAGCAGGTCGGCCAGCGCCGGGTCGTCGCGAAGCTGCTGCAGGCTCACAAATTGGGGCACGTCGGCCTCCCAGGTCACGTCCACCATCACCCAGCGCGGATCCTCGCGTTTGCTGCCCTCGTCGAAGTACTCGCTCTGCGGGTCGAACTGCGTGTGGTCAGGATAGGCTTCCTTGGTGATCCTCACCACCCCGGCCACTCCCGGTTCGGCGCAGCTTGAGTGGTAGAACAACCCCAGGTCGCCCACGTTCATCTCGTCCCGCATGTAGTTGCGCGCCTGGTAGTTGCGCACGCCATTCCAGGGTTCGGTTTTGCGCGGACGCTTCTTGAGGTCATCAAAGGAAAACGCATCCGGTTCGGATTTCAGCAGCCAGTAACGCATGACCGCATGGTTGGCGACGAAGTGGCGAAGGTGCAACGGGATTCTCCGGGACATGCTCCGCCTGCACACTAACCTGACGGCCATGGAGCCACCCAGCACCCCGCGAGCGAAGATAAGCAAGGCATGGCATGGCCCTTGCACCGATTCTGTTTGCTCATTGGCCCGCACCAACGAAGGGCTGTGACCGTCAGTTCTCCGCTTCCATCCTTCCTGCGCGCTCCATGATCCTCGACGCCACCTGCCAGCTTGACTATCAGACCACGGTGGAGGTCCCCGTCATTTTCATGCTGCGCCCGCGCAGCGGCTGGGCGCAGTGGATCATCCGGGAGGAATTCCACATCCATCCGCCGGTGCCGATGGTCGAGTTTACGGACTTGTACGGCAATCTTTGCCAGCGAACCGTCATGCCCGCCGGGGATTTTCACCTTTCGGTGCAATACCGGGTGCTGGTGCCGGACAGCGTGGATGTGGACATCTACGCCCACCTGGTGCCCGTGCAGCAGTTGCCGACGGAACTGCTGCACTACCTGCTGCCCAGCCGCTACTGCCAGTCGCACGAGCTGACCTCGCTGGCGGCCAGCATCGTGGGAAACGCGTTCCCCGACTACCGCCAGGTCGCCAGCATTCATGCCTGGATCCGCCAGAACATCGTGTACGAGAGCGGGTCCAGCGACTCGTCCACCTCCGCGCTGGACATCGAGCAGCGGAGGCGCGGGGTATGCCGCGATTTCGCGCATCTGGGCATCGCCTTGTGCCGTGCGATCAATGTCCCGGCGCGCATGGTGGTGGGTTTCCTGCACCTGCTTTACCCGATGGATCTGCACGCCTGGTTTGAGGCCTACATCGGCGGCCGCTGGTTCACCTTCGATCCCACCCAGGACTTCACCAGCGGCAGCCGCATTGTGGTGGCCTATGGGCGCGACGCCGCCGATGTGGCGCTGGCCACCCTGTTCGGCCCCTTTGCGATGCAGCGCATGCACGTCACCGTCAACGAGGTGTTTGAACCCGGCCACCATTCCTGGGATCAGCTCCCCGTGTGGTGATCAAACCTCTCTCCGCATTTGCCCACGGCTCATTCCTTGCTATGCTGAGGGTCCCATGGCCCTCGCTAAAATCACTCAAGTCTCTGGCCGCGCTGTTTTTGTTCCTGGCGCGGGTGTCGATACGGACCGCATCATCCCGGCGCGTTTCATGAAGTGCGTCACCTTCGACGGGCTCGGTGAATACGCCTTCTACGACGTGCGCAAGAACGAGGACGGCTCGGACAAGCCGCACCCCCTGAACGAACCCCGTTTCAAGGGCGCGAGCATTCTGCTGGCGGGCTCCAATTTCGGCTGCGGCAGCTCCCGCGAGCACGCCCCCCAGGCCCTCTATCGCTTCGGCTTCCGTGCGATCATCGCCGAGAGCTTCGCTGAAATCTTCTTTGGCAACTGCACCACCCTGGGCATCCCCTGCGTGATCGCCACCAGCGATGACATCAAAGCCCTCGCCGCCGCCGTGGACGCGGACCCTGGCATCGAAGTGACTGTGGACCTCGTCAGCGAGCGCCTGACCTACGGCGACAAGAGCGTCCCCCTCACCACCATCGACACCGCCCGTGACGCCCTGATCACCGGCCACTGGGACGCCATTGCCGAGCTGCTGGAAGGCAAGGACGATGTGGCGGCCAAGATGAAGGAACTCGGCTGGGTTTGATTCATCGCATTCCGCAGCCCCGTCTTCTCTCCACGGAAAACGGAAAACGGAAAACGGAAAACGATCTGTGACCTCTCCCACCTTCGTCATCGGCCATCGCAATCCCGATACGGATGCGATCTGCTCCGCCATCGGCTATGCCGCTTTTCTGCGTGCCACCCGTGATCCCGAGGCGCAGGCCGCCTGCTGCGGCGAGCTGACGGTGCGCACCGCCTGGGTCCTCCAGCAGGCAGGGCTGCCGGCGCCGCGGCTGATCATGGATGTGCGGCCCACAGCAGCGACCATCTGCCGCCAGAACGTGGTCACCGCCGCGCCGGACGAGACCTTCCTCTCCGTGTATCGCAAGATGCTCGACCACCACTTCCGCGCCATGCCTGTGGTGGATGCCGAGGGCCGGCTGCTGGGCATTCCCACCATCCAGGATCTGGCGCAGCTCTTCCTGCCGCCAGACGACGCGCATCCTCACAACGCCGCCAACCGCGCGGTGCGCACCAGCCTGAAGAACATCGTCGCCGCGCTCGGCGGCCGGTTGCTGGGAGCGGCTTCCAATGCCGAGGTTTTTGATGACCTCCTGCTCGTGGTCGCGGCCTCCAGCCTCGACACCACGCGCCAGCGTTCCCTGCAATTTCCCGCCCACCAGCTCGCGATCGTTACCGGAGACCGGCCGGACATCCACGCTCTCGCCATCGAGAGGCAGGTGCGCTGCCTCATCATCACCGGCGGCTTCCAGCCTTCGGAGGAATTCCAGGCCAGCGCCCGCGACCAGGGGGTCAGCATCATCCTTTCGCCGCACGACACCGCCAGCACCTCGCAATTGATCCGGTTTTCGCGGCCCATCGGCGAGGCGCTCACCACGGCGTTTCAGAGCTTCTCCACCCGCGCGCCATTGGCCGAATTGAAGCACGAGGTGCAGCACTCGCACCAGCCGCTGTTTCCCGTCGTCGATGAGGAGACCGGCCGGCTCAAGGGCGTCTTCTCCAAGTCCGATCTCGTGGACGTGCCCCGTGCCCGACTGGTGCTGGTGGACCACAATGAATTCTCGCAGGCCGTCACCGGCGCGGACGAGGCCGAAATCATCGAGGTGATCGACCACCACCGGCTCAGCGGCAACCTGCGCACCAAGGAGCCCATTCGTTTCATCAACGAGCCCGTGGGCAGCACCTGCACTATCGTCGGCCTCATGTTCCGCATGCGCGCCATGGAGCCGGACAAGGCCACCGCCATCTGCCTCTGCGCAGGCATGATCAGCGACACCCTGCACCTCACCTCGCCCACCACCACCAACACGGACCGCGAGATCCTGCCCTGGCTCGCAGGCATTGCCGGCATCGACATGAAGGAGTTCGTGCGCGAATTCTTCGCCGCCGGCTCCATGCTCAAAAACTGCGTCGCGGCCAATGCCATTGAGAGCGACCGCAAGGAGTTCGAGGAAAGCGGCTGGCGCATCAGCATCAGCCAGATCGAGGAGCTCGGCCTGGGCGAGTTCTGGAAGCGCGAGGAAGACCTCCATGCCGCGCTCGACGCGGTGTGCAAGTTCAAGAACCTGCACTTCGCCTGCCTCATGGTCACCGACATCACCGACCACAACAGCGTCCTGCTCGTCGCCGGCAACCACCGCGTCGCCGACGCCATCGAATACCCTCAGTTGCGCAAGCACCTGTTCGAAATGAAGGGCGTCGTCAGCCGCAAAAAGCAGCTCTTCCCCTATCTCAGCCGCATTCTCGGCAAGCTGGCTGCGCCGTAGCTGGAGACCATGTTCCGAGCCAACTGATTCATTCAAATCAGCGTGCGGAAGGTGCCGAATGAGATTAGATTCGCTAAGACGACATGAACAAGATCAAGTCCAACAAGGTGGAAGTCGATGGAATCGAGATTCCCCTGCCGAGTATGTCGGTGGTGATCAGCAGGGAGGGCAAGTGGTATGTCTCCACCTGCCCAGAACTGGGAATTGCCAGTCAGGGCAGCAGCCGCGAAAATGCCCGCCAGATGCTGGCGGAAGCCGTGGAGCTGTGGCTAAAATTTGCCGGTGCCGCCGAGATTAAGCGTCGAATAGCGCGCGGTGCTCGAGTTATGACTCTGGACCTGATGTCAAGTTCGAGGCCTGCCGGAGTTTAGCAGCGCTTTGGGGAGCGCAGCTACCTGCGAAAGAGCGCCGCCTCCAATCCGCTTTGTTTGATGATTGAAGCGAGGGTGCCCTTGGCAATCTCAGTGTGGTTGGGCACGATGACGGTCCTGCTCGTGTCGTCCTTCAAGTCCAAACGCATTACGATGTGGCTGCCTGCCTGACGCAGCTTCACAAAGTCGTGATTTTGCAGTATGCCGCACACTTCCTTGGCCGAGAGCGGACGCAGCTTTGGCATGTCAGCTTTGTGTTGCCTGTTGAATTCCTTGTCCAGCAGCATCGCCCGCATCACTCGAAATGCATCTTCGCGATGTCGGTGCGGCGTTGCTGGCCGTCGAAGGTGATCTTGTCGGCATTCGCATAGGCCTGGTCGCGGGCGGCGGTGCGGGTGGTGCCTTGGGCGACCACGGCGAGGACGCGGCCGCCGTTGGTTTCATAGACGCCGGCGGGGTTGCGGCGGGTGCCGCAGTGGAACACGCGGGCGTCGCTGACCTGCTCCAGGCCGCAGATGGCATCGCCGCTGCGCGAGGAGGCGGGATAGCCGGCGCTGGCGAGGATGACGCAGATGCTCCAGCCTTCGGCGAAGGAGATCAGCTCCGGGGCAAGCTTTCCCTGGGCCGCGGCGAAGCAGTACTGCTCGAAATCGCCGCGCACCATGGGCAGCACGGCCTCGGCTTCGGGATCGCCGAAACGGCAGTTGTACTCGATCACCATGGGGCCTTGCGGCGTGAGCATGAGGCCGCAGTAGAGGAAGCCGCGGTAGCGCAGGCCGTCCTTGATCAGGCCCTGGACGGTGGGCTTGACGATCTCTTCCTCGATGCGCTGCATCAATGCGGCGTCCGCCAGATCGCGCGAGGCCACCGCGCCCATGCCGCCGGTGTTCGGCCCCTGGTCGTTGTCGCGGATGCGCTTGTAGTCGCGCGCCGGCATCAGGATGTGATACTGGTCGTCGCACACGCTGACGAAGATGCTGATCTCCGGGCCGGTGAGGCAGGTCTCGACGATGAGGTTGCCCGCGCCAAACAGCAGCTTGGTGAAGACGTCGTCCAGGAAGGCCTCCGCCTCCTCGGCATTCGGGCACACGGCCACGCCTTTGCCGGCGGCTAGGCCGTCGAACTTGAGCACGGTGGGGTATTCCTTGATCGCCGCCAGCGCTTCGGCCTTGGACTCGCAGACGGTGAAATCGGCGGTGGGGATGCCATGGCGCTTGAGGAAGAGCTTGGCGAAGGTCTTGCTGGCCTCGAGCTGGGCGGATTCCTTGCGCGGCCCCCAGCAGGGGATGCCGGCGGTTTCGCACATGTTGGCCAGGCCCTCGTCCTTCACCAGCCAGGCCTCCTCGCCCGCCACGCAGAGGTCGATGCCCTCCTGCTTCATGAAGGCAATCAGGGCCGGAAGATCCGGCGCATCCACACGCGTGGCCAGCGAGGCGATGGCATCGCTGCCCGGCCAGGCGAAGAGCTGCGGCTGCGAGGGCGATTCGCTGAGGGCGGTGAGGATGGCGTGTTCGCGACCGCCTTTGCCAGTGACGAGGATTTTCATGGGGGCGCTGGATTAGCACGGGCAGGCGGAGCAGCGCCAGCGGTTTGTGCAGTCTGTCTATTTCGGGAGGGAAGCCCCCGAGGGCGGGGTCTGACCGGGAGCGATGCGCACGGGCTTGCCCTGGCGGAAGCCCTCCAGATCGCCGCGCAGGGCGGCAGAAAGGCCGGAATCCTTGGCGGCGGCCGCGAAGACCTGGGCCGCCTGGATGGTCTTGAGGGCATCCTCCTTGTGGCCGGTTTCGAACTGGGCGGCGGCCAGGACGCGCATCATCATGGGGTTGCCGGGACCGGACGCGGCCAGGGCGAACTCCGCCATTTGCAGCGCCCGCCCGCCGTTGCGCACCGTGTCATCCGTTGTGGTCGCCAGCACCCAGGCCAGATTGTGGACGGCGGCGGTGAAATTGGGCGCCGCCTGCAGCGCGAGTTCGAAGGACTGGACCGCCTCGCGCATCTTCCCCGCCTGGGCCAGGGCGATGCCCAGGTTGTAGCGCAGAATAGGCGAGCGCGGATCCAGTTCCACCGCCCGGCGGTACTGCGCCAGCGCCTCGTCCAGCCGTCCCAGCGCGGCGAGGGCGTTCGCCAGGCTCTGGTGGGTGGAGGCGGCGGGCGGCAGGGATTTCATCGCCTTGTTGAACTCCTCAACGGCCTCGCCATAAGCGCCCGTGGTGAGCAGGGCGTTGGCAAGGTTCAGATGCGTGTCGCCATCCTCAGGCTTCAAGGCCAGGGCCTTCCGATACCAGCCGAGGGCCTCCTCCTTGCGTCCCTGGGAAAACAGCGCCAGCCCCAGGTTGCTGCGAATGCTGGCGGAAGCCGGGAACCGGTCCAGCATCTTCTCGAAATGCCGCTGGGCGATCACAGGATAGCCGGCCTGGAGGTAGCTGACGCCCAGGTTGTTGGCGGCCAGCCAGGCTTTCGGATTGCGTTGCAGCGTGTCGCCCCAAAGTTTGAAATCGCTGTCAAAGACCGGCACGTGCGCGGAACTGAGCCAGGCGAGCCCCACCACCAAAGCCACCAGAACGAGCGAGGCGGCATCCCAAAGCCGCCGTCCCAGGCTGTCGGCAATCGCGACCAGCGCCGAGGCGGCGAACGCCAGCGGCCCCATGGAGGCAAGATACTGGAAGTGATCGCCCACGAAGGAATAGCGCAGGAAATAGTGGTCCACCAAGCCCAGCACAGGAAGCAGAGCAGTGATGAAGAAGGCTCCCGCAAACACCAGCGCCCTGGCCCAGGGCCTGCGCCGCCAGGCAAGGCCGCCTGCAACCGCAGACAGCAAGGCCAGCGCGATCACCGGCAGCCAGGCGACAACCGCCCCCGCATGAACCGTCCAGCGCGGATAAACGAACATCAGCGGCGAAGGCCAGGCCAGCTTGCCCAGGTAAAACCAGGTCACGCGCGCTGCGGTGATGATTCGCTCGGGAATGCTGCGCACCAGGTCGGGATTGTCCGAAGCATAGCCGCCTTCCAGGTGCTGCGACCACATGGACCAGGAAATGGTCACCGCAGCCATCAGAACAAAGGGAATGAGGGTGAGCCAGCGCTTGCGGGGGATGCCCCCGCACAGCCACCAGGAACAGAGCAGCAGAACAGGCGGCAGCACCACCGTGGAGGACTTGCTGGCCATCGCCGCCGCCCCGCACAGGATGGCAAACGCATACAGCCGCCCCGAGGCCGCCGAACGGCGCTCCCACCTGGCGTAAAAGTAGAGGCAGAGCACAAAAAACAGGCCGGACTGGGTGTTCTTCAGCTCGGTGATCCAGGCGACGGACTCAACCTGCACCGGATGCACCGCCCATAGCAGCGCCCCGAGCCAGGCACCGCGCACATTGAGCAACAGCAGGGTGCGCCACAGCACCAGCGCCGTGCCAATGTGAAACACCACATTCACCACATGGTAGGGCAGCGCGTTCAGTCCCCAGCACAGGTGCTCCAGCCAGAAGGTGGAAATCACCAGCGGGCAGATGCGCGCGTACTTGGAAGTCCAGATGTCAAGGAACCCCAGCGGCCCCACGAGGCAGGGGTTGTGAGTGACGTGGATGTCGTCGTCCCAGATGAAACCGCCGTGCCAGACGCCGCGATAGGCAAACACGATGACAGCGACAAGGATGGCGATGGCCAGCCAGGGCTGGGCGGCCGGGAAGGTCTGCTGCACGCCGTGCTCCAGAAACGATTCCGCGCGACGAGGAGCAGGAGCCCCGGCGGCTGGGCGGGCGGGTGGCTCAGAGCTTCCAGATGCAGTCATGCGCGCGGGAGTGGCGGGTCCTAAAACAACGTATCCCCGTAACCACGCCCGGCCTTGCCCTTGAAGAAATTGCAGAACGAGCGGTTCACCACGGCAAAACCGCCGGGGGTGGGATAGTCGCCGCTGAAATACCAGTCGCCGTATCCTGGGCCGAGCGCATCGTGAAGATTGGGGATCGTTTGGAAGATGACCTTCAGCTCGCCCTTCCAACTGGTGTTTTCGGGGTAGATGAGCTGGGCGATTTTGGCGGAGATCTCCTCGTCTGTGAAGGGCGCATAAATGGCTTTTACGGCGTTGCGCATTTCAGCCTTGGGCTTGGCCAGTTCCTCGCGGCAGGCGGCATGGGTTTCATCCAGCACCCGGCTCATGCCGCGCTCGATCAGCAGCTTGATGGCGGCCTGGAAGGCGATGAACTTGCCCAGCTCCGCCATGTCGATGCCGTAGCAGTCCGGGTAGCGGATCTGCGGGGCCGTGGAAACCACGACAATACGCGAAGGATTGGTGCGAGCGAGGATGCGCAGGAGGCTGGATTTCAGCGTGGTGCCGCGCACGATGGAGTCGTCCACGCACACGAGGTTGTCCACGCCGGCGCGCACCGAGCCGTAGGTGATGTCATAGACGTGGCCGGCGAGATGGTT
>CAINXC010000656.1 GCA_903854655.1 uncultured Verrucomicrobiota bacterium | reverse complement strand
TGACGATGGTGGCGTCGAGCTGCTGCATGAACAGCGCCACGGCCACCACCCACGGCAGAAACCTCTTTATCTCCTCCAGCGATGGAACGGGGGCGGCAGTCACTTCACCCCGGCTTTCACCGTCACCATCTTGTTGGGCGTCAGGTGGCTTTTCAGGGCGATGTTCACCTGCTCCAGCGTGAGCGAGTCCACCTTGGCGGGGAACTCGTCGAGCCAGGACACCTCGAAACCGCGCTCCACGCAGTGCAGGAGCTGGTCGGCTAGGCCCTCGGTGGTTTCCAGGCCCACGGTGAACTGGCCGGCGATGGCGGTCTTGCGATACGCCAGCTCCTCCGCCGTGACGCCTTCGGTCCACCACTTCAAAATCTCGCGGCGGGTGCTGGCCATGCCCTGCTCCAGCAGCGCCGGGGCGAAGGTGCCGTGGACCGCCCACTGGCCTTTGCGATACGTGTCCTCGCCCATCGCCGTGGCGATGCCGTACGTGAGCCCTTCGCGGTCGCGCACGTTGCCGGTGAGGCGGCTGGTGAAACCCTGGCCCAGGATGTCCGTGCCCACCCTCAGCGCCAGCCAGTCCGCATCGCCCGCGCGCATGCCGCTGGGCTGGCCGATGACGACCGAGACGCTCGACTTGTCCGCCATCTTCACCACGGCGTCGGAGCCGTTGAACTCGGCCGGCTCGACCAGCACCTCCAGCGGCTTGGGCTGCGGCACCCAGCCGTAGAACGCCTTCGCCAGCTCGGCCTTCAGCGCGGCCGGGTTCACATCGCCCACCGCCACCAGATGCATCTGGGTGGGGCTGTAATTGACCGCATGGAAGTTCTTCACGTCGGCCAGTTTCGCCGCCTTCACCTCCGCCATCATTTCCTCGGCGGTGGAGAGGCGGGCGGGATGCCCGACGGGGAACACGGCCCGGGAGAAGGCGATCTCCGCCTGGTGGTCCGTGTCTTCCAGGGACTGCTGCAGCTCGCTGAGGATTTCCTTCTTGAGCTTGGTGAATTCAGCAGAGGTGAAGGCGGGGAGGCGCAACTGCTCAGCCAGCATCTCCACCACCAGCGGCAGGTCCTTGGTCAGGCACTTGGCGCTGAACCCCAGCGTGTCGGTGTTGACCTTGAACTTGAGGCTCGCGCCCACGTTTTCCAGCAGGTCGGCCACCTGGAACTGGTCGTGCTTGGTGGTGCCGCGCTCGATCATGCCGGCGGCCAGATCCGCCAGCGCGCGGTTCCTGGAGGCCGCTTCACCCGCAGGCAGGCTGCCGCTGATGTGGACGATGCCCTTCACATCCACGGGGCAGACGAGGACGTCGATGCCCGCCACGGGCTCGCGCACCACCGTCTTCGCCAGCGTGGTCTGCGGCACCTGGGCCAGCGGCTTTTCCAGCGGCTTCGGCGGCAGCACGGTCTTGGGCTTGAAGGTCGGCCTCGTCGGCTTTTCCGCAGGCTCATCCGAATCTCCCGTGGTGGGCACGAACCAGCCCACGGTGCTGTGCTTCTCCACAAAGTACTTCCTGGCCACGCGCTGCACGTCGGCGGGCGTCACCGCCTTGATCTTGTCCTCCAGCGAGGTGTAGAGCGTCCAGTCGCCCACGGCGATGCATTCGTTCACCTCGCTGGCCAGGGCAAAGGTGCCGTCGCTCTCGAAGGCGCGCTCCGCCAGCCAGCCGGCGATGGCGGTCTGCACTTCGGCGGGCGTCACGCCCCTGGCCTTGATCAGCTCGATCTGCGCCTCCATCACCTGCTCCACCTTCTCCGGCTTCGCGTCCTGGGCCAGCTCGGCGTACAGCAGGTGCAGGGAGGGATCGCGATGGAAGCCGGTGTCGCCCTCCACTTCCAGCGTCAGGTTTTTGTCGGTGAGCTCGCGGTAGCAGCGGCTCATCTTGCCCCGGGCAAGCACGTCGCTGAGCACCTGGATGGCTGGCCAGTCGGGATGCGTGCCCGCCGGAATCTTATGGGCGATCGCCACCACGCCCAGCTCGCCGGCGCGCTTCATGATCACCCGGCGCTGCCCGGTCTGCTCCGGCTCCACGGTGTACACCTCCGGGAAGGGCTGCGCCGCCTTGGGGATGCCGCCGTAGTTCTTCTTGATCGCGGCCAGCGTCTGCGCCGCGTCGAAATCGCCGATGACGGTGACGGTGGCGTTGTTCGGCCAGTAGAAGGTGTCGTAAAACGCGCGCAGCTTGGCAATCGGCACCTGCTCGATGTCGCTGCGCCAGCCGATGGTGTCGTGGTGGTAGGGGTGCGCCATGAAGGCGGCCGCCCAGATCTCCTTGTTCAGGGCCGTGGTGGGCAGGTTCTCGCCGCGCTCGAACTCGTTGCGCACCACCGTCATCTCCGGCTGCCGGTCCTCCTCGCGCAGGGCGAGGTTGCGCATGCGGTCGGACTCGACCTCAATCAGCAGCGGCAGGGCGTTGGCCGGCACGGTGGCGAAGTAGTT
>CAINXC010000655.1 GCA_903854655.1 uncultured Verrucomicrobiota bacterium | reverse complement strand
CATCGTCGCCACGGTGATCATGCTGATCACCGTCTTTCATGTGCGCAGCAAGGGCCTGAAGGTGCTGCTGGCGCTGATCGGTGTTTTGACTCTTACCCCGGCGGGGTTAGTGCTGTTTGCCATGCATCCCGAGTGGGTGGACGCCCGCTTTCGCAGCTACAAAACCTTTTATGAGGGCATCCGTCTTGGCATGACGCGCGAAGAAGTCATGGCCCTGCAGACCCAGCTTTACCCTGATGGCGGTCCCCGGCAGAAACCGCGCATCATCATGGATGAATCCAACAGCCTGACGTTTTTCATGCACCCCGAAGATCCTGCCAGTTCCGTGGACTGCGAGGCCATCATCCTGAATCTCAAGGAGGGCAAAGTGACCACCAAAACGTATTCACCCGACTGAATCCTCATGCCGCTTTGGAAACGCCTCCTGCGCCTCGTTGCCATTCTCATCCTCACGCCTGTGATCTTCCTCCTCGGCTGGCAATCCCGCCTCATCTACCACCCCAATCCCTACCAGGCGGAGCATGAGACCCTGCTGCGCAATGTCAAAGGGGAGCGCCTGCGCTTTGAAACTGCCCAGGGCCGCCAGACCGCCTTCTACATCCCGCCGCGCACTCCTGCCCCCGGCCTGCCGCAGACTCTGTGGCTCTGTTTCGCCGGGAACGGCTCCCTGGCGCTCGACTGGCTGGAGTACACCGGTGACTGGGATGCCCGCTTTGCTTACCTGCTCATCGATTATCCGAGTTACGGCGAGTGTGAAGGCACTCCGTCCCCGGAGCGGATCCGCGAAAGCAGCAAAGCGGCCGTGGCGGCGCTGGCGCACCATTTGCATACCTCCCAGGCGGAGCTTCAGCCGCGCCTCGCGGTGCTGGGGCACTCCCTGGGCGCTGCGGCCGCCCTGATGGCGGCGGATGATCTCGACCTGCGGCGCGGGGTTCTCCTCTCCCCCTTTACCACCATGACGGACATGGGTCGCATCGTGCTCGGCTGGCCGCTGTGCTATTTGAACCGGCACCGCTTCGACAATCGCCTCTCGCTGGGCCACGTCGCCTCACGCGCCGGGGCGCGCATCGTGATTTTCCATGGCGCAGAGGACGAAGTGATTCCCTTGCGCATGGGGCAGGAACTGGCGGCGGCACACCTGCAGGCGGTAACATTTCATGCCGTTCCCGGCGGGCACCACAACGACCTGTTGCGCCTCATTTCACCGCAAATCGGACAGGCAATGGCGGCGGTCGTGGCGGGCGTGAAGCCGTAAGGCACACGGTGGTTGCTTTCAGGCGCTGCTGTGCTCTGATGCGCTTTCAATCCTCCCATTCCCCCAAGCTCATGTCTGCGCACTCCACTCCCTCGGAAAATTCGTCCTCCATTTGGTCTCTCATCAATAAGATCGTCGGCGTTGTCATGGGCGGTGTCGTTTTGCTGTGGGTCGCGGCCTTTATCTGGGATGGTCTATATTCCCTGCGTGTGAAACCGAAAGCCGAGGCAACTGCTCCTGGTGCTGCCGCTCCGGCCACTCCTGCGGCAACCGCCGCTGCCCCGGCTGCCCCTGCCGCAAATCTTCCCTTGCTCGAAGTCACCATCAAGCCGGACGCCGCCAACCCGCTGGCCTATGACACCAAGACCATCAGCGCCAAGGCAGGCCAGAAGATCAAACTGACCTTCAACAACACCCATCCCACCGTTCCGCAACCGCACAACATTGTGGTTGGCAAGCTGGGCACCAAGGACAAAGCCTCGGCCATCGCCACGAGCGGCATGACGCTGGCAGACAAGGGCTTCATTCCAGATTCCCCGGACATCCTCGCCCACACCAAGCTGCTTCAGAGCGGCCAGAGCGAGACCATCGAGTTCACTGTTCCTGCTGCAGGCGAGTACCCCTTCTTCTGCACCTTCCCTGGGCACTTTCTGATGATGAACGGCGTCATCACCGTGCAGTAAGCTTTTCTCAATTCACCGATCATGGCCGTTTCCATCAGCGTTGATTACGAAGGCGGCCTGCGCTGCCGGGCCACGCATGGTCCTTCACAGAATCAGTTCTTCACTGATGCGCCGGTGGACAACCACGGCAAAGGCGAGTCCTTCAGCCCCACCGACCTCGTCGCCACGGCGCTGGCCACCTGCATGGCCACGGTCATCGGCATCAAGGCGCAGCAGAAGGGCTACGACATCGCTGGTATGAAGGTCAGCGTGGAAAAGCACATGAGCGCAGACAGCCCTCGCCGCATCGTGCGCCTGCCCATCACCATCGACATTCCGCTGCCCGCAGACCACCCCGACTGCAAACTCCTCGAAGCCACCGCTCTCGGCTGCCCGGTACACCACAGCGTCCACCCGGACATCGACAAACCGGTGACGTTCGTTTGGAGCGGTAAGTAATCGGGGTGCTTGATTCATCAGCACCAACGGTGCGCCCTATCGCAGCCCAGGGGCAACGCCCCAGGTCTCAGATGCCCTGTTGTGTTCGGAGCCCTGAAAGGGCGGCCTAACTCCGCAAGCCTTGGCTCCACGCCCCATATTTCGCGCCAACTCCAAATTTGTCGCGCCCATCGCCCGGCATTCGCAATCCGACTTCGGCATCCGTTTGCCCGCTGCGTCCGGGCTTTCGCCAGATAGTCTCAGAAATCCGAGTACCAAAATTTGGAACTCATTAAAATCTCAACCCGAATGGATTGAGAACATCGCCAAACGCGATCAGTCGAATTTTTCCGAGGCATCTGTCGTGCAGAACTCGGGCCCGCGAAAATGCGGTGCCATGTGATTCCGATGATCCGGCTGATCTCCCGCTCTGCATTTGCGGATCGCTATGCCCGACTGTCGATGCCTGGCCGATCAGCCAGCTCATCCCGTCGCTCCCGCCTGCGTCATCATCGCTGCCAGGGTTCTTCCGTGCCTGCTTTGCGGTCGCTTCGCTCCTCGTACTTTTCACGCGGGTATTATTCCGGATACCACGCTGAATCATTCGGTCAAT
>CAINXC010000654.1 GCA_903854655.1 uncultured Verrucomicrobiota bacterium | reverse complement strand
GCTGGAACCTTGATGGGACGGGGCTCGCAGCGGCTTGTCACAAGCGGGTTTTTGAACCGTCAGGTGCGCAAGCGCCCACAACAGGCGCCACCCCGGCCGACTAAAGTCGGTACACCAGCCGCGCCATCCAGCGTGCTTCGACTGTTCAGGGCCGTGAACTCCGAAGATGGCTCCGCGATGAATGAAGGTCATCGCCCCAGGCTTCGCATAGCGGCTGGAGTACAGACTTTAGTCTGCCGGGGTGGCGCAGCATTCATGACCTTCCGCTCCTTGAACCCAGGCGCGATGGAAAGCGAGGCGCGTCTGCGTGGCCCGGCATTCGTGAAGCCAGCAGCACCGGGAAAAAACCTCCGCCACCCCGCAGACTAAAGTCTGTACTCCAGCCGCGCCATCCATGCGCGGGGCAGTTCCTGTTCGCAAGATGACCCTCGCTGCTGGAATGACCCACTGCACCAACTTCCCGGATGGACCAAGTTTTCCCCATCCGTGGTGTCCCACCTACGTTCCAGCGCAGGAACGCCTGCACGCACCGTGTTCGTGGTTGGAGTACAGACTTTAGTCTGCCGGGGTGGCGGATCTGCCATGCCACCCAGTTCCTTGAGCTCCCGGTGCTGCTGCCCGGGCAGGGTGAACCCGGGGATTCTCTCCGCGCCCCGTTTTTTGGGGGGCGATGGGCGCGAGGATGGCCGGGCCGGTTGCTTACGGCCATGCCGGGGTCTTGAGCCAGGTCAGGGCTCGGGGCTCAGCCACAGGCCGCCCAGAAGGAGGATGTCCACCTGGCTTTGCAGGCGGTCGAAACGACCGGTGCCGGACGGGCGCGGCGCTGGGACGGGGGCGGGCTGGACGGCGCTGCTGGCGGGGCGTTTGCGGGCGATGGCGGGCTTGCGCTTGGGGGTGCGGCTGGATTTGGACATAACAAGAGCTCTAGGTTGTTGCTGTACCGGTGGATTGGCCAAGGGGGTACGGGGGTTGCAGGGGCGGGGACGGCAAGAAAGCGAGCAAGGAAAGGCACCCGCTTGCTGGCTGAGCGTCGGGAAGGAATTCCCGACCAGTGTAATTACTTAACTGAATCCAAGCAGGTTTCGCAAGTGAATTGTGATTCATTCTCATTGTCACGCCCGGCGCGACAATGATACGGTGCCTCCGTGTATCTGCATAAAGGATTGTGGATGAGCCGATAAGCTAAGGCTTTAGCAGTGGCGGCCGGTGCCACGCCCTTTCTGACGGATTTGCCGCGCAATAGCGCTTGCGGCGGGGGCTCGCTCGGCCACCCTGGCGGTGAGCCCCGCCGGGTGCGCCTTCACGTGGGCGCATGGCCGGGGCCAACCCCCAATACCTGACATCACCATGAGCGACAATACCGAAACGACCGATGAAGAAATGATGGACGAGGAAAGCTGCTCCATTCCCGGCGAAGTCGCCTGGACCGAGCTTGTGACCCCCGATGTGGAGGGTTCCCGCAGCTTCTACGCCGATCTGCTGGGCTGGACTTCCGAGCCCTTCGGCGAAGGCATGGAGTACGAGATCTTTGAGAACGAGGGCGAAAGCGTCGCCGGCATGATGAAGGCGCAGCAGCCGGGCCAGCCCGCGATATGGCTGCCCTACATCTCCGTCGAGGATCTCGCAGCCACGCTGGCGCACGCCGCCGACCTGGGCGCCAAGATCTGCATGGGCCCCATGGCCGTGCCGGAAGTGGGCCAGATCGCCGTGCTCACCGACCCCCAGGGCGCCACCTTCGGCCTGATGCAGCCCGAAGAGGAAGAGTGCGAGGAGTGCGACGACGAGGAGCACGACCACGCCAAGGCCTAGTCCCATCAATCAATGATCCCACGGGGGCGCCTCGCACAACGCGCGGCGCCCTTTTTTTATGGGTTTATGCGGCCATCGCCAGTCAGGGAGAGTTGGAGTCAAGCCTTTAGGCGATCACCCTCTCGCGGCCACTGGCGATGCCTCGGGGACCCGGCAATGCACGGCCACGCTCAACGTTGATCGCCTGAAGGCTTGACTCCAGCCCACCCTGCAACGTCCGGAGCGGCGACCTTGTGTCACAACAGAACACAACATGATATATATTGGGACAAAATGTGGTGGCATGCGGAGTGAAAAAGGGCGATGCTGGGCGGCATGCGCCAGCCCGCCGACCTCTCCCGCCCGAATCCCGACCCCGCCGCATCACACCCTGACGACGCCACACCGGGCCGCGACCTGTGGTTCGACCGGCACACGCAGAACCTGGACGCCGCAGGCGTGATTCGCGGCGGTGTGTTCGACGGCATGACGCACCCGGAGGCCCTGGCGCAGCGCGACCCCCAGTGGGCCCTGATGTCGCAGGGCATGCAGAACATCTGGGATTCGACGGCGCAGCCGGCTCCTGCCAGCGCAACTCCGCCCGACCCGGCGGCGACGCGCCAGGCGATCACCGCCCAGCACATCGCCCAGGTGATGAATCCGGGCGCGACGGTGGATGCCGCGCGCCTGGTGCGCGAGGCCGGGCTGGCGGCGGACGGCGTGCGCGACCTGGGCGGCGGCAACCGCATGATCAACAACCCGCACGCCACCGGCGTGGCCGTGACCGGAGCGCCCCCGACTCCTGGTCCGCATGTGTTCGATGACGGCAGGCCGGTGGACCTGGCCGCCTCCAAACAGGCCGGCACCATCACCTACGGCACCGGCGACGGCCTCAGCACCGGGCAGCTCCGCAGCACCATCAACAACCAGGTGGCCGCCCTGGTGCCAGGGGCGGACGACCGCCTGAAGAAGGACCGCGACCAGGAGGTGCAGAACTACACCGCCGCGACCGCCGCCGATCGTTTTAACATTCAGAATGCGGATGGAAACGGGTCGGCGGACGGGGACTGTTGAGGGCGGCACATACATGTGGGTGCATTGGATCATGCGAATCGTGTGGGCCACCTGATGCGGGAGCCCGCCCTGCGCATGGATGGCGCGGTTGGAGTACAGACTTTAGTCTGCGGGGTGGCGGAGG
>CAINXC010000653.1 GCA_903854655.1 uncultured Verrucomicrobiota bacterium | reverse complement strand
TTTGCGGCCGTCTTGCTTCATTAGATCGCACTATCGCACATAAACATAGTGTAGTCTATCCCAAAGACTTGTCAGTAATGGAGGTCGCGGTGGAAACTTCCACAGCCTCGTAGCGCAACTCTGCAAAACGACGAATCGCACCTATCAAACCGTAACTCAAGCGTATCGGTTAGCGGAATACTTCGATGGCAGCGCTCCAGCTAAAACACGTAGCAAGGTTCTGTCTTTCACGCATCACCAGGAATTCTTCAACTACACCCGAAAGCTCAACCCCCAGAAGACAGAAGACAAGCCCATCATTCAGGCGGCGTGCGAATTGCTGAAGCGGGCCGAAACAACAGGCAGCGCTAAAAGGACGAACAAAGGGACCGCCAGCGAAATGAAGCCAATGCCTGTCGCTGAATTCCGCAAGGAACTCCAGAAGATCATGGGCAAGAGCATTTGAATGCCATCATGGAGGAGCCTATCAGGATCGCCGAGGGTCAAACCAGGTTACCTGAATGCTGCTACGCGCGAGCAAGCCGCCGAAGCTCCGTGAGAGCCTTCGCCCCTTCGCCGTGCTGGTCTTCGTACGCTTCAACAAGGGTGGACAGCTCGCGGAAGTATTCGCGCTGCACCGTGGTCAGACGGCGCACGGCAAACTTGCCACACAGATCAGCGGCTTCCTCGTACGCTGCGCAGTTGCGGAACGGGGCAAGCGCGCACAGTCCCCACAATCCAGCGATCGTGGACGGGAGTTCGAACTTTGTGCGGGCGGCTGTGCGAGACATGGTCAAAGGCGACTTTTCCAAGTGCCCTTATCGTATTCCGCGTGGGTCAGAAAGTCCAGAAGGGCAAGTCCAGCTCAGCGGAAGGAAGTCAACGGAGATGCCGAGCGCTGCCCCTCCGCGTGAACGCGGTACACCAGCCGCTGTGCGAAACCACGGGCGATTTCAATCTACGAGAAGGGCGGAAAGGCAGAACCCGCGACCTCAAGGCATTCAGCGCTTCGATGTCGCGGTTGGTGTACCGCGTTCACGCGGAGGGGCGGCGCATTGTTCCGCCCCCCAGGCGCAAAGGCTTTCAGGAATGACGCAGGACAAAGCCCCTCAATGCGCCCCCTTCGCCCACAGCTCTGCGAAGGCCCCGCCTGCCGCGATCAACTCCGCGGGCGAGCCCTGCTCGATGATCCGGCCGTGATCGAGCACCAGAACCAGATCGGCGTGGCGGATGGTGCTGAGACGGTGTGCGACAATGAAGCTGGTGCGGCCTTTGAGCAGGGCGAGCAGCGCCTGCTGGGTGCGCTGCTCGGTGAGCGGATCGACGGCGCTGGTGGCCTCATCGAGAATGAGCAGCGCCGGGTTGGCGATGAGGGCGCGGGCGAAGCAGATCATCTGCCGCTGGCCCAGGGACAGGCCGGCGCCGTGCTCGCCCACCTGCGCATCCAGGCCGTTGGGAATGGCGGCGACCAGGTCCAGGCAGTCCAGGCGGCGCAGGGCTTCGATGACTTCCTCGCGGGTTGAGTCGGGACGGGGCACACGGATGTTGTCCAGAACGCTGCCGAGGAAGAGGAAGTTCTGCTGCGGCACCACGCCCAGGCTGTGGTGGATCGCATCGCTGTGCAGGCGGCGGATGTCGGTGTCGTCCAGCAGCACCTGGCCTTGAGAAGGCAGATGGAACTTCGCGATCAGGCTGGCGAGCGTGCTCTTGCCGCTGCCGGTGGCGCCCACCAGGGCCACGCTGGTGCCGGGCTCCACTTTGAAGCTAATGCCGCGCAGCGCCGGGCGCCCGGTCTGGTAGGCGAACCCCACGTCCCGAAATTCGACCTTGCCCGACAGCCGCTCCGGGCGCTCGGCATCTGGAGCGTCCTGCCAGGCGGGCTGGGTGTCCAGCACATGGAACAGCTTCTCGGCCCCGGCCATGGCGGTGAGCGCATCATTGAAGAGCTGGCCCAGCGTGACAATGGGCTGGAAGAACAGGCCGGCGAGGAAGAAGAACTCGATCACACGCCCGATGGGCATGGCGATGTCCGGCTGCAAGGCGCGCCAGCCCCCTAGCAGCAGCAGCAGCGCAATGAACAACTGGCTGCTGAGCTCCAGCAGCGGCAGGAAGGTGCCGGCGGCCTTTGCGGCATTGAAGTTGTAGCGCGCGTGATCGGCCACCAGCTCGCGGAACAGCTCCTCGTTCACCTCATGCCGGCTGAAGCTCTGGGTCACGCGCACGCCGCTCACGCTCTCCGCCATGGTGGCCGAGATGCGGCTGAAGCTGTCGCTCTGCGCGCGATAGGCGGCGCTGAGCCGGTCGCGGAACAGCCGGTCCAGCAGCCAGATGAGCGGCGCGATGCCCAGCGCGCAGAGGAAGAGCCACACGTCCGTGAAGGCCATGAGGACCGCGCAGCCCAGCATCTGCCCCCCCTGCACCAGCGAGACAAACAGCACGTTCTGCACGCCCACGCGGACGTTTTCGGCATCGCCCGTGAGACGGCTGATGAGACGGCCCACGGGCCGGCTTTGGAAGTAGCTCATGGTGAGCCGCAGCCAGTGCTGGAAGAGTGCGGCGCGGATGTCATGCACCACCAGCTCGCCGATCTCCTGCGAGAGCTTGATGCGGAAGTGGAAATTGAATTCGGTGAGGAAGGCGAAGATCAGGAAAGCCCCCACCGCAAGCTGGAGCGCATGCTCGTCGCCATGCGCCACCGGCCCGTTGATGATCGAGCCAATGGCCCAGGCAAGGATGGGAAGCTGCATGCCGCGCAGCAGCACCGTGGTGATGAGCCAGGCCATCTTGGTCTTGTAGGGCCGGGTGAAGCCCAGCAGCCGCTTGATCAGCCGGAACGACAGGGGCGCCTGCTTCAGGTCTTCCAGTTCATCGCCGGGCTGGATCTCGCGGGCGCGCTCCAGCACCTCGCGGTTGACGATGCCGGCAACCCCCTGGCGGTTCACATGATCGGCGGATTTTTTGCTCATGCCGTGCCTCCCAGCGCCTGCGCCAGCAGGGCGTCCCGATAATAACCAGGCGCCGCCGCGAGTTCCTCGTGCGTGCCGGTCGCGGCAATGCGGCCGTTGTCCAGCACAATGATGCGGTCCGCGTACCTCACCGCCCCCAGCCGGTGGGCGATGAGGAAGCAGGTGCGGCCCTGCATCGCGGTTTCCAGCGCGCCCAGGATCTCCGCCTCGGTGCCGGTGTCCACCGCCGCCGTGGGGTCGTCGAGAATGAGGATCGCCGGGTCGAGCAGCAAGGCACGGGCAAGGGCAAGCCGCTGGCGCTGGCCGCCTGAGAGGTTGCCGCCGTTCTCATGCAGCAGCGTGTCGTAGCCCTGGGGCAGGCTTTCGATGAATTCATGAGCCGCCGCCAGTTGCGCGGCGCGCTGCACCTGGTCACGAGTCGCGTCGGGTTTGCCGAAGGCGATGTTCGCCGCCACGCTGGCGCTGAACAGGAAGCTCTCCTGAAACACCAGGCCCACCTGCCGCCGCACATCATCCACCCGCCATTCCCGGACGTAGCGGCCATCCAGTGTAATACGTCCTGAGTCAGGATCATAAAAGCGCGGCACCAGATGGATCAGCGCGCTCTTGCCCGCCCCGGTGGGGCCGACGATGGCCAGCTTCTCGCCCGCCTTCACATCCAGCGTGATGTCATGCAGCACCGTGTTGTTCTCCTTGAAGGCGAAGGTCACCCGCTCGAAGCGCACATCGCCCCGGGCCCGCTCCAGAGGCACGGTGCTGTCAGTGTTGCCCACGTCGGGCCGGGCGTCCAGAATCTCAAACACGCGTTGCGCGCCGGCCAGCGTCTGCTGCAAATTGTCAGCGATGCCCGCCACCGCGTTCACCTGCCCGGCAAGCTGCTGCAGCACGCCCGCGAACACCACCAGCCCGGTGCCGACGGGGATGCGCCCGTGAATCGCCAGCCAGCCGCCATAGCCCAGCAGCAGGGCCATGCTGGAGTGATTCAAGATGCCCACGCCGGGATGCAGCAATGCGAGTTTGAAGAACACGTTGCGTTTCTGGTTGCGCACTGCCGCGTTCGCCTCGGTGAAGCGCTGCGAGGCCCAGGGCTCCAGGGCGAAGCTCTTCACCACGATGATGCCGCGCATCAGCTCCTCAAAAACCAGCACCAGCTTGTCCACCAAGTCGCGGTTCACGTTGTAATCGCGCCGCAACCAGGCGGAGAAGACGATCACGGTCAGCCACACCACCGGCAGCGGAGCGAGGCAGGCGACGGTCAGCACGGGGTCGATGCGCACCAGGCACACGAGGTAGAACACAAAGGCGAGCAAGGTGTTCACGCTCTGCACCAGCACGCCGTCAACAAACAGGCGCACCGCCTGCGTGTCGCCCGTCACGCGGTTGATCAGCGGGCCGGTGGTGTTCGCATCGAAGAAGCGGAAGCTCAGCCGCTGCATCTTTGCATAGACGCTGGTGCGCAGGCCCACCACGATCTTCTGCTGGCCCAGGCGGTTGTTCGTCAGAGCCGCCCAGTAAGACAGCCAGGCGCGCAGCACCGCCAGGCACAGAATGGTGCCGCTGATCAGGGTCAGCACCTTCATGGGCGACCAGGCCTGCGGCGGCTGCCAGCCGAAGGGAAAATGCGGCGGTGCACCCGCGGGGTCCAGATGGAACCGCACGGAATCAATGCCCAGGCCCACGCCGCCCAGGCCCGCCAGCGTCAGCACCACCAGCGCCGCCTGCTGCGCCATCAGCAGCAGGCAGCCCGGCCAGTGCTGCAACGCAAGCGCCATCAACCGCGCCAGCAGTTCGCGCTGGCTGTAGATTCGGGGCGTTGCGGGGGCGGCCATTGAGCAGGGTATGAACGGCTACAGGAGCCGTGCTCAGGGCCGAACGCAAGATTCAGGGTGACGAATATGATATTCGCGAATGACAAACGCTGATCAAGGCCCCTGGCCCGGCGGATTGGCGATGAGATCATCCTCGGTAAACAGTTTCCGGTCAGGGCCGGCGGATCT
>CAINXC010000652.1 GCA_903854655.1 uncultured Verrucomicrobiota bacterium | reverse complement strand
CTTCCGCTCCTTGAACCCAGGCGCGACGGAAAGCAAGGCAGGTCTCCGTGGCCCGGCATTGGTGAAGCCAGCAGCTCCGGGAAAAAAACCTCCGCCACCCCGCAGACTAAAGTCTGTACACCAGCCGCGCCATCCATGCGCGGGCAGTTTCTGTTCGCAAGATGACCCTCACGACTCGAATGATCCAATGCACCAACTTCCCGGATGAACCCCAAGATTTACGTCCACGTCGTCTTCTCTACGAAGAGCCGGGAGCGTGTTTTACTCTCCGATTTGGCTTCCAATCTCCACGACTACATGGGCGGCATCCTTCGTGACTTGGGATGTGCGTCGATTGAGATCAATACGGAACCAGATCACGCGCATGTGTTGTTTGTGTTGTCTCGAACCAAACAATTGAGCGAGGTCATTGGGGAGTTGAAGAGAGGATCAGGCGTTTGGCTGCAAGCTCAGCGTCTTGAATTGAGGAGATTCCATTGGCAGAACGGTTATGGCGCTTTTTCCGTGAGCCAGTCAGGCATCGAGGAGGTGAGGGAATACATTCCGAATCAACATGAGCATCACCGGAAGCTCTCCTTCCAAGACGAGCCGCGAGTAAAGCTGCGCAAGTATCAAATCGAATTCGATGAGCGTTATGTGTGGGATTGAGCCTCGTGCCACTCAAAGACTCCTGCGCTCTTTCAGAGCGCAAAAATGCCCTCCGACGAGCACCCAGGGAATCGGTCGCCAAAGCTCCCTCATCCCTGGGCTCGTATCCTTGGGGCTTTCAGCCCCGAATGCCTTGATTCCGGGCGGTTAGAAATGGCTCCAATGAGCTGGCCCTCTCGTCATTGGTCATTCGCCAATTGCCCCATGTCCCTTGAAGACACCCTCTACCCGCTGCTCAAGCTCTACGAGGCGGCGCCGCAACCGGTGAAGTCGCTGGCCGGCCGGGCCTATCGCGCGATCCCACCATCGCTGCGCTATGGGTCGGGTTACACGCGGTTTCAGCGCGAGGCGCACGACGTTGAATCATGGGATGCGGAGACCATTCAGCGTTATCAAGTCCAAGCGCTGCGTGAGTCCATGATCGCCGCCAGCAAAGCACCGTATTATGCCGAGCGATTCGGGGCATGTGGCGTTGACCCGGCAAAATTCGAATCGCTGGAGCAGCTCGCGGACTACCCCTTGCTCACCAAGCAGGACCTGATCCTGCATCGCGAGGAGATGGTGAATCCCCAGATCAGCGCCAATCAGCGGCTCTACATCACCACCGGCGGTTCAAGCGGTGTACCGGTTGGGTTCTATCTTCAGAAGGGCGTGAGCCGGCCCAAGGAGCAGGCTTATCTGGAAGCGCAGTGGTCGCGGCGTGGGTATCGAGAGGGCGACCGTGTGGCCGTCATTCGCGGCGGCGTCACCTCCAGCAAGGCCAAGGGCAGCATCAGCTATTACGATGCCACGCGCAACTGGCTTATCCTGTCCTCTTATCACCTGACTTTGGAACGCCTGCCGGAATATGTCGCGGCGCTGAACAAGTTTCGTCCGCAGCACTTGCACGCGTATCCGAGCGCCGCACTGATGCTGGCGCGCGGCTTGGAGCAGACCGGAACGAGGTTGGACTTTGATCTTACTTCTTTGTTATGCGGATCGGAGAAGCTCACCCAGGAGTCGCAGCAGTACCTGGAGCAAGCCTTTGCCGCCCCGGTGTTCCATTGGTACGGCCACAGCGAGCGGGTGGTGCTGGCAGGCCAGGGCCGCACTTCCAATCACCTCTACTTCTGGCCCACCTATGGCTTCGTCGAGTTCGGCGCGCCCGATGCGAACGGTTATCGCGAAGTCATCGGCACCTCGTTTCACAACCACGCCATGCCGCTCATCCGCTACCGCACGGGGGACTTTGTGAAGCTTGCCACATTCCCTGACGCCGAGCTGCCCATGATCGAAGTCGAAGAGGTCATGGGCCGTGACTACGAGTTCCTCATCAGCGCCACCGGCCGCCAGATCTCGCTCACCGCGATCAACATGCACGACCGGATCTTCGACGGCCTCCTGGCCGTGCAGTTCTACCAGGAGCGAGAAGGCGCGGTGGAATTCAGGTACCAACCCGGGCCGCAATGGCAAAGCTCTGGCCTGGAGGCGATGCGCGTTGGACTGTTGAAGAAGCTCGGCGATGATTTTGCGCTCGCATTGCGCGAGGTATCGGAAGTGGAGAAAACCGGCGCGGGCAAGCATCGCTGGCTCATCACGAAGTCGGGCTGACATTATGGAAGGCAATGAATGCGCCGCTGAACTCTACTGATATCGAACGCCGCAAGCCGGTATGGCTCGCGATGTCGGAGTTCTGGCTAGACACAGAGCTTGAAGAAAGCGATTTGGTGCGGATCGCGGACACCCTCGCCGCATCGGAATACTCGGTGGCCGAGTTGGAGAATATTTATCTATGGGAGGTAGCACCTGTGGTCTATCTCAACACCTATGTCGTTGCAGGTGCCTGGGCGGGATTTGACGAGGAATGGCTGTGGGCCGGAGCAATCGAGCGTGCGAACCATCGTAGTTTGCTGCTGCGGCTGATGGTTGGGATTGGCATGGGGCGGCGATGGATGTGTTATGCGACGGAACGCCATTGGTGGCGTATTTGCGCACTGCTCGCTGAGAAAGGCCGCCCCAGACCATGCACCACTGCCCGGAGGGCAGCCCCATGAGTAGCCGTGGGTGAAGCGAGCCTAGGCGAGCAAACCCACGGATGGCGATGCCATCCCACGGTCCGCGCACCACCGTCCTACCGCGAAGCGGTAGCCCCATCACATTGCCACCACCCGCGCAGTGTCCACCTACACGCAGATCATCTACCACGTGGTTTTTTCCACGAAGAACCGTGAACGCGTCCTTGGCAAACCCAGGCGCGACGACCTTTACCGCTTCATCTGGGGCGTGCTCCAAAAGCGCCAATCTCATCTGTACCGCATCGGCGGCGTGGAAGACCACATTCACATTCTCACAAGCCTGCATTCAACCCTCGCGCTGTCGGACCTGATCAAGGAAATCAAGACCTCCTCATCCTTGTGGATCAAAGGACAGCAGGTGTTTCCGGAGTTCTCGCATTGGCAGGACGGCTACGGGGCCTTCACCCACTCCTTGTCGGACAAGGAGCGGCTGATCGAATACATCCGCACGCAGGAGGAGCATCACAAGTGCGTCACCTTCCGCCAGGAATATGAGAAGCTGCTGGCCGAAGCGGGTTTGGCGATCAACGACCGCGACAAAGAATGGTTCGATGATAACAGCGAGCCTGGGGAGATTGGCGCGTGATGGGGCTACCACTTCGTGGTAGGGTACGGGGGGCCAAACGAACCGTGGGGCGGCGATGCCGTCCGTGGGTTTGCTCGCTGAGGCTCGCTTCACACCACGGCTACTCACGGGCTGCCCTTCGGGCAGGGGTGACAGGCGATTAGCAAGAATTGAATTGGGAGGTACAATCAAAAACCTAAAACTTTAGCGAAAATGGCAACAATCGGGGAAGTACAGCAAGAGCTTATCAAGCTTCATGGCCAAGCCACATCTCATTGGTTCGCATCAAAAGGTATCGAGCCATCAAAACTGGAAATTTTGGAATCGAGTCACACCTCCGGATTCTGGAAGTCAAAAAACATAATTCAAATCTGTGTTGCTGGGGGGAACATCGAAGACTGGCATCCTAACGAACAATCATTTGAGCACACCATTTTCTATTTGGAGATTTTAGAGGAGTTGATTCATGAATATCAGTGTAAATTGAAACCTGATTCATCACCAACGAGTCGTAATTTGCACAGCCGTTTTGGCACTTCCTTCGGAGGCCCAGGGCATGGCGAGGATTTCTTCGCCGCTATTGAGGCAACAGCTTCCTTTTTCCAAAGGACACCCGAAGAACTGGCTAAGTTTTTGAGAGGTCCTGCGACCAACGACTTGCTATGAAACAACTCGCCCAATACCAAGACGGTCGCCTCGAACTGCAAGAGGTGCCTTCACCCGTCGCGCCGCCGGGAGGTATCCTGGTGCGCACCACCTGCTCGGTGATCTCGCCGGGGACGGAGAAGATGAAGGTGGAGCAGGCGCGGATGTCGTTGCTGCAAAAGGCGAAGGCGCGGCCGGATCAAGTGAGGAAAGTGCTAGAGACGGCGCGGACGCTGGGCTGGAAATCGGCGATGGAGAAGGTGCGCAACCGGCTGGAATCACCGACGCCGCTGGGTTACTCGGCGGCTGGGGTAGTGGTGGCGGTGGATGAGCTGAACACCCGGTTTCGTGTTGGGGATCGCGTGGCTTGCGGTGGCGCGGAGTGTGCGTTCCACGCGGAGATGATTGCGGTGCCGGACCTGCTGGCGTCGCCGATTCCCGAAGGGGTGGCGGACTGGCAGGCGGCTTACACCACGCTCGCGGCGATTTCGATGCAGGCGGTGCGGCAGGCGGCGGTGGGTGTGGGTGATCGGGTGCTCATTATAGGTCAGGGCTTGGTGGGGCAGTTGGCGACCGGCATTCTTGCGGCCTCCGGAGCTCGCGTGCTGGGCGTGGATTTCGCGCAAGACCGCTTGAACACGGCGCTGGCCATGGGAGCGGAGCGGGTGGTGAATCCCTCAAACGCCAAGGTCGAAGACGCGGTGCGGGAATGGACGGACGGCTTTGGCGTGGATGCGGTGCTGCTTTGCGTGGGTGGCAAATCCAGCGCTCCGGCGGAGCAGGCGGTGGCCTGCTTGCGTGATCGCGGAACACTCGTGATTGTGGGGATCTATGATGCCCACCTGGAATGGAAGACCTGCTACATGAAGGACATCCAGGTGCGCTACTCGCGCAGCTATGGCCCTGGCCGCTACGACCCGCAGTACGAGTGGGGCGGCAAGGACTACCCCATCGGCTACGTGCGCTGGACAGAAAACCGGAACTTCGAAAGCTGCCTGCACCTCATGAAGTCAGGCCGGTTGAATCTGGAGCCCGTGACCACCCGTCGCGCCGCGTTTGCGGACGCCGTCTCTGTGTATGACGAACTGATGCGGGCGGGCAATGCGGACATTGGGGTGGTCTTGGAGTACTCGATTGTGGATTACGGATTGCGAATTGCGGATTCTTTGAGGGAAGGCACCTCTCCGCGCAATCTTCCCGAATCCGCAATCCGCAATCCGCAATCCGCAATGCATTGCATTGGCGCGGGCAACTTCGCGCGCACCATGCTGCTGCCGCATGTGAAGGGGAAAATCCCGCTGGGCACCATTGTCAATGGCACGGGCCTCAGCGCCCGGCATGTGAAGGGGAAGTTTGGCTTTGCTTCAGCGGAGACGGATGCGGCGAAGGTTTTCGCGCAGCCGGGGGGCGCGGTCATGATTGGCACCCGGCACCACCTGCACGCCCCGCTGGTGCTCAAGGGACTGCAAGCCAACCAGCACGTCTTCGTGGAAAAGCCGTTGTGCCTGACGCCGCAGGAATTAAAGGAAATCAGCGCCGCGATGCAGTCCACCCAAGGCAGCGTGATGGTTGGATTCAACCGCCGGTTTGCGCCCGCGACAGTGGAACTGAAAGAGGTGCTGAAGGCGATCCCAGGGCCAAAGTCGATGGCCTAACATGTGTTCGCCGGGCCGCTCGCGCCAGATCACTGGTATGCCAACCTTGAGGAAAGCGGAGGCCGGGTGCTGGGGGAGGCCTGCCACATGCTCGACTACGCCTGCCATGTGCTCGAGTCGCAGCCGGTGAGCGTCACGGCCCAGACGGTGTGGCCGGCCCGGGGACGCAACCCGTTTCCAGATTCGGTTACGGCGCAGGTGGAGTTCAGCGATGGCTCCTCGTTTCAACTGATTTACTCGGCGGAAGGGGACTTCGCTTTTCCCAAGGAGACGTTTCGAGTGTTTGCCTCCGGTCTGGTCGCGGAGTGCGAGAATTTCATGAAGCTGTCGCTCTGCCAGGGGAGGAAGCAGACCACGAAGAAATTCGCCTCGAAGGGCCATGCCGAGGAAGTCGCCGCCTGGCTGGCCTTTCTGAAGGGAGAGAGCGCACATCCTCTGCCTTACGAGCAGTCGCGACGGAGCATGGAGCTCACCTTCGCGGTGCTGGAGTCGATCCGGGAGCGGAAGGCGGTGGCGCTAAAGCTGCTCGGCTAGACAGCCGAGGGGATTGACAGACGGGAGCCGGAGCGATAGCTAGGGGAGGCCGCGCGCGATCTCCCGGTTTTATCCCGCCATGAACGGCAGTTCCAAACTCTCCTGGTATGCGAATCGTCTGAAGGCGATGAGCCTCTCGGAGCTATGGCATCGGGTGGGCGAAAACTGGAAGCACCTGTCGGATGCCTCATTCGCAAAACGGCTGACGAGTCTTTCCCTGGGGGATACGCTGACGTGCTCGCCCATGCTGCCGGA
Source organism: uncultured Verrucomicrobiota bacterium (assembly GCA_903854655.1). Lineage (GTDB taxonomy): Bacteria > Verrucomicrobiota > Verrucomicrobiia > Verrucomicrobiales > Verrucomicrobiaceae > CAINXC01. The sequence continues at coordinate 38,871 of CAINXC010000652.1, read as the reverse complement.
TCGCGCCGCCGCTCCGCCCGCCCTCAGACGGCAGCTTGCCGCCGACGCGAAGAAGCTGCTGCTGGGGGACTGGAAGCTGTATGGCTGGCGCGTGGCAAGCACAGGCGCGCCGCCCTGCTGGCATCGCGACGCCTCGTGCGGCGTGGTGATCGCCCCCGACGAACTGTCCCACAAGCTTGATCACCGGCATCTGCCGCATGGTGCGGACGCGCGCACCATCTGGGAGATCAACCGGTGGAGCGAGATGACCCGGGTGGTGATGCACGGCTGGCTCAATGATGACCTGGATGCCGCCCGCACGGCGCAGCTCTGGCTGGAGGACTGGTGCGACCGCAATCCCGTGGGGCGCGGCATCAACTGGACCAGCACGCTGGAAGCAGGCTTGCGGCTGATGAATTTCTGCTGGTTCGATGCCCTGGTGCGGGCTTGCGGCGACGAACTTCTCACGGAGCGGCAGAAGGTTCTGGCCGAGCGCATTGTGCCTGCACACGCTGCCTGGGTGTGCCGCTATCGCAGCTTTGGATCGTCGGCCAACAACCACCTGCTGGGCGAACTCGTGGGTCTGCTGCATGCGGTCAGGCGCTGGCCGGCGCTGGAGGTGCACATTGGCACCCCCGGGGAGCTATGGCAGGCGGTGGCGGATTGTGTCATGGAGCAGTTCGCGTCTGATGGGGGCAACCGCGAGCAGGCGCTGCACTACCATCTCTTTGCCTGGGAAATGGCCTGGCACGCGCAGCGGCTGATGGGCGTGCAGGCCTCGCCGGTGATGGACCGGCTGGGGGCTGCTGCGGAGTTTTTTGTGCACATGACACATCCGCTTGAACCGTGGGACTATGGGGACAGCGATGATGCGCAGGTGCTGCCCATCGTTCTCAACCGCAGCGAGGCCTTGAGCGAGTGGCAGAGCTGGCTTGCCGGACATGAGCAGGGGGCCACCCTGGCCTACTGGATCGGGCCCACGCCTCTGGGCAGCAGGCTGGTCGCCGATGCAGAATCGCATGAAGGCTGGTGGCTGGCGAAAGAAAGCGGGATGGCGGTGTGCGAGCTGGACAACTGGCTGCTGCGCCTGGACGCCTCGCCGCTGGGTTATGGCACGATGGCCGCCCATGGTCACTGCGATGCCTTGCACCTGTCGATCTGGGCGGGTGCGCAGGCCATTGTGATCGACCCCGGGACTGGCGGCTACTACGGCATGGCGGACCGCCGGGCCCAGCTCGCCGGCTGGGAAGCACACAACGGTCCACAGCCCGTGGCGGGTTTTCACACCCCGAAACGCACCGGCACTTTTCTGCTTTCCGATCATCATGCGCAGCCCGCCATGCATCTGGTGAATGATCGCAGCCTCATGGCCTCGCTGGAGCTGGAAGGCCGGAGCTTCACCCGTGTCGTGACCATCGGACCGAACTCCACGCTCATTGTCGATGATTCCTCCAGGGACGATGATTCTTTTCGCGTGCGCTGGTGTTTTTCCCCGGAATGCCGTCTTGAAGGCGGAAGAATGCTTGTCTATGGCATCCGCAGGGATGGCAGGCTCTGGCATCTGGAGGTGGTGGGGGACCAGATTGTGAGCTGCGAGATGGGTGAAATGATGGTGTCGCCCCGATACGGGCAGCTTGAGCGCGCGTTGACGCTCGACATTGTGGCGAAAGGGAAACTGCGCAGTGAGTGGACACGGGGGCCATCTGTGGCTAAGGGCGTGTCGAAGCAGAGAGACATTAAAGCATGAACGTCAGTATTTTTGGACTTGGGTATGTCGGTGCCGTCACCGCAGGCTGTCTTACGGAACGGGGCCACCGGGTGATCGGCGCGGACGTGCAGCAGGGGAAGGTGGACGCCTTCAACCAGGGCATCTCGCCCATTGTCGAACCGTTGTTGAATGAACTGCTTGCCGATGCCCGGACGAAGGGCTGGCTCAGCGCCACCACGGACTCGGCCGAAGCCGTCAAGCTCAGTGATGTGTCCATTGTCTGCGTGGGCACGCCATCGCTGGAATCGGGCCGGCTGAATCTTGACTATGTGCGCAAAGTTTCGGAGCAGATCAGTGCTGCGATTGCCGCCAAAGGAGCCCCGCATGTGGTCATTTTCCGCAGCACCATGCTGCCCGGCAGCACCCGGATGCTGGTGCGTGATTTCTTTGCCCCCCAGCTCCAGGGTGGCTTGGTGAAAGTGTATTACTGCCCGGAGTTCCTGCGCGAAGGCACCGCCGTGAAAGACTTCAGGGAGCCCTCCCTGTGCGTGGTCGGCACGCACGACGGCCAGGCGCCGGAGAGCTCCGAGGCGCTGGACCTGCTTGGTGACAAAGCCGAGATCCTGGCCTGGGAGGGAGCGGAGCTGATCAAGTACTCGTGCAACTACTTCCATGCCCTGAAGGTGGGGTTTGCCAATGAAATCGGGCGCATGGCGAAATTCCTCCAGGTGGACGGCGCTCGTGTCATGGACGTGGTGTGCCGCGATGAGAAGCTGAACATCAGCCGCTACTACATGAAGCCCGGCAATCCCTTCGGCGGCTCCTGCCTGCCGAAGGATGTCAGCGCGCTCAGCAGCCTTGCCCGGATGGAAGGAGTGAACCTGCCCCTGCTCGACAACGTGCTGGACACCAACAGCGCCCATCTCGACCTGCTTATCAAGCTCATCACCAGCAAAGGCACGCGCAAGGTGGGGCTGCTCGGCCTCGCCTTCAAGGCGGATACGGACGACCTGCGCGGCAGCCCGATGGTCGCGGTGGCCGAGACCCTGCTCGGCCGCGGCTATCAGTTGAGCATCTATGACCCCAGTCTGAACCTTTCTCGTCTGATCGGGGCCAACGAGGTGGAAATTCAGCGTCGCATGCCGCATCTGGCATCCCTGCTGCGCGAGACGGCGGAAGAGGTGGTGAGCGACTGCGGCTTGATCGTCGTCTCGCAAAAATGCGTGGGTGTCGATGCCCTTCGCGCCGTGGCGCGCGCGGATCAGAGCGTGATCGATGTCAATGGCTGGCGCGAGCTTGAATCTCTGGCGTGGAGCTACGAGGGCCTTTGCTGGTAGGCGTTGGGCGCGATGCTGTTTCTTGTGCGGCGTAAGCCCTTCATTTGGTGGACCAAACCGCCAAGATGCCGCATATTATGCAATGTAATATGTTAGGTCGGCCTCACGCGCACTGAACATCCGCGCCCATTCTATGCCCCCCAAGCGCTACCATGAATTCGACGGCCTGCGTGGCCTGCTGGCCGTGTGGGTGGCCCTCGCCCACCTGTTTTGCTGGTGTGGTTACGGGCACCTGCCGGCCGGCGGTCGCGCGGCCAAGGTTTGGATCATGTTCACGGAGGCGGACCCGCCGGCCCAGGCTTTCATCATCCTGAGCGGCTTTGCCATCGCCACGCTGTTGCAGCGGGAGCAGTTGGGTTACGGCCGCTACATGCTGCGCCGGGTGTTTCGCATCTTTCCGGTGTACTGGGTGGCCTTGGGGCTGTCCATCGTGCTGGCTCCGCTGACGGGCATGATCATCAACAGCGTGCCCTGGTCCGGCGATTTTTACATGGACTGGCAACGGACGGCGCAGGCGAATCAGGACGCCAGTTGGGCGGGCCACGTCTTGGCGCATGTGTTCATGGTGCACGGGGTGCTGCCGAAATCCGTGATCGAAGGAGTTTCGGCGACGTTCTTGATGCCCGCGTGGAGCATGGCCCTGGAGGAGCAGTTCTATCTTGTGGCTCCCATGCTGCTATGGATGCTGCGGCGAGGGTGGGGATTGATGGCGCTGCTGGTCACCGCATTGGCGGGGCAGGTGCTTCAGGGCTGGTGCAGCAATCCCATCAACTGTTCGCTGCCTTACTGGCTGCCGTTTTTTCTGGTGGGCATTGGATCGAGCTATCTCGCCACTTGGCTGGATGCCAATGAGGAAGGGCGCGGTAAACTCGGTGGTGTGATTGCCTTTTCGGCCCTGATGGCGGCCGTTTTCCTGGCGAAGGATCCGCTGCCGTTCCTGATCTGGGCCGTCGCATGTCCTGTGGCCCTGGGGGTCTGGAAGGGCTTCGCCTCGCCGGTTGGGCGGCTCATTGGCTGGGTGCTCGGCAATTCCGCGACTCGCTGGGTTGGCGAGCTTTCCTATTCCCTGTACCTCATCCACTGGCCGGTGATCATTCTTCTGCTTGGTCTGCTGCATCGGTATCAGCCAGGCATGGCGCAACGCGACGTGCTCGTGTACATGCTGGTCGTGGGCATGCCCGTTATTCTTCTGATCTCATGGATGCTGCACCGGATGGTGGAGAAGCCCTTCATGTCTCTGGGGCGGCAATTGGCAAAGGTTCCGGCGTCTTCTCAGAAGCTGCCCGTGCTGCCGCAGATTTCGTGAACGGGCTGCATGGCCGCACGCATCCTCATCATCGTCGAGAACCTCCCGGTGCCGCTTGACCGGCGCGTCTGGCAGGAGGCCTGCGCCCTGCGCGATGCCGGCCACGAGGTGACGGTCATCTGCCCCCGGATGCGTGGGTACACCCAGGCGGAGGAGGTGCTGGAGGGCATCACGATTTACCGGCACTGGATCAGCGGCGAGGCCAGTGGCATCAAAGGTTTCCTCTTTGAATACTTCTCGGCGTTGTGGGGTGAGTGGGGTTGTGCTTTGAAGGCCTGGCGTCGCCGCGGCTTTGATGTGATCCACCTGTGCAATCCGCCGGACTTGTTGTTCCTGGTGGCCCTGCCTTTCAAACTGCTGGCGGGTGTGAAGATCATCTTTGATGTTCATGATCTGTGGCCGGAAATGTTCGAGGCGAAGTTTGGCCGCCGCGGCCTGCTCTACTGGGCGGTGCGCCTCGCCGAGCGCTGCACGCTGGCTGTGGCGGATGTCGTGATGGCGACCAATCAGAGCGTGCTCGAAGCCGTGAAACGACGGGGTGCAAAAACGTGTGATGAGGTGTTCATCGTCCGAACCGCACCTCACAATTTAAACGGTTCGGCCGTCGAAGATCCGGCCTTGAAAAAGGGCCGCCAGCACTTGGTGGGATACATCGGCGTGATGGGCAATGCCGATGGTGTGAGCTATCTTGTGCAGGCTGCGCATCATATCGTCCACACCTGCCGCCGCGAGGATGTGCAGTTCCTGCTGATGGGCAGGGGACCGGAGCACGAAGCGCTGGTGAAACTCCGGGACGACCTCGGCCTTGCCGCCCATGTGGACATGCCCGGGCGGGTGTCGAACGAGTTTTTGTTCACCGCTTTGACCACGATGGACCTCGGCGTCGCCTGCGATCCCATCAACGCCTACAACGACCATTGCACGATGAACAAGACCCTGGAGTACATGGCCTTTGGGAAAGCCCAGGTCATGTTCGGCACCCGTGAAGGCCGCTACAGCGCCGGTGATGCCGCGCTCTATGTGACGGAGAACTCCGCCGAAAAACTGGGCGGCGCGATCTTGGAGATGCTCGATGATCCGGCCAGGCGCGAGCAGATGGGCCGCATCGGCTACCAGCGGTTGACCACCGAGCTGTGCTGGGAAAAATCGGTGGAGCAGTTGCTGGCCGCCTACCGCAGAGCGACAGCCACCGAAACCACCCACTGAGCACCTCTCATCTCGCCTGATGCGCCCTCTCGTTCTAATCACCTTCCTCCTGGCTCTCCTTGCCACGGGGGTTCTGGGCACTGAAACCAGCCTGTTGTTCTTCTGGCCGGGCTGTCTTCTGCTGGGAGTGGCCGGCCTGCTGGTGGGGGGGCGATGGCAGATGCGCATTCACTTTGCGCCGAATGATGTGTGCCTGCTCTCAGTGCTGCTGCTCACCCTCTATCTGCTGGGGCGTGCCTGGTTGTCGCCGGTGGTGCTGTACGCACGTGAGGACATCTTCATCATCCTGGGCTGTTTCGTCACCTATCTGATCACGGCCACTGTGGCCAGCCATCCGCGCTGGCGGCTTGCGATCATGGCGGCGCTGGCGCTGCTGACGGCGGGTAATCTGGTGGTGGGCTTCATTCACTTTTCGGGCAACTGGGGTTTCCATGTGGTGCCGCACTTTGCCCGAACTTTCGGGGCGGGCCGTATCGGCGGTTTTTTCAACAATGCCAACCACCTCGCCGCCTTCCTTTCCCTGGTGATGTTCCTGGGCGCTGGGCTCATGTTCTTTGGTCGCGGCAGCGCTTCGATGAAACTCCTGATTGGCTTCCTGGGCGCGGCGTCGGCGATTGGCATGGCCCTCACCAGCAGCCGTGGTGCCATGATCGGCATGGCGGGCGGCACCCTCACGTTCGGCACGCTTTCCCTGTGGATCATCTGGAAGACTCAGAGGCACATCCTTGGCCGGCTTCTTGTCGGCATCGGGGTGCTGGCGGTCCTGGGTGGCGCCATGCTTTACATCGTTAACGAGGAAAGCGTCAAACGGCGCAGCGTGTCCAATCCGGTGGACAATGATGTGCGGCTGCAGGTCTGGAAGGCGGCGCTGGCGCAGCATGACTTGCAGCCCGTGACGGGCGCGGGGGCGCGGATGTTCTATGATTACTGCATCATTCTGCGGCCCGCCGGCATGAGGTTGAACGATGCGGACCCGCTCTTCGCCCACAACGAGTACCTGCAAATGCTGGCGGACTACGGCTGGATCGGTCTCGCACTCGCCCTGGCGGTAATGGGGCTGCACCTCGCGAATGACCTGCGCTTTGTGCATTGGTTTGTCATGCACCGGTTCCTGAACACGGGTGTGCTTTCGAGCAACACCCTGGGCTTTGCGGTGGGGGCTCTCAGCGCCCTGGCCGCTTGTTTTCTGCACGCCCTGTTCGAGTTCCACTTCCACGTCGCCGCCACCGCGATCACGGCCGCCTTCGCCATGGGCCTGCTGGCCAACCCAGGCTTCGATGCCGATGACCGCCAGTCCGTGCGGCTTCCCAAGGTGCGGCTGCTGAGCAAGCTGGTGCTCATTGGCGCCTCGCTCTGGATGATCGGTGGCGCGATCCGGCTCGGGCCGGCGGATTTTGATGCCGCCCAGGCGCAGATCGCCGCATCGCAGGACGACATGCAGGACCGCATGCATTGGCTGGACAAGGCGGTGGCGTGTGATCCCTGGAATCCCGAGCACTGGTACCAGCGCGGCCTTGCCCTGATGGATCAATGGAAGCCCACCTTGCCAGTGGCGGTGGGCCGTCGCATCCTGGAAAAGGCGGCGGGCAATTTCGAGCAGGCCATGAAATTGAACCCGCGACACTACCTGTACGCCCTTGCCCTCACGGATGCTTATGATGGCCTGCAGCGCCAGGAGGACGCGCTGCGATCCGCCCAGATGGCCATTCGGGCGGCGCCCTGGCACGAGGAAACGCGGCTGGGGCTTGCCATGCACTATCACCGCTGGGGGCAGTTCGCCGAGGCGGAAAAAGCCTATCTTTGGGCTTCCAACGCCCGCCGTCGCAATCCCGAAGGCGCTCTGGGCTGGGGGGATGGCTACCAGGAACTGCTGCGGGTTGCCGCGATGCCGAAAAAGTGAGCTGCGAAGGCAAGGCCGGACCAGGATTTCAACAAAGCAAAGGGCGGCCACTGGCCGCCTTTTTGCTTTCGGGGAGCACCGCGCCCGCCCTTTTGGCCACCCCGGCCGGGTTACAAACTTTCCTCCAATTTCTCAAGGCGCAGTCCGTCTTGGTCATGTAGTCCATTGCTGTAACGGTGCCAATGCTGCGTCGGTTCAGTCCTCCAAAACACACCTCCTATGAAATCGCTCTTTGTGACCCTGCTCATCCTCGGCGCGGCCTTCCTCGCGTATGATTACTCTGCCGCCCCCCCGGGGGAAAAGATGGTGTTCAAGTCCCTGAACACTGTTGCCCCCACGCCTGCGCCAGAAGCCGCCGCCCCGGCCGCCCCGGAATCCAAGCCAAAGACCGAGGTCGCTCCGGTCGCGCCTGCTCCTCGCGTGGCGGCTGCGCCCGCCGCCTCCGCTCCACCACCCCCCACGCCAGCACCGACGCCCGCTCCTTCCACAGACTTCGTGATGCCCAAGTTTGAGTCGCTCGATGTGCTGTCCAAGAACTGGACATTCATCCCCAAGAGCGCCTTTCCACGGCAGGTCAAACTGACCAAGAACACCCAGTTCAAAATGAGCGCGGGCGCCGCAACGATGAATGCCGGGGCGGAGGTCACGGTCCTGGGTTTCGAGAATGGAGGGCTGATTTTGGCACCGAATGAGGCCTCGGCCGCGCGCGCCAGCGCACCCATTGACGACACCAATCTGAAGGCCGTGCTCGATGCAGGCTATGATCAGTGGAAAATCGCCCGCATCGCCATCGCCAAGCGCACCCACCAGGCCAAACTGGCCCGGGCGGACGCCCCTGCCGTCACCGATCCCAGCGCTGTGGATGCAGGGGGGAAACCTGTGCGCGGTTCGGATGGCTCCTTTCCAGTGCTGGTGAGCAGCCTCAAGAACGGCGAGGTCACCGAGATCAAGCTCGCCAATATCCACCATTGGGATGACCCCGCGCCTGCCATGCTGGAAGGCAAGCCCGCGTGGAGCATCAAAGTGCAGGCCGATGTGGACACGGTTTTCGGTCTGCAACCTGCCGAGGCCCAGGCGCTCGTCCGCGACGGCCGGGTCAAGGGCTGGTTCTACACCGGTTCAGGCGAGCCGGTGCCATGAGGCCCTCTACCATCCCCGCTTCCACTCCAGGCCGGGCTTGTCCACGCGGAAGCTCACCAGGCGGCGTTTGTCGGCTTCCGTAACGTAGATGGTGCGTCCGTCCGGGCCGCCGAAGCAGAGGTTGGTCGGGCTCTTGCCGAGCACGTCGATTTCTTGCAGCACTTCGCCCTGGGGTGTCATCTTGATCACTGTGCCCTTGTCTGGGCGGGCAATGTAGAGGTTGCCCTCCACGTCGCAGCGCATGCCATCGAAGCTGAAATCCGGGAACTTCCGGATCAGCCGCTTGTTTGAGAGGCTCCCATTGAGGGCGATGTCGAAGGCCCAGACATTGCGTTGGGTGGACTCATTCGCATACAGGGTGTGGCCGTCGGGGCTCACCTCGATGCCGTTCACCGTGCCCATGTCCGCCTCAGGTATGACCTCGCCCTTGGTGCTGATGCGCCAGATCTGGCCCGTGCCCTTCTCCCAGTCGGGATCGCTCGCGTAGAGCGTGCCATCAGGGGCGATGGCAAGGTCGTTGGGCTGGCTCATCTTTGGCCCGTGGGCGAAAACTGTCACCGCCTTCGTCTGCGGATCAATCCGCAGCACATTGTGCTCCTGGTAATCGGCCACGAACATGAGGCCCTGGCTGTTGAAGCGAATGCCATTGCCTATGCTGTCCCCGGGAAGGGTTACGAACACCTCGCCCTGTCCCTGCGGCGTCACCTTGCCGATGGTGTGATCTGCCCCGAAGTTCACGGCATACACATTCCCCTGGTGGTCGCAGGCCGGGCCCTCGATGCCGTCGGTGAAGCTCTTTTCGGGGGTGAACGGCTGCGCCACCCACAGCTTCTCTTCCCCGGCTGACAGGGTTGCCACGGCAAGCGCGAGGAAACAAAAAGTGAACTTCATGGCCGGGCAATACGAGGTGGCGGGTGACGGACTTACGGGTTGTGGTTTTCCCGCTTGCGGCTGCGGTCATCGCCACGAATAATCCCGGCCCCATTTCCAGCAGGGTGGGACATCTGTTAACAATGACCGGCGCGACCAAAAAGCAGGACGAAGTGTCCTTCGAGGAAGCCATGGAACGACTCGAGGAAATCGTGTCGTCCATGGAAGGCGAGCGCCTGCCCCTCGAGGACATGGTCCGGAGCTACGAGGAGGGCGCGAAGCTTTTGCGCGTCTGCCGCGAGCGCATAGATGTCGCACGCCAGCGGGTGGACCTGATCACCGCCAACCTCGACGGGGGCGGCGGCGGCAAGGCTGCGCTCACTCCCTTTGATCCCGCCTCCGACGCCGAATCCTCACCGCCCCCTACCGAAACCGCCCCCAAGCAGCGCACCGCCTCCCAGGCGACAGCGCGGCGCAAGCCAACCACCGATGATGACGAAGACATCCGACTCTTCTAACGCAGACACTTTGCCCGACATCCACTCTCCAGCCGACGTAAAGGGGCTGGCGGTGGAACAACTGCCCGCCCTGGCGGAGAAGATTCGGCGTACCCTGATCGAGACCCTCAGCGAAACGGGAGGTCACCTCGGCCCCAATCTCGGGGTCGTCGAGCTTACCATCGCCATGCATCGGGTGTTTGACACGCCGGCGGACAAATTCGTGTGGGACGTGGCGCACCAGGCCTACGTGCACAAGATGCTCACCGGCCGCTGGGACCGCATCCACACCATCCGCCAGTACCAGGGGCTCAACGGCTTCGCTCTGCGCACGGAGAGCGAGCACGACTGCTACGGCGCAGGTCACGCAGGCACCGCCCTCTCCGCCGCGCTGGGCATGGCGGCCGCCCGCGATTTGAATGGAGGCGACGAGCATGTGGTTTGCGTGGCGGGCGACGCCGCATTCACCTGCGGGCCCACGTTCGAGGCGATGAACAACATCTCGAGCCACACCAAGCGCCTGATCGTGGTGCTCAATGACAACGAATGGTCCATCGACCGGAACGTGGGCGCCATCGCCACCTACTTCAACCATGTCGCCACGCATCCTGCGTATGCCTCCCTGCATTTGAAGGCGGCCGAATTCATTGAGAAACTCGGTGGCAAGGCCATCCGCCACTTTGCCGGCAAGGTGGAGGAGAGTGCGAAGGGTCTGGTGCTGGCCGCCGCCAAACAGCCCGCGCCCACCTCCTCGATGATCTTCGAGGAGTTCGGCCTGCGGTATTACGGCCCGATCGATGGCCACGACCTGCCTCTGCTGGTCAAGACCTTCGAATTCCTCAAGACCTGCTCCGAGCCCGTGCTCCTGCACATCATCACGGAGAAGGGCCGCGGCTACAAGCCGGCGCTGGAAGATCCCGGCAAGTTCCACGGCCTGGGCAAGTACAATATCGAAACTGGCGAGGTCGTCGGCTCCTCTTCGCCCACCTACTCGCAGATCTATGCCCGCAGCGTGGTCGATTTTGCCAAGGCGGACCCGAAGATAGTCGCCATCACCGCCGCCATGCCCGGCGGCACCGGCCTCAGCGTGTTCAAGAAGGAGCTGCCCGAGCGTTATTTCGACGTGGGCATCGCCGAAGAGCACGCGGCCCTGTTCGCCTGCGGCATGGCCACCCAGGGCCTGCGCCCCTTCCTCACCATCTATTCCACGTTCATGCAGCGTGCGCTCGACATGATCATCCATGACATGGCGATCCAAAACCTGCCCGTGCGCTTGTGCATGGACCGCGGCGGCCTCAGTGGCGACGACGGCCCCACCCACCACGGCCTGTTCGACATCGCCTACCTGCGCGGCGTCCCCAACCTCGTTCACATGCAGCCCAAGGACGAAGACGAGTTCGTGGACATGCTGTGGACCATGGTGAACTACGACAAGGGCCCCATCGCCATCCGCTACCCCCGTGGCAGCGGCCCTGGTGCCAAGCCCAAGGACAAGCCGGTGCTGATGGAAGTCGGCAAGGCCGAAGTCGTGGCCGACGGCACCGACGTCGCCCTTTTCGGACTCGGCGGCATGTTCGAAATGGCGGAAGCCGCCAAAAAGCAGCTCGAAGCCCAGGGCCTCAGCGTCGCCCTCATCAACCCGCGCTGGATCAAGCCGCTCGACGGCGCCTGCATTGAAGCCTTTGGCCGCAAGGTCAAGGTCATCTGCACGCTGGAAGACCATGTGCTGATGAATGGTTTTGGCTGCGCCGTCATGGAGCATCTCGCCACCCAGGGCATCGCCACGCCCGTCGCCCGCATCGGCTGGCCCGATGAGTTTGTCGAGCACGGCACCCCCGCCATTCTGCGCGAGAAGCATGGTCTCACGGTCGAAAACACCGTGGCACAGGTGCTCAAGAAGCTGGGAAGGTAGCAAGCTTTCCCGCCGCCTGGCCGGTGGCGAGGCAAGTGCCCATGACGCGAACCGAGGCGAGGGCTTCGTGATCGCAGGAGACGCAGCGGCCGGCGAAGAAGATCCCAGGCAGGTCGGAGTGCCGCAGGCAGTCCATCGGAATGCCGGCGGGCTCGGGGTGGTCGAAAAAGCGGAACTTGGGGCCGCAGGCGTTCTCACGAATCTCCAGGGGCCAGCCTGCCAGGGCAGCTTCGTTTTCAAAGCGTCGGCAGGAGATCAGGTCGTTAGCGGTGAGCACGTAGTCGCCCTGCCAGCGTGCGGATTCACGAATGCCAGCCTGCACCGGCAAGGTGGGAGGCTGGCTGGCGGCGAATGCTTCGTGGTGGGTGCGCAGGAAGCGCCACAGGGCCTCCGCCGTTTCGCGGCCTTCGATTTCCAGCGCCCGTGTTTTGTCCGGGTCCAGAGGGTCCCAGGCCGCCCCCCCGGCTTCGAGATCGAGGGTGATGAAGACTTCGCCAGCGAAAGGGGAGTTGCGCAGGGCGGCTCCGAGTGCGGAGCCGGGCAGCGTGCCAGCCTTGACGGCCCGCACCAGCAGCGCGGCGATTTGCAGCCGTGCGGAGTCATCGAGGGCGGTCCTGACACCGGCCAGCGAAAACACGTAGGCGGGCCGGTAGAGGCGCTGTCCTGGAGCGATCTGCCAATGCCTGTCGCCCAGGCAGCGCGCGGCGGCGGCATCACCCGTGGTATCGACTACGGCCTTGGTCTTCACCTTCAGGCCGTTGATCGTGAGCTGCCACCCCTCCGCATCTGGACCGACGGCGGTGAGCTCGGCACCCGTTTGCACGGTGAGGGAAGGTTCGGCGGCGCAAAGGGTGCTGGCAAGTTGAGCCAGCAGCGCGGGCTGATGGCGCAGGACGTACACGCGCCCCATCAGGTCGGGGGAGGTCTGGCCGGTGAGCTGCAGCAGGCGCTGGCCGATTTCGGTGGGGATGCCAGGGTTGAGCCATTGCGGCCCCTGTGAAACATCCGGGTGAAACAGGCCGCAGAAGGTGTGGACCATGGCGTTCGCGCCCACGCCGCCGAGCGCCTGCTGGCGCTCGATGAGCAGGGTGCGCGCGCCTTCACGGGCGGCGCTCAGGGCGGCGGCCAGCCCAGCGCTGCCACCGCCTGCGACGATCACGTCGAAGCGGCTCATGATCGCTGCTTGCGTTTGCGGCGCCTGATCCGCTCCGGTGGCGGGGGTGCCGCTGATTTCATGCCCAGCCAAGCCCCGATTGCCCCCAGGAGCAGCGCCAGGCACCCCAGAGCGAACGCCACGGCCTTGAGCCGGGGCAGGTGGGAAAGCATCAAGATGGGCAGCCCTGAGGCCCCGCTGAAAACCGCTGCGAGAATTCCGGCCCGGTGCCAGCGAAGCATTGCTCCGGCCAGCAGCAGGAGCAAGGCCATCCCAAGCAGGCCGACGGCCAGGAACAGCTCCAGCAGCGTGTGATAGTTGGCCTTCAGGAACGCCGACATGGGCAGTGGCACCCTTCCCGGGCGCGGGAGGCAAGGGTCAGTAGCTGCGGGCGAACACCACCCGGCGTGAGCTGGGTTTGCCGGTGAGGAAGCAGGTGCCCTCCTCGGCATACTCGTCGCCCATGGGGATGCAGCGAATGGTGGTCTTGAATTCCTTGCTCAGGTGGTCCTCATCATCGGCGCTGCCAGCCCAGTGCATGAGGGCGAAGCCGCCGCTGATGCCTTTGTCGTCCTCCTTGGCGCTGAAAAAGGCCTTGAACTCGTCCAGGGAGTTGAGCTTCTTGGTGTTGGCCTCGCGCAGGGCGAGGGCGCGCTCCAGCAGGGCGGCCTGAGCCAGCCCGAGGATGTTGGCGACGTTCTGAATGAACTCCTCCTTGTCCATGCTCTCCTTGGACTTGGCTCCCTGGTCGCGGCGACCGACCATGACCGAGCGGCTGGTGATGTCGCGCGGGCCGATTTCCACACGCAAAGGCACGCCCTTCTTGATCCACTCCCAGTTGCGCGTGCCGCCGGGAAGGTCACGCTTGTCCACATGCACACGAATCGGCTCGCCTTCGTAAAGCTGCGCGCGCAGGGTTTTGGCCAGGGCTTCGCAGGAGTCGATGATCTCCTGGCGCGTTTCCGCCTTGGGCGTGACGGGCAGGATGACGATCTGCTGGGGGGCCACGCGTGGGGGGATGATCACACCATCGTCGTCGCCATGGGCCATGATCAGGGTGCCGATCATGCGGGTGCTGACGCCCCAGCTCGTGGTCCAGGCGAGCTGGCGAGTGTTGTCGCGTCCCAGGAACTGGATGCCCGCCGCCTTGGAGAAGTTCTGGCCTAGGAAGTGCGAAGTGCCGGCCTGGATGGCCTTGTGGTCCTGCACCATGGCTTCGACGGTGAAGGTGTTCAGCGCGCCGGGAAAACGCTCGCGGGCGGTTTTTTCGCCGGGGATCACCGGGATGGCCAGGTAGTTGCGCAGAAAGTCCTCATACACGGCGTGCATGGTCTTCGCTTCCACCATTGCCTCCTCGGCGGTCTCGTGCGCGGTGTGGCCCTCCTGCCAGAGGAACTCCGCCGTGCGCAGGAACAGGCGCGGGCGCATCTCCCAGCGCATGACGTTGCACCACTGGTTGATGAGCAGTGGCAGGTCGCGATAGCTTTCCACCCAGCGGGCGAAGGCCGCGCCGATGATGGTTTCACTGGTGGGGCGGATGACGAAGGGCTCCGCCAGCTCACCGGTGGGGATCATTTTGGTGGTGCCGTCAGGCTGCTTCTGCGCCTCCAGGCGGTGGTGGGTGACCACGGCGCACTCGGTGGCGAAGCCCTCGGCGTGCTGGGCTTCCTTTTCCAAGTAGCTCAAGGGAATGAGCAGCGGGAAGTAGGCGTTCTGGTGGCCGGTCTCCTTGAACTTCGCGTCCAGGTGGCGCTGGATGTTCTCCCAGATGCCGTAGCCCCAGGGCTTGATCACCATGCAGCCGCGCACCTCGGAGTTCTCGGCAAGGTCCGCCGCGCGCACGACTTGCTGGTACCACTCGGGAAAATCTTCGTCGCGGCGGGGGGTGATGGCGGTGGTGGGCTGGCTCATGGAATCGGCGTGGTTTGAGGGGCGGCGAAAGTAAAGCCGATGGGCCGGTGGTCAAATCTTGCTTCGCGCGAAGGGTTAGGTCATGTGGGCGGTCACATGTCATCTCCCGCCCCGCCTTTCCCCAAGCCTGTGCTGTTTGGGGTGTTCGTGCTTTCGGGGATCTCTGCGTTGATTTACCAGATGGTCTGGCAGCGGGCGCTGCTCTTGATTTATGGCAGCAATGTCGAATCCGTGGCGATGGTGGTGGCGGCGTTCTTGATGGGGCTGGGCATTGGCAGCCTCGCCGGAGGCTGGGTGTCCAAGCAGCCGCAGGCTCCGCTGGTGATTTTGTTTGGCCTGGCGGAGCTGCTGGTGGGCGCTTACGGGCTGGTATCGCTGCGGTTGTTTGACTGGGCGGGCCAGACGGCAGGCAATGTGGGAACGCTGGCCACAGGGCTGCTGGCGTTCGCATTGGTGTTCGTGCCCACGCTGCTGATGGGCGGCACGCTGCCGCTGCTGGTGGCGCATCAGGTGCGGGCGACGAAGAACGTGGGCGAAGCGGTGGGCTGGCTCTACTTCGTGAACACGCTGGGGGCGGCGCTCGGGGCCTGGCTCGCTGCCACCTGGGTGCTGGCGGCGCTGGGGCTTCACGGGGCGGTCGTGCTGGCGGCTTGCGTGAACGGCACTGCGGCCGCGATCATCCTTTCAACCGCCGCGAGGAACCGTCTGCGCGCATGACCGCGAAACTGCCTTTTCGCACAGCCCTGTGGTGGTCGGCGCTGTCGGGCTTTCTGGCGCTGGCCTGGGAAATCGTGTGGACCCGGGTGTTCAATTTTGCCAGCGCTTCGAGGGCTCCTGCCTTTGGGTACATGCTGGCCAGTTATCTTCTGGGCCTGGCGCTGGGGTCGCTTTGGAGCCGGCATTGGCAAGGCGGGCGTGGCGACAGAGGGAGGGCCTGGCTGGGCCTGGCGCAGGCGCTTGCCATTGCCAATCTGTCCGCGGTTCTGGTCGCGCCGCTGACCGCGCTGATCGCCAGCCATTTCGCCTGGCAATGGGGTTACGCGCTGGTGACCCTCAGCGGCGGCCTGCTGGGCCTTGTGTTTCCTCTGCTCTGCCATGCCGCCATCGCGGCGGACCATGAGGCAGGCTCGCGCTTGTCGCTGGTGTACCTTGCCAACATCATCGGCTCTGGTTGCGGCAGCCTGCTCACCGGCTTTGGGCTCATGGAATGGTTGAGCCTGCCGGCGCTGAGCCTGCTGCTGCTGGCCGGGGCCTGGCTGTGGGCGGAAAGCATGGCGGGTTTCGGCCTGCCGGGGGCGTTGCGGACTGCGGGCGCCTTGATCGCGCTGGCGGCGCTGATGCCCTTCCAAAGCCTGTATGAGCGCCTGCAGTACAAGACCGAATTCAACGGCACCATGCGCTTCGCGAAAATCGTGGAGAGCCGCCATGGCGTGATCACGGTGGACACGAACAAACGCGTGTACGGCAACGGCGCCTATGACGGCGTGATCGAGACCAAGCTGGAGCCCGGCTCGTGGCTGGTGCGGCCTTATGTGTTGTCCGCAGTGCGCGACCGCATTGAAAACGTGCTCATGATCGGCGTGGCCAGCGGGGCATGGACGCAGATCATCGCGAATCACCCGCAGGTGAAGCATGTCACCGCCGTTGAGCTGAGCGATGGCTATCTGGAGGTCATCAAGAGCTATCCCGAAGTGGCCGGACTCCTGACCAATCCCAAGGTGGAGATTGTGATTGATGACGGCCGCCGCTGGCTACGCCGGCATCCGGATGCCAAGTTCGACGCCATTGTGATGAACACCACCCATCACTGGCGCGAGTTCGCCTCGGCCCTGCTCTCGAAGGAATTCCTCACGCTCGTGAAGGGCCATCTGACGCCCGATGGCATCGCCTACTGGAACTGCACGGACTCAGGCCGGGCCATCCGCACGGGCATGGAGGTGTTTCCTCACACGATCATGGTCATGAACCACTGCATGGCCAGCAATGCCCCGCTGAAGCCAGACCGGGAACGGTGGGAGCGGGTGCTGTCGCAGTATCAAATCGAGGGCAAACCCGTTTTTGATCTGACGAGCGAAGCAGGTCGCTCGGCGATGGGAGGAGTGCTCGATTTTGTGAGCCACGAGGGCGTTCCTGTGGAAGGCGACAAGTGGAAATGGACCTCGCGCGAACGGATGCAGGCGACCTGGGGCAACGAGGAGATCATCACCGATGACAACCTGGGCCACGAGTACCGCTGACCCGACGTGCCGGAGGTCACTGTGGAGGGTGGGCGAAAGCTTGTTCCGCAAGCTGCCATCTGGCAGCTTTGCTCGCCTTGGCTTTGAATTTCACATCTTGCATCCGAAGTAGAAGACCATTCGATCCGAAGGACGGACGAAGATCAATTCGGCAGATGTAGGACGCGTCCCGTGGCAGTAGATGCTCCAGGGATAAACGTAAAAGTCCGAAGTGAGAAGCTGCTCCTTCGTGGGAAACCACCTGATCTCGCCGTTGCCAGACCAGCCGCCAACGAAATCCATGGCATCCGCCAGGACACCCTTCAGTTGATCGCACCGATACCATCCCGAGCCAAATTCATCGGGCTTCAGCTCATCAATCGAAACGTGGCTGATGCGAATCGCATGGGCGTCCAAATGGTCACCTGTGAGCGAGCGGCTGGAGATGTAGCTGTGAATAACCTCCTCGGTTCGAGAATCACCCAGGCGGCACCAGTTCAGGATGTAGCGCACATCCTCTTTGCTGGCCTTCGCTGACGATCCTTGGTTTGATGTGCCGGAAATCGAATCCGCCGCACCAAAGGGTCGGGCAAAGCTAACGCAGATGATTAAAACGCCGATCAAGGAGGTTGCACCCCAAATGACGAGGCACCATTTCAAGGCTGGCCAGATGTGTTTCATAAGTCACGCAATGCTGCCATCGGAGTTCGGTTGTTTGGTCCACGGTTCGCCGACAGCCCGACGGTATGCGCGCCAGCCAGGTGGCAAATCGGCTATGGTCGCCAACGTAGGGTCCATCTTGAGTGCCTCAACCATGCCGATAAGCCGCCCGTCCTCGCTCGCTTCGGTGGTGCCACAGAGAAATGCCCATGAGTCGTCATCTGCATAATGAGCGACGACCAGGACGGATAAGCCGTTCTCGATGACTTGTCGTGTAGTGATGGCGCCAACATTCGGCGCTTGGTCAAATGGCCATCTGTTCATGGATGCGCTGGGTTGCCTGATCATCGCCTGGAAAACAGAAAGATCGGGGGCCTCAGGGGGATGATTTCGCAGGGGAGGAGACGCTGCTTACTATGGCCCTACCCGCCGCAGCGACGGCTGCGCCATGTTGCGGGGCTGCAGGGCGCGGCGGTAGTTCACTATGGCGTCGGCGATGGCGTTGGCCACGGCTTCGCGATAGGTGGTGGAGGCGATGAGGCGGCATTCGGTGCCGTTGGTGACGAAGCCGCCCTCGAACAGGATGCCGGGGCGGTTGCAGCCGGTGAGCACGCTCCACCGGGCGCGCTTGATGCCGCGGTCCACCAGCTTGAAACGGTGGATCACCATGGCATGAACGGCGGTGGCCAGGGCGATGTTGGCGGAATCCTGGTGGTTGCCGCTGAACGAGTGGTAGTCGGACGAGTGCTCGCCCATGAAGGTGGACGACGCTCCCTGTGGTGACAGGGCGAAGGTTTCGATGCCGCTGGCGGCCGGGCCGCTGGAGTTGAAGTGCAGGCTCACAAAGATGCTGTGCGGCGTGGCATTGGCGATCTCGGCACGCCCGCCGAGCGAGATGAACTCATCGGTGCTGCGGGTCATCACCACCTTGAGCCCGCGCTGGTTCAGAGCGTTGCGCAGGGACAGGGCCATCGCCAGGGCGAAGTCTTTTTCGTAGCCGTACACGCCGCGCGCGCCGGAGTCGTGGCCGCCATGGCCGGCATCGACCACCACGGTGTCGAATGGATCGGCATCGGTGATGTGGCTGGGCAGCAGCACGGGGTCGATCAGCTTGCACAGGTCCAGGCGTGAAAAAGCGGGCTTTCCGTTCACGATGGTCAGCGGGTAGCTGAGGATGAACTTGATGTTGTTCATCAGCATTTCCTGGCTGTCGAGCCCGGCCTTCAGGATAAGCGTGGGATTGCTGAGGATGACCTGGTTGCCTTCTATCCTCATGCTGCTGAAACGATAAAAACGGTGGATGCTGTCCACCGTGACGTAGTCGCGACCGTCGAATTTGACGATTTCAAACGAACCGTCGATGGGCGGCAGCGATACATTGTTCTCGACCACGCCGGGTGAAGAGGAGGCCGCAGACCTGGGCCGGTCATCCAGTTTCGCGGCGGGCTTTGTCGCGGAATCCTCTCCG
Organism: uncultured Verrucomicrobiota bacterium; assembly: GCA_903854655.1. Lineage (GTDB taxonomy): Bacteria > Verrucomicrobiota > Verrucomicrobiia > Verrucomicrobiales > Verrucomicrobiaceae > CAINXC01. The sequence goes on along the minus strand of CAINXC010000652.1, from coordinate 19,608 downwards.
TTCTTGCCGAACTCGGAACCCAGGTCGCGTTCCTTGGCAGGGCCGGCCTTTTTCTCAGTCGCAGCCTCGTCGTGCTCAGGCTTGAGCCGGCCTGGGGGGCTGCCGTCGCCCTTCACTGTGAGGGTGATCTTCGATTTGGGCCTGCCCGAAGGCTTGTCTTCATCCTCGGCGACCTTCTTCGATTTTGTGGGCTTGTCTTCTGTGGAAGACTTGGCCTTGGCAGGCTTGTCCTTGTCCTCGTCGGATGCTTTGGATTTTGTCTTCGCAGGTTTGTCCTCGTCGGACGGCTTTGCCTTGGATTTGGCGGCGCCCCTTTTGGCGTCTGGAGCAGGTGCCTTGGATTCCTCCTTCTTCTCCTTGTCGTCGCCTCTGAACAGGCGGTGGATCAGGCCCGGCTTCTTTTCCGGTCCCGGATCATCTGGCGCAGCACACAAGGGCAGCAGCCCGGCCATGATGACACTGCCGGTGAGGGCGGTGGCAAGACAGCGGATGGAGCACAGAGCGGCGGACCTCATGGGGCGATCAGAGAAGGTGGGGAAGGCATGATACTTAACACGCTCGGTTCCGCAAACGCCAAGCCAGCGCCTTTCGTGGCTATTCGCGGGTCTTCGAGTCGACAAGGATGGTCACCGGCCCATCATTTACGAGCGCCACCTTCATGTCGGCCGCAAACACCCCGCGTGGCACCGACCGGCCCATTTCACCTTCCAAGAGCGCAAGGAACTGCTCGTAGAGGGGGACGGCCTGCTCAGGCCGGGCGGCACGGATGAACGAGGGGCGGTTGCCCTTTTTGGTGGCCGCGTGGAGGGTGAACTGGCTGACCACCAGCACGTCGCCACCGACATCTCTCACGCCCAGGTTCATTTTGCCTTCGGCATCGCTGAAGATGCGCATCTGCACGATCTTGCCGGTGAGCCACTGGGCGTCATCCGTCGTGTCGCCAGCCTCGATGCCCACCAGCACAAGCAACCCCTGGCCGATGCGGGCGACGACCTCACCCTCGATAGTGACACTGGCTTCACTGGCGCGCTGGATGACGACTCGCATGGCTTACTTTCGCTCGCTCCACTTGTAGGCGGCGAGCGCGTTTTTCCAGAAGAACTTGTCACAGGCCTCGCTGCCCTTCGATTTGAAGAAGTCGCTCACGATCTTGAACTGGACCTCGTAGGGTGTGGTCAGTTCAGACACCGGCCAGTCGCTGCCGAACATGAGGCGGTCGTCACCGAAGGTTGCCCACAGATGGTTGAGCACGGGCAGATAGGAGGCGGGGTCGGTGGGGGGCTTGGCATCGGCGGGGCGGCTGAACTCCACGAGAGCCGAGACCTTGCAAAACACATTTCGAGTCTTCGCCAGAGTGGCAATGCCTTCCTTCCAGCCTGGGCGCAGGGCCTGTGGATTGCCCGGACTGCCCGCATGTTCCAGCACGATGCGCAGGCCCGGCACCTTGCCGGAGAACTTGACAATCTGGGCGAGGTCATCCAGGCCGCTCAGTTCCAGCACCAGGTCCATGTCCGCGAGCAGCTTGGCCCCCTGGGCGAAATCGGTGGTGCCGATGTTGTTGCGCAATTCCTCGCCGCCCACACGCACGCCACGAAAGACGGGATTGGCCGCGAGGCGTTTCAGTTCCTTGGCGAAATCAGTGCTGCCCGGCTGGAGATGACCGATGAAGCCGACGATGCTCTTTTCCTTCGCCGCCAGATTGAGCATCCAGTCGTTGTCCTCCGGCCATGGGCTGGCTTCAATCACCACGATCTCCCGCGCGCCCAGTTTGTTCGCCACCGCAGCCCAGTCCTTGGGGTAAGCCGGATGGTACAACGGGCTGTCCTTGGCCGGCCAGGGCACGCCCTGCGGCCGGGTGGGATCGAAGAGGTGGATGTGGGTGTCCACGATCCGCTGCGCCACCGGCGCGGCCTCGGGCTCGGCGCCCAAGGCGGCGGCCGCCATGCTGCCCAAGGTCAATTGTACGGATCGGCGCCGAGTGATCATGGGGAGGGTTCAATCAAAGGGGGCGTTTCACATGCAGGCTACCGTGGAGAAGCTACGAACGCCGGACGCTCCTTGTCTTCCTTTAGATCCCACAGCCGCACTTCGCCGTTCTGGGCGCCAGTGATCAGCGTGGGCGGTTCGTTGATGAAGGTGAGGGTTTCCACCCTTGCCGTTCCGGGCGTGAAGCTGCGCAACACCTTCCTCCCCTCAGCATCCAGTTCCACCACGCCCTTGTCTGCGAGTGAGGCGAAGATCCGCTTCCCTCCCTCTGCGAGTTGCAGCACTCCAGCTCGGGTGGGCCTTGCCGGACCGTGCTTTCTGTCGCCGGTGCCTTCCAGATTCCAACTGTGGATCTCGCCATCAGCAGCGCCTGAGAACACATGCTGCCCGTCCACGGCGAACACGACGCTCAGCACGGCGGCGGCATGGGTGTCGTGGGTGGCCTTGATCTCACCGTTCGCGGCACCGAAAAGCCGGGCGGTGCGGTCGCGGCTGGCGCTGGCCAGCAATTGGGAATCAGGACTGAAAGCCAGGGCCATCACCCAGTCTGCATGACCTTCCACGTCCCAGCGCAGTTTGCCGTTCGGCAGGTCGAACAGCCGCACGTGGTTGTCCGTGCCGCCGACGGCAAGGTACTTGCCATCCGGGCTGACGGCCAGGCATTGAAGGGTGTCGGGGCACGTGAGCAGGCGCTTCAGGGCTTTGCGCTGCGCGACGTCCGCCAGCCACAGCTCGCCAGAGCGCCCCGGCGTGCCGCCCGCAACCGCCAGCGTGGTGCCGGGCGCGAGCCAACGCAGAGCGGTGACGCGCTCCGGCAGGTTGCCGATCCGCCCGGCGAGCCTCTGTGTCGCCGTATCCCAGAGGGTGACCTCCCCATAGCCGCTTGCGGCCAGCAGCTTGCCATCCGGGCTTGCCGCCAGCGCGGTGACCGGCAGGGGGCTCGGGTACTTGGCCGGGGTGTTGACCGCGATGCGCTTCGTGCTCAGATCAGACAGCAGGCGTTTGGGGTCCTTGCCGTCGAATTTGGCGCCGTCGCTGATCCAGCGCTTGATCAGCTCGATTTCGGCCTTGCTCAGGGGATCGGCCTTCCTGGGCATGCGATCATCATCCACGTCTGTAACAAGCAGCTTGTACAGCCCGCTCGCGTTCGGCTTGCTCGCGACCAGAGGTTTCTCGTCGCTGTCGCCGGGCTTGTTCAGGGCCTCAAAGGTATCCAGCCGGTAGCCGCCCTTGGCTTTTGCCAGCCGATGGCATTCCACGCATTTCTCCGTGAGAAGCGGCGCGATTTGGTTCGAGAACGAGATGTCGGCGGCGTGGGCGGATCCGAGTGCGAGCAGGACGGCAAAGGAACAGCGGGACAGGCGTTGAAAGAGCCACAATCCAAGGAGTGACGCCCTCACTCCTTGGATCCCGGGCACTTCCTCGTCGCCAGCGTTCCTATGTCGCTGTTCAGCGGGAAAGGAACAACCTTGAATCAAAGTGGGATCAAAGGGCTGCGAATCCATAGGGGGCCAAAGTCAGTATCAGGATCACGGGAACCGGTTACGAAACGACTCCGGGGAGCACGCCTTTCAGCAGCGCCGGCAACTCCGCTGTGCTTTCGACGGTGTGAGTGGCCGCCACGCCGGGCTGATGGTGGCTGAGCACGCGGATCGTATGCGGCACCCCGGCGTTGATTGCCATCTGAATGTCACGGTCGTGGTCGCCAATGAGCCAGGAGTTGCCCAAATCCAGGTCCAGCGCCGCCGCCGCATCCAGAATCATTTCCGGGCTGGGTTTGCGGCAGGTGCAGGTGCCGCTCAGGTGGGTGCAGGCCTCGATGCGGTCGAACGCCGCGCCCTGCGCCGCCAGCTCCTGCTGCATCCGGGCATGGATGTCGTCGAGCGTTTGTTGGCTGATCAGCCCCTTCCCCACGCCCTGCTGGCTGGTCACCAGGACGAGGGCGTAGCCCAGGTCCTTGCAGAGCTTGGTCGCCGCCATGATCCCGTCACTGAAGTGGAAGGCCTCCCAGTTCAGCACATAGCCTTCGCCCGGTGAGAGGTTGATCACTCCGTCACGGTCGAAAAAGATGGCTGGGCGGGGCATGGGAAAAGCAGTGCTCGCGTGGAGCGGGCGTTTGTTCAACTGCCTTTCATGCGCAACATGAGGCCCGCCATTTTTACTTCAGTCTGCCGAGGCCCTCTTCCACGGCTTCCGCCGGCACCGGGAAATATCCGTCTTTGATGACGATGGACTGGCCGGATTTTGAAAGCACGAACTTGAGGAACTCGCGGGTGAGCGTCTCCAGGGGCGCGCCAGGCTTCTTGTTGATGTATACGAAGAGGAAGCGGGCCATGGGGTAGTCACCGCTGAGGCAGTTGGCGTAGGTGGGCTCGACGAAGGCGCCGCCGTCGCTGGAGAGCGGCAGGGCCCTGACGCCGGAGGTGGCGTAGCCGATGCCGGAGTAACCAATGCCGTACTGGTCGGCGCTCACGCCTTGCACCACGGCGGAGGAGCCGGGCTGTTCCTTGACGGCGTTCTTGTAGTCGCCCTTGTCCAGCGCGTGGTCCTTGAAGTAGCCGTAGGTTCCGCTGGCGCTGTTGCGGCCATAGATGGAGATGGCCCGGCCCGCCCAGGCGGCCAGACCTGCCTGGTCCCAGGTGGTGATCTCTGGCGCTCCGCTTTTGCGGGTGCTGGAAAAAATGCCGTCGAGCTGCTTCATGTTCAGCCCCTGGACCGGGTTGTCCTTGTGAACGAAGACCGCGAGCGCATCAATCGCCACCTTGATCTCCGTGGGCTTGTAGCCGAACCGCCTCTCGAAGGCGTCGATCTCTTCCGATTTCATGGCGCGGCTCATCGGCCCGAGCTGGGCGGTGCCTTCAATTAGGGCCGGCGGTGCGGTGGCTGAACCCTTGCCCTCGATCTGGACGTTGACGTTCGGATAAAGCGCCTTGAAACCCTCCGCCCAGAAGGTCATGACGTTGTTAAGCGTATCAGACCCGATCGAGTTGAGATTGCCGGACACGCCGCTCACGGTCTTGTAGTCGGCGATGCTGGCGTCCACCGCGACGTCGGACGCATGCACAAGGGGCATGACGAACGCGGCAGCCGCGAGGGCCTGCCTGCGGAGGTTCAAAACAAAGGGCTTCATTGGGGCGGAATCGTATGAGGGCGGCGGGAAAACGCTAGCATCCGTGAGAGTGTAACGCAGGCAGCCAAGGGTGTCGCCGCCTTCATTTCCAGCAATTCGCGCTCCGTGAAGAAAATGCCACAAAACAATTGCCTCCTGCCAGTGGAACAACCTGCGCTGGCGCGACTCCGCAACCGCCGTCTTCCCTGCCAGCACCAGGGTGCGCTGAGGAGGCTTTCGCGGGCATGTGAAGTCCTGTGGGAGCCGATGGGCCCCACGAATCGACCGGTATTGACCGAATGGACGTCGGGTTACTGGAAGAATTTCTTCGCCTTCGCGAAGAAGCTTTCGTGCAGGGGCGAATTGTTTTCGCCCAGCGCTTTGGCAAATTCCTGGAGCTTCTCGCGCTGCTCGGAGGTCAGCTTGTTGGGCACCGCAATTTGCACGTGGACGTACAGGTCGCCATGCTGGTCGTGGCCCATGACTTTCACGCCCTTGCCGCGCAGGCGGAAGGTGGTGCCGTTCTGGGTGCCGGCCGGGACCTTGACCGAGGCCTGGGCTCCGAGGGTGGGCACCTGCAGTTCACCGCCGAGCGCGGCAGTGGCGTACGAGAGAGGCATTTCGCAATGCAGGTCATGACCGTCGCGCTGGAACACGTCGTGATCCTTGATGCGGATCAGCACGTAAAGGTCACCGGCAGGGCCGTTGCGCTGGCCAAGATCGCCGTTGCCGGTCGAGCGAAGCTGGGTGCCTTCCTCAATGCCCGCAGGGATGTTCAGCCGGATGCGGGCACGCTCTTTCTGGCGGCCCACGCCGCGACAGGATTTGCACGGGTCGGCCACGGTCTCACCCGCGCCATCGCAGTCAGGACAGGTCTGCTGAATTTGGAAAAAGCCGCGCGAACTGATGACCTGGCCCACGCCGCCGCAGGTGCGGCAGGCCTTCTTGCCGCCGCCGCTAGTCGAGCCGGAGCCGCTGCAGGTTTTACAGGGGACGAGGCGTTCGATTTCGATCTCCTTGACCGTGCCTGACGCCGCCTCTTCGAGCGTGATGTCGAGGGGATAGCGCAGGTCGCTGCCGCGCTGCGGTCCGGTTGAGGAGCGACGACGGCCACCCCCGCCGCCTCCGCCGCCGAAGAACTGCTCGAAGATGCCGCCTGCACCGCCGCCGCCACCACCACCGCCGAAGACTTCACGGAAGATGTCGAACGGATCATGGAAGCCGCCGCCCCCACCGCCACCGCCCATGCCACCTGCAAAGGCGGCATGGCCGTAGCGGTCATAGGCGGCGCGTTTGTCAGCATCGCTGAGGATGTCATAGGCCTCGCCCACCTCCTTGAACTTCTCCTCGGAAGCCTTGTCCCCGGGGTTCTTGTCCGGATGAAACTGGATCGCGAGCTTGCGATACGCCTTCTTCAAATCTTCAGCGGAGATGTCCTTGGGTACGCCCAGGACTTCGTAGTAATCGCGTTTCGCGGCCATGAGAGAGTCAGTTGGTGGAGGGTGGGGCGGCGGTGCCGGAGGGGACTAGGCAGCCGCCGGGCCGCTGGAAACGACCACGCTGGCAGGGCGCAGCAGCCGGTCTTTCAGGCGATAGCCTTTGCGGCCCACACGCAGAATCGTGCCTTCAGGCTGATCGGCGCTAGGCTCCTGGGCAACGGCGTCGTGAATGTTCGGGTCGAAGGCTTTTCCCAGCGCCTCGACTTCCTGCACGCTGTTCTCGGCGAGAAAATCCTTCACCTGCCGCAGCACCATGCTCATGCCCATGAAGATCACGGACTTCTCGGACTCTGCGCGCGCCGCTTCGACGCCGGCGTCGAAATTGTCCAGGATGGACAGCAGGCTGCGCAGCAGATCGGCGTTCGCATACGAGCGTGCCTCCTGCATGTCGCGGGCGGTGCGCTTGCGGAAATTGTCGAGCTCGGCCTGGCTGCGGTAGGCCAGGTCCTTCCAGCGCTCCACCTCGCCCTGGGCGGCAGCCAGCGGGTCCACCGGCGTGGACTGGGCTTCGGTGCCTGCAACATTGGCGGCGTCGCCACCCGTCGCTGACGTGGCGGGCTGGGAATCGTCCTGGGAATGGGAATTCATGGTCGATGAATGGGTTTTGATTGAAAGAGGGGCGCGCACTATGCACGCGCAGCGGAGCGTTTCAATTGCCGATGCGATCTTCCTGGTGCCCCAGAGAAAACCCCATTTCTGGCAAAACGAACTGAACAGCGTCCATCCAGTTCATCCCGTCCGCATCGAGCGCCCGGCCCAAAAGACGAAACACCACGGGCCTCGGAAGCATCCGTATCGGCGTAAGGCCTGACTGGCCTCATTTGACGGAAATCATGCAACAGAAAACACACGACCCCTTTTGTGCAATTCCTGGTACCCCAGGAACGGCCCCATTTCTGGCAAAACGAACTGAACAGCGTCCATCCAGTCCATCCCCGTCCGCATCGAGCGCCCGGCCAAGAGACGAAGCACCACGGGCCTCGGAAGCATCCGTATCGGCGCAAGGCCTGACTGGCCTCATTTGATGAAAATCATGCAACAGAAAACACACGCCCCCTTTTCGCTTAATTACTCCGTCGCAAAAATTCCGCGCTTCAATTCGAAACTGTTTTCGACGCGCCTAACCTTGTAAAAGCTGACGCCCTTGCTTTTCATCTCAACCACGATTTTTGCCTGAACCTCTGGAGGGCATCTAACTCCGAATAATATCTCTTTAATCGTACCTTGGAATTGGGTTACTCGGGGAGATGAGTCTGGTATGTGGTCGTCTGTGACCCATCGGATTGTGCGCCACTCGTTTTCATATGCCCAATGAGGAGCTTTCACAAAAAATAGCGGCACCACCAAACTGATTTCATTCTCTTGTGTTTTGTCAGTTATCCAACGAAAGAGGTCTGATGTTTTCACACTTGGGGGGCGATTATATTCGACCTTTCTCATGAGGTCGTCCTTTCCTGGTGCGGTGGTTTCAATGTTATAGGCGACACAAATCCCTTGATGTTGATCAGCATAATGGCTCCACATCAGTGGGCAATTCCAGTCTCTAGCGAGAGATAGGACGCCATAGTGCCTCATTATTTTCATGAGGCATTCTTTGATCACTTTGGCCAATGACCATGTGTAGTAGTCAAGGGCAGGCGGGCCATGTGGTTTGAAATCACTTTTATAAACCTGATACTCGTGGTCGTGTGCAGTACCCACCGGTATAATATTACCGCGCGCTATGGTGATTCGATAAGGTTTTCCCAACTCCTGCAACATCAGTGCGCAAAGATCCTCTAGTGAATTTTTATCCGAGTCTACCTCGATTGACGGATCACAGTCGATCGGATCATTGAATTTTTTTGGGTCTGTGTAGCGGACCAAATTCTGCGCCAGCGAATTGAGGATTTTGTCGTCGAAACGGAGGTACTTGTACAGTGTGGTGGGTTGCGGATGATTTGGCATGTTGTCTTACCCAGTTGGTTTGCAGAAGCAGTTGCATTGCATCATATCAACCATGATCGCAACCCAGGAAGTGATCATCCCAACGATCCCGCCTTGGATGAAACAAAGGCACCAAGTCCTGATCATGCCCATCGGGGTCGATGCCTCCCAGATTGGACCCCTTGCACAGATTGCAGCGCAGGCAGGCAAGACACAGATTGCCCACATCGTCGTCTCCCCGGTGCTTGAGCGCCATGATGTGTTCGACGTGGAATCGTTCACGCGGCAGGTGACGCTGTTGCAGACGGCAATACTCGCACCGATGGCTGGCGCGATCTCTCACCTGCTGTTTCGTCGCTTCCGTCATTGCGTGCGACACTCACGCCGCCCGATTCAACCGCGAACGCGCCTTGGCCAGCATGATGGCCACAAACTCACTCGTCTCGATGTAGAGTTCGTATTCACGGCGTTCGTCAGGCGAGAGGCCGCCCTCATTGGCCTTCGCCGCGAGTTCGTCCACGCGAGCTTCCATCACCGGATCACTTGGGAGCGTGCTGATGCGCTCCACTTCCCGGGCCGAGAGCGAATCACTCAGTGGTCCGAGCACACGATCCAAAACATCGGTCACCATCGTCATAAATCCAATGTAACTGGACTAAAAGGGGACGGCAAGGGGACGATGAAGGAAATCCAGGCTCAGCCAGACACCTCCAGCCCGCCTCAATGCCAGGAGGAACAAGATCGACCAGTCTGGCCGCTCATCGTCCGAGTCTTGAGGAAAAGCGACCCATCGAAGCCCGTTGCAAATTCGGCAGTCCATCGGCCCATTCTTCGACGGGAAGAGCCGACGGCGCCACAGCTTGCGAAAGTCAGGTCATCGGGTAGATTTCGCGCATGTCAGCCACTCTCACCATCGATGCAACGGGAGGCGTTTTGTTGCCCAAGGTCTTCCTGGACAAGTTCGCGCTCAAGCCTGGCGCGAGATTGCGGGCAGAGGTGAGCGACGAGGGTCTGGAACTGTGCCCTGACATTGACGATGCGGCGGACACCGTAAAGGTCGTCGAAAAGGGCGGGGTCTTTGTCATTTCTGGCACCCAGCCATTTGATGCAGTCGAGTCCATCATGGTGGCACGGCGAGATCGTGCAGCCACGCTTCTCCAATAGTCTCCTTTGATGCATGTATTTGACAGTTCAGTGCTCGTTGGGGCGCTGGTTGAATCCGAGCGGCACCATTTGGAATGCCTGGCATTGCTGACTTCGCTCATCGCTCAGCGCTACACGCTCCCGCACCTCCTTTAGCGCCCATTCGGCGTGCTCGCTGATCAGCGGATGCGGGTCCTGCGCAGCGATTTCGAGGGCGGGCAGGTCGTCCAGGGTGCCCACGTTGCCGAGCGCCACGCAGACGTTGCGCAGGAAGGCGGGGCGCTTGATGCGCTTGATGGGGCTTTTGCGGAACAGGGTGCGGAAGCCTTCGTCATCAAGCGTCAAAAAATCGCGCAGCTCCATTTGGAAAACGGACTCACGGGCCTGGAAGGTGGCCTCGTGGGATACCTTGGCGAAGCGGTTCCAGGGGCAGGCGACCAGGCAGTCGTCACAGCCATAGATGCGGTCGCCCATGAGCTGCCGGTACTCCAGGGGAATGCTGCCTTTGTGCTCGATGGTCAGGTAGGAGATGCATTTGCGTGCGTCCAGCCGGTGCGGGGCAGTGATGGCTCCGGTGGGGCAGGCGGCCATGCAGCGGGTGCATTTGCCGCACAGGTCCTTGGCGGGTGTGTCCGGCTCCAGCGGCAGGGTGGTGATGATGGTGGCGAGGAAGAACCAGGTGCCGAAGTCGCGATGAATCTGCATCGTGCTTTTACCGTTCCAGCCCAGGCCGGATTCACCGGCGAAATCGCGCTCCAGCATGGGGCCGGTATCGACGTATTGGCGCTGGACGCCGCCATGGGTCTTGAGCATCGCGTCCAGCTCGTAAAGCTTCGGTTCGATCAAGTCGTGGTAATCATCGTTCCAGGCGTACCTGGCGATGCGATAGGATGTCCTGTGCGAAGGCCCGCCCTGAAAGTAGTTCATCGCCAGCACGATCACCGCCTGGGCTCCGGGCACGACTACGCGGGGGTCGGTGCGGCGCTCCACGTTGCGGGCCAGCCAGGCCATGTCGCCGTGCTTGCCCTCTGCGAGCCACTGCTCGAAAACCTCGCGGTGTGCGGCGGGCTCGGCGCGGGCGACGCGGCAGTCAGCAAAGCCCAGGCGCTTTGCCTCCGCGAGGAGCTGGGCTTTGATCTCGCTGCTCATCGCCACAGGTTACGATCCCCGGCTCGCAGACGCGGCAAACCAGACCCTCGCGCTTTCCGCCACGCCATAGCTGGTTTCCTGCAAGGTGAGGTTGTCGGTGGTGATGCGCTGGTCGGCGAGGGCCTTGTAGAGGTCCTTGCGGGCGGCCAGGAGGCGTTCGAGCTTGCCCTTGGGGTCCTCCTCATTGAGGAGGGGGCGGTCATGCCCGCCGACGGTGCGGCGATACAGCGTGGCGACGCTGGCATCGAGCCACACGACGTATCCGAGGTGCTTGAGCAGCGGCAGGTTGTGCGGCTGCGTGACGATGCCGCCGCCGGTGGCGATTACGTGACCACGGGTGCCGAGAAGCGAACGCAGGGCCGCAGACTCGCGGCGTCGAAAGCCTGCTTCGCCTTCACGCTCGAATATCTTCGGAATGCTGCACTTCGCCTCCTCGCAAATCAGAGTGTCGGTGTCCACAAGCCTGAATCCGATCATGTTGGACACGATGCGCCCGACACTGCTCTTGCCGCAGCCCATGAGACCGATGATCACGATGTTTGGGCTGCGCGGCATGCCGCCTGTTTCCACCTGCACCTGTTCAAGAATGGAGGGCACGAGCAGCGGGTCGCCAGCAATGGCGGACTGGAAGGAAGGATGGCGGGGGTTCCAGCCCGCAGCCTTCAGCCGGGCGTTGCTCACCCGTTTGTGCGTCCAGCCGCGTTTTCGATCAGGATTGGGCGGGGTCACCGGCGGCAGTGGCAGATTGAACAAGGGGCAGAGCCACAAAAAGCACTCGCGCTGCGTGGTGGGCTGGTCATCGCACACATTGAAGATGCCGGCCTGCTTGTGCTGCAGAAGGTGGGCGATTGCACCCGCTGCGTCATCGCGATGAATTTGATTGATGCTGCGACCTTCACCGTCGTTGCCTTCGATCGTGGCGTTGCCTTCCAGCAGGTTCTTCAAAAGGAAGCTGCGCCCCGGTCCATAGATGCCGGCCAGCCGCGCCACCGTGCCACCGCGAGCCAGGACCAGCTCCTCGGTCGCGCGCAGCAGGCGGCCGGTTTCACGATCGGGCTCCGCCGGCGAGGCTTCCGTGACCACGGAACCGTCGGTCTGTGCATAGACGCTGCTGCTGCTGGTGAACACCAGCCGGGCCTGTGAGAATGCCTCAGCCAGATGGCCCATCCCTTCGAGATACACCGCCCGATAAACTTCCGCACCGCCGCGATTGGAGCTGGCGCAGTGGACAACGGCTTCGACGGCATCCGCACCCAGGGTCCGGGCCACCTGTGCCACGGCTGCAGCATCAGTGATGTCGCAGGCGAGTACGCGCCATGGTTTGACTTCCGCCAGACGGGCCGCCGAGGCCGGCGAGTGCGTGAGCCCGCAGACCTTCTGACCAGCTTCGCACAAGAGGTCCGCGAGGCGCTCCCCCACGTAGCCGCAACCAGCGATGAGGATCATGACTTGCGCTTGAGGTGATAGTAGTTGGTGAGGCCGTCAACAATGCCCTGCACGTAGTCCTCGAAGATGCTTGTGCGCAGCCTGCCTTTGAACAGCGTGCTGCCGGCGTAATCGCCCATGAGCAGGCGTTGATACGTTTCTTCATTGTTCATCACATAGGGCTCCAGATAGACCACCGGGCATTGATAGATGCGGTTTGCCAGCAGGTTCCGGGCATACACGTAGCCCGAAGGCCCGGCGAGTCGTGCGTTGGGCGTGGTATAAACGAAGGGCGGCAGGCCGGTGCTCTTGGCCATGGCGTCGGCGACCTGCTCGGCGAGGGGCAGTTCTTCGTCGGTCACACGCATGAAGAGCCGCTGAAGCATTTCAAAGCGGACGTCCTGAAGCTGCAGTTCCTCCGCCGCATAGCAGCCATTGATCATCACATGCAGATGGTTTTCGGGGGAGTACTGCGGTTGCGTGGCGCTGCCCCAGGGGGCGGCGTTGAAATGAAGGCACAGCACGAGGTCTGGCTTCAGTTGTTCGTTCACCTTTCTGCCGCGCGCGCGAATTTCGCTTTCACGGTAGAACATTTTCTCCTCCTGCCATTGCAGAGTCAGCACCTTTTCATCACCGACCACGCTCGCATAGCTGTCCTTCGGCTGGTTGATCCCGTGCTCGCGCAAAACAGCTTCAGCCACCGGTTTCTTGTCGGCAGGGCGGGAGGTCGTGACAGGTTCGAGCGAGTCGCGCACCATCAAAACCACGGCGCCGAGCGCTTCCAGACGGGGTTTGAGCAACTGGGCGACCTTCAGGCTTAGCTCCCCTTCGGCGATATACTCGCCGGGATGGAAGCTCAGGTAGCGCTCCTCCATGGTTGCGTAGGCACCACCGATGTGGCCGGGGTCGAGCGCGATGCGGAGGTCGCTGAGCACGGGGCGACCGGCGAGGGGCAGCAACTCGGAAGCCCTGTGCCAGTAATGCGGCGGTTCGACCGGCTTGTCCGCCGCCTGTCGGAAATCGATGCGCACGGACGAGCCGTCGATCGCTCCGGTGGGCACGGTGATTCCGCCCTGATCCCGCTGCCATGGGGGCGGAAAGTGGCGGGCTTCAGCAAACACATTGTCGAAAGCGTGGTCGAACTGCTCGGCCGTGAGAGTCTTGGAGAAATCCTGCAGCTTCGCCCAGAGCGGAGCCTCCGTGAGGGGGCTCAAGCGTGAGAGCTGCGACGGGGTGGGCGCTGCCGGAGCTGCGGGCGGGGCCACTGGGGCAGGAGGGGAAACCGAGGCGGGAGGGGGTGTCTGGCACAGGCCGCCGGTGGCGAGCAGGCACATGGCAGAGCCCAGGATGGTGGCGGAATGAAATAGCGAATGCTCTCGGCACATGCCGGCGATCATAGACGGGGTGCTGACGGGAATCACCTGCGAAGTGTGGAGAGGTCGATTGGCGGGGGTTGGGGGCACGCTGGCGCTCTACGGGCGCCAGCCACCCCAAACAAAAGCGCCGGACTTCGCAGCCCGGCGCCCGCAGAAAACTGCACTGATTCTTGAAGGGGGCTTACGCCAGCGCGGCGAGGCGCTTGCTGAGTGCATCCTTCGACTGCACGCCGACGACGGTGTCCACCTGCTTGCCGCCCTTGAAGAAGGCAAGCATTGGAATGCTGCGCACATTGTACTTGGCGCTCAGGTTGGGATTCTCGTCCACATTGACCTTGCCGATTTTCACGGCACCGGCCTTGTCTTTGGCCAGGTCCTCGAGGATCGGCGTCAGCATGCGGCAAGGGCCGCACCATTCCGCCCAGAAATCTACAATGACGGGGACCAGGGAGTTGTCGATTTCATCCTGGAAATTCGCTTCGGTGAGAGTGACAAGATTGTCGGACATAGAGGGGACAGTGATTGATAAGTGGATACGAGCAGGGGCCCTGGAGGGCTACTCTGCCTTGATAATTCCGTTCATCAGGGCCGAGTGACCGGGGAACATGCACATGTAAGGGTACTCACCAGGGCTGGGGCAGGAGAAGCTGATCGTTTCCGATTGCCCGGGCTGCACCAGCTTCGTGTGAGCGATGATGTCAGGGCAGTCCTCGGGGACGAAACCCTTGGCCATGCCATTCGGGTCGGTCATGATCTTCATCGCCGCAGCCATCAGTGCGTCTTTCGAACCCGCTTTTCCCACCACGACGTTGTGGGGCAGAGGCACGGCAGCCTTGTTGTTGAAGGTCAGTTTCACCGGCTGGCCCGCCTTCACGTTGAAAAGCTTGATGGCGTAGGCCATCGGATTGACCGGGTCAGGAGTGAGGGACAGCTCCTGCGCAGGGCCGGACGGCACGGCTGAGGCCGCTGCGGGGGTTGCAGGTGCTGCTGTTGCGGCAGATGCTGGTGCCGCAGCGGATGCCTTGGCTGCTTCTTTTGGAGCATTTTTGTTGATCGAGGCCGAAATGCCGGACAAGACGAACGAGCCACCCAGAAACAGGGTCACTGCGGTGAAACCTGCGGCAAGCAGGACGTTGATAAGCGACCAAACGGAGCCACCGCTTGCAGAACTGGAGGAGGGTGAATGTGCCATGACAGGTAGGGGCTTCCAAACAAGCACAGGGGTGGGCGAACGCAACCCGTGTGTTTTTCAGGTGCTGCGCTCATCGCAGAAAGGGCGGAGCTTTTTCTTTGACGGTTGACCGGGTTGCCGTCACACACTAGCCCTCAAGGAATGGACAAAAACCCGCATGTGCTGCTGACCGGAGGACGAGGGCGTGTCGCCACCGCGATCCGCGAAGAGCTTGGCAGGGCCGGCTGGCATCTCGACGTGTGCTCGCGGACCCAGGACGATGACATGCGCGGGTTGGACGACGTGCTTGCGGGTTCAACTCCGCTCGGGGTGGCGGCGGTGGTCCATTGCGCCTGGAGCACGGTTCCCGCCGTGGCCCAGGAACGCCCTGAGCAGGCCGCCGAGGTGGACCTTCCGCTGATGGAGCGGCTGATTCGGCGGTTGAAGGCCGATCCACGCCCGCCATTGCTGGTTTTCATGTCCACCGGAGCGGTTTACGGACCGGCTCCAGGCAGGCCAAGCCGGGAGACCGACCTGCCAGATCCCCAGGGTGAATATGCCAAGGGCAAGCTGGCGGCCGAGGCGCTTGTTGAGGCTTCCGGCCTGCCGTGCTGCATTGTGCGGGCATCGAACATCTATGCACTCCCCTCCAGCCCCTCCGACCGCCAGGGCGTGGTCGCGCGGCTGGTGTGGACGGCGCTGGAAGGCGGCAGTTTCCAGCAATGGGGCGGGCACTCTGTGAAGGACTACCTTCACCGCGATGACTTCATCGCTGCTTTGAAGCAGGTGATCGGTCACCGCATGACCGGCGTGGTGAATGTGGCCAGCGGCACGGCCACCTCGCTCGACCAACTGGTGCGGCTGGTGCAGGACCAGACGGGAAGGCATTTCCAGGTGGAGGTCAAGGACGCACCTGCCTGGGATGTGATGGACAACCGGCTCGACATCAGCCTTCTGCGCAAGCAAACCGGCTGGGCGCCCATGCTGGGCATTGCAGAGGGTGTGGCCAGAGAGGTGGCGCGTATGCGCGTTTCACGATTTTGACAAAGCCTTCCGCAACCAGGTGCGAAGGGCCGCCTGTTGACGCCCCCTCCGCCATTCCTGCACCATGGCAACCCGCTTGAACAGGCCTGTTGGCGGCTCGTTTGTGCAGGGGTGAGAGCGCTTGAGGGGATGGATTGAAGGGGCGGCGAGCGCGCTGGCAGCAGCCTGCCCGGCGAGGTGCCTTGCCAGCTCTGAGCCGCCATCCGCCGCCAAGGCAAAAGGCCGGCAGGTAAGGTGGTGCAGGAGCCAGACGACGAGAGCTTCAGCCTCGGTAGGGGCATACCACAGCTTGGGAAGGCCCAGCCGGGTTGATTGCATGGTGATCCAGAGGGAACGGCGGGCGGCATCAAAGAAATCTTCGGCGCTCACAAGCTGCGCCACTTCGCCGTGCAGTGCTTCCAGGCGGGCGCGCTCCAGGGGCCGGGCCCGCCATTCGGCCTCCAGCGCCATGCCGTCGGGCAGCCAGAACGCCCCGCTCGCAGCCGGGGCAAAGCGGTCTGCCTCCTTGTGGGTGAGCGTGCCTCCGGCGACCCACACCTGCGCCCGGTTTTCGCGCAGCACCTGGCGCTCCATTTCCAGCAGTGCGCCGCTGCCGGGCGCGACAAGGTTGTAGAACGCTCCCACCTGCGAGGCGGGCGGCGCGGTGCGGCGGGCGGGTTGTTTCTCCAGTTCCGCCTCCAGCATTGGCAGGGTCCTGTTGATCGCGAAAAGCTCCATGGCGCGTTGCCGCCCTGCCTCGCCCATTCGCGTCGCCAGCCCTGGCTCGGTAGCCAGGCGGTAGAGGGCGTTCGCCAGGCCCGCCTCATCACCCGGCTCGGCGACAAAGCCGGTTTCGCCATCAATGACCTGTTCCGGCACCCCTGCGATGCGGCAGCTTACCACCGGCAGCCATGAAAGCATGGCTTCCGTGATCACGGTGGGAAAGACATCCATCGCCCCCTTCGAATCTGCAATGCAGGCCAGCACAAAAGCATCCACACGGGCGTAGCATTCGCGCATCTGGTCGATCTTGACGGAGCCGTGGAACACCACCTGCCCGGCCAGCCCCAGGTCCTTCACCTGGCTTTCCAACCGTTCACGCCAGGGGCCGTCGCCCATCAAGTCCAGTTGAACGGTGACACCACGCTCACGCACCCGTGCCATCGCGGCGATGAGGTGATGAAAACCTTTGAACTCGATCAGCCTTCCCACGCTGGCGATTTTCAACACGCCCGCCTCTGGTGAGGGATGGGCACGGGGGTACGGCGCCGGATCAATGCCGTTGTAGATGCGTTTGACCTTGCCGCCCACGGCGGGCACCAGTTTCAGAAGTTCATCGCGCGCCCAGGCGCAGGCCACCACGACGAATTCGGCCTGCCGACACATCTCGCCGAGCAGTTCAGGCGATGAGATGTCCACCAGGAAATCCTGCGCCTGCGGAGTGAATGAGTAGGGCAGCCCGGCCATCTCCTTGAGCATAAGCGCCGCATGGGTGGCGCGGTTGGCGAAGTGCAGGTGCACATGGTCCACGCCCAGGCGGGGAAGCAGCTCGGCGAAGTGCGCGGCATTGCGGCAGGACAGCTCCGGGCGCGTCTCCTCGCCAAACACCCGCGCATGATTGTCGATGAATTTCTTTGGCCAGCGGCCCTTGGCAATGAGGTCATTTTCGATCCCCTTCCTTGCTTCCGGCGGCGGTGCGTAGAGGACAGGCGCGCGCAGACTGCTCAGGCGCGGGTGCCGCAAGCCGTCGCGAGGCGGGTGGATCGAGCAGATGATCACCTCCCAGCCTGCGGCTTCCAGACCCAGGATTTCGTTGTCCACGAAGGTCTGCGAGATCACCGGGTAACGGCTGAACAGGTAGGCGAGGCGCGGTCTCCCGCGCTTGGTGGGCATTGGCGCGCTCATGCGTTCAGGCATTGGGTGAGGGAGGAATCGCGGACGGCGAGCGCTTCAACCCGAATCTGGCTCACCAGCTTGGTGGTCCAGCGGGTGTCGTCTTGAAGAGAGACCGCGCATGGAATGCCAGTCAGTCTGGCGGCCAGCCAGGCGGCCAGCGATTCCGCCACGCCAGCACCAAAGATCAATCCCGGCGCCACCCCTTCCCGAGCCCGCGCGGCCAGCCACACGGCCCGACGCGCAGCCCGCAGGAAGACTTCTCCATCCACCGCCGAAGAAAGCTCCGTGCGCAGCGCTTCCAAGGTGGCGCGCCAGCGCTCCTGTTTCAGCCACTGCCGCTCAATTTCAATCCCGTCGAGGAAAACATCCGCCTGCGAGGACGGCTGGCCTGCGACGAAGACCACCACATCCAGAGCCCGTAGCTCGCCCTGGTCATTGCCCAGCCACATTCCCCTTCCAGGAAGGGACAGGTCATAGATTGCCCACACGGCGGCGGTCGGGGGGCTGGTGGCGGCACTGGTCATGAGGTCGGGCAAGCGAGACGCGACTGGTTAGCCGGTTGCCCGCCCACTGCAACGGGGATTCCATCCGCACCCGGAGCTTTCGTGGAAACGAGGCATGGGGGTTGAGCCACCCCCCCTCTCTCGAAGGGGTTGCGACAGTTTGCTGAAGGGCGTAGTCGTTCTTCAGATGCGAAGGTTCAAACACCATGCCTAAATCAGTCGTCCTGGCTGGCTTGCTCATGCTGGCCGCCGCCTACATTTTTGCCATCGACTCGGCAGATAGCGGACCCGAGGGGGTGTTCTTCGCGCTGCTCCTTGGCGGCCCTTTGTCCCTGGTTGTCGGATTCATGGCGTTGTGCCGAGGAGTTTGGGCGGTTCGAAACAATGCGCTTCGTATTGGAACTCTTGGCTTTTTTGCTGCGGGTGTCATTTTCGCTTCTCTGGCGATCTACGAGGGCGTGTGGCACTGGCTCCATCCCGCAAACATCCACTACACCATCAGCTGCAACGGAAGCGAAACATGGCAGGAGATTCAGTTTACCCACACAGAAAATGGGAAGGAGATTGAGGGCCCCTTTGTCGCCGGATCATCGATGTGCGTGCGATTTCCTGACATCAACAACGATGGGTATCCGGACATTCGAGTCATCGGGAGTGGGGCGGGCAACATTGTTGAATACATTTATCTTCCTCAAAACGATGGCAGGCGCTTCTGGCATCTGCTGAAGTCCTCTGGACTGGCCCGATCCTATCCTCCAGATGGTCAGCGTGCATTTCCTTGACCAGCCTCGAAACTCGAGGTGGCCGCACTTGGACTGTAAAATAACGCCTTGATTCGCCTCTTCCTCACCCGCACAACATGGGTCTGAACCATGCGCATCGCCGTCATCATTCCCGTTTACAACCACTCCCGATACGTCGGCGAAGCTATCCAGTCCGTGCTCGACCAGACCCGCAAGGCCGACCTCATCCTTGCGATTGATGACGGCTCCAAGGACGACTCGCTCGCGGTGGTGAAAGGCTTCGAATCCCAGGGCGTGCAGTCCTACGGGCGGCCCAATCAGGGCGCGCACAACACCATCAACGAGCTGATCGCCTGGGCCGCCAGGGAGGGCTGCGACTGGATCAACATCCTCAACAGCGACGACCGTTTCCTGCCGCGCCGGTTGGAGGCCTGCGCGGCCCTGGCAGCATCGAATCCGGGCAAACAAGTCATCAGCGGCCGTCTTGAAGTGATCGACGACGAGGGCAAGGTCATGGCCGCCGACCTTCCACGCGCCCGCTGGTTCTATGGCGCCCAGTCCTTGACCGATGCCGGGGTGGACAACGTGCCTGAGCTGCTCGGCAAGGCGAACTTCATCGCCACCACCAGCAATGTCTTTGCCCGCACGGATTACCTGCT
>CAINXC010000651.1 GCA_903854655.1 uncultured Verrucomicrobiota bacterium | reverse complement strand
GTACCAGGGTTGTTGTTCATGCTGTTGCGCACTTCGAATCGGACACCAAACTTCTTTGCAAATTCAACCGAGCGGCTCTGCATCACCTTGCTGCCGCTGCTGGCCATTTCGAGCATCTCATCGTAGCTGAGCTCTTCGATCTTCGTGGCGGTCTTCACCACGCGCGGATCGCAGGTGTACACCCCGTCCACATCGGTGAAAATCTGGCACAAGTCGGCCTTCACGGCGGCGGCCATGGCTATGGCGGTGAGATCGGAGCCACCGCGGCCCAGCGTGGTGATCTCGCCATCAAGGGTTTGTCCTTGGAATCCGGCAATAATGACGATGTTTCCTTCATCAAGGAGGCTGAGCACCGCATCAGGCTCGATCGTGGAAATGCGCGCCTTGGTGTGGACCGAGTCGGTGGAGATCCCCGCCTGCGCTCCGGTGAGCGAAGCACCTTTGCCCCCCATGTCGCCAATGGCCATCGCGGTAAGCGCAATGGTGGTCTGCTCGCCGGTGGCCAGCAGCACGTCCACCTCGCGCTCCGAGGGATCGGCCGAGACTTCCTTGGCGAGTTTGAGCAGGCGGTCGGTTTCGCCAGACATGGCTGACACGACGACCACGACCTGGTTGCCCGCGCGCTGGGTTTCCAGCACGCGCCTTGCGACGTTGCGAATCCTTTCAGGATTCCCAACGGAAGTGCCTCCGTATTTTTGAACAATGAGTGCCATGGCAATGCTCCGCGCGGGGGCGGAAAGGGCGCGAAAAATGGCACGGAACCCCAAGGGCGCAATGGCTATCTGCAACACCCGCATCGACTTCGCCTTTACACTTGCTTTACCCTATTCACATGGACGCCATCCCCCATCGGCACTTTCTTGCGGTCAGAATGAAACGCTTCGTCCTCCTGCTGGCCGCTTCAAGCCTTGCCATCGCCTCGCTCCCAGCCTCCAAGGTTTCCATCACGGAATCCGACGGCTATCGCGTGATCACCTCAAACGGCCTCCCGGACCACACACCGGGGACCTTTCCCCGCAAGGGCAATCCCAACACCATCGCGGCGCAGAAGTATGCCTTCCGTGTTTCGTTAAAACCCAAGGCGGCGGAGAAACCGACGCCGTCGGGCCACTCCTCCTTCGCTGTCGCCCTCAATGGCGTGCCCTTTGAACCCGGGACGGCGGAGTTCTGGAACTTCGACCCTTCCTCAGGCTGGAAGTACGAGGCCATGTCAGGCAAGATTGACCTGGGCCTGGATGACCACAACGCCCACGTGCAGCCCAACGGCGCTTACCACTATCACGGCCTGCCTGTGGGATTGATCGCCAGGCTGGGGGGCGACGGCAAGGAAATGCGCCTGGTGGGCTATGCCGCCGACGGCTTCCCCCTCTATACCAGCTACGGCCACGCAGACCCCAAGGACATTCACAGCCCGCTGAAGAAGCTGCACAGCAGCTACCAAGTGAAGAAGGGCGTCCGCCCGAGCGGACCCGGCGGTGCGTATGATGGCACCTTCACCCAGGATTACGAGTACGTGGCGGGCAGCGGCGACTTGGATGAGTGCAACGGCGTCTTCGGCCCCACCCCGGAATATCCGGAAGGCATCTTCCACTATCACATCACGGCGGAGTTCCCACAGCTCAGCCGCCTGTACAAAGGAACGCCTGATCCAAGCTTCCAAAAGCGCGGTCCTCCACCCGGGGGACCGGGCGGCAGGCGGCGCGGTGGCCCAGGAATGCCGTTCCCCCCACCTTTTGGTGCCCCGCCCTTTGGCCCCCCTCCGCAGTGATGGGCGGCTTTGCCCAATCCCACCACCAGGCTTGTCACTTCCGGTCAACACCACTTTGCAGGGTTGCCAGCGTTGATGCTTCCAGATAGCACGTTCGCATGTCCCGCATCCTGACCACTACTGTCGGCTCCTATCCTGTTCCAGACTGGCTCAACGCCCTGCCCAGCGAACAGGCAGTCATCGACGCCACGCGAGTGATTTTCAATCAGCAGCGGCAGGCCGGCATCGACCTGCCCACCGACGGCGAGTTGTACCGCTTTGACATCAATCACCCCGACACCAACGGCATGATCGAGTACTTCGTCAGCCGCCTGGGTGGCATCGACAGCAAAGTCAGCCGGGCCGATGGCCATGCCTTTCGGGCCAAGAAGGAAATGGGCTTCCGCAGCAAGCCCGCCGCTGTGGTGCGCGGTCCCATTACCGAGGGCCATCTGGACCTGCCGGAGGACTGCGCCCGTGCCGCCAGAGTGGCAGGTGGCGAGTTCAAGTTCACGCTCACCAGCCCGTACATGCTGGCGCGCACACTGCTCGACACACACTACCGGGACATGGAGGCCCTGACCATGGCCATTGCGGACGCCATGGCATCCCAGGCCGGCGAACTGGATTGCGCCTGTGTGCAGGTGGACGAAGCCAATGTGCCGGGCAACCCTTCCGACGGTCCGCTCGCGGCCCGCGCCATCAATCGCATCCTCGACAATGTGAAAGGTCGCAGGGGGGTCCACTTCTGCTTCGGCAACTACGGCGGCCAGACGATCCAAAGCGGTGCCTGGGCTCCCCTGCTCCAATTCCTCAACGACTTGCACGCGGACCACTTGGTGCTGGAACTTGCACACCGGCCCAAGGACGACCTTGAAGCTCTCAAGGATCTCGCTCCTCACATCGGCATCGGCATCGGTGTCGTGGACATCAAGGTCAACCACGTGGAATCCGCCGATCAAATCGCCCGTGCCATCGAGCTCGCGGAGAGCAAGCTGGGCGCGGGCCGCGTGCAGTTCATTCACCCGGACTGCGGCTTCTGGATGCTGAAGCGCTCGGTCGCCGACTGCAAAATCGAAGCACTGGCGAAGGGCCGCGATCTGTTCGAGGGACGGTAGTCGGCAAGAATAG
>CAINXC010000650.1 GCA_903854655.1 uncultured Verrucomicrobiota bacterium | reverse complement strand
GTGGATGGCTTTCAGAGCTCGCTCGCAGGTGTTTGAGTTAGAACGCTCCGGCCATCTTGCGGCCCGCCCAGAACACGCCGAGCAGCAGCAGGATGAATCCGGCCCACAATGGGTGGGACCAGAGCAGCACGCGGCGTTCCTCCAGCTCCGGCTCTGGCAGGGCTGCGATGGCTTTCACGGTGTCCTCGGGCCGCACGTTGGACATGAGCTTGCCACGGGTGAGCAAGGCGATTTCACGCAGCACATCATAGCGGGCTGGCTGGCCGATTTTCTCCCTGGCGGAACCTTGAACGGAAATGATGCTGTCGAGCGGCGCGCCGCTGTCAGCGCAGGTCAGGCGCACCTTGTGCTCGCCAGGCTCGGTCGGGATGAAGCTGCCATTGAACAGGCCCCAGGCCTCCTCGCCAGCGGAAACCAGCCGCACACTGCTGGTCTTGCCGCTGGGGGCGGCGATCTGGGCGATCACCGTCGCATCACGCAACGGTTCGCCGCTGGGGCTCAGCGCGTTGGCGTTGAGCGTCAGCACGTCACCGGTGCGCGGGCGGTCAGGGCTGTAGAAAAGGCGCAGGCTGCCGCCGGCCGCCATGTTGCGCTGGTAGGCCATCCAGCGCACCACCTGACCCCAGAAACGGTAATGGTACTTGTCCTCGACACCGCGCCGCCAGCGCCAGGCACCATCGCTGCCCATGAACAGGATCTTTCCCGAGCCATAGGTCTTTGCGACAATGAGCGGCACCCGGCCAAAGCTTGTGCTCTCGCTGCTGTGCGTGGCGAGCACCTCTGTGCCTGCCTTGGCACGCAGCGCTGGCGCATACCATTGGAAGCCGGGCAGGGTGGACCATACGCGGGCGCTGGCTTCATCGGTGTCTTCAAGCTTTGTCAAAAGGCTGCGCTGTCCGGCATCGGTCAATGCAAAGCGCCCGGGCGCGGCGCTGCCCCAGCCCTTGGGCTGCGCCTCATCGAGCACCACGGGGTAAAGGTCTGCCAGCGGCGACTGCACAAGCGAGGCCTCGCTGCCGCGAAAGCCGGGCAGGAACACAAGCCCAGCCGCCTGATCGCGGACCAGATGCTTGATCTGCTCGCATTGCTCCTGCGTGAGCTGGCCGCTCTCCATGCCCACATCACCAACGAACACCACATCGTACTTCGTGAGATCGTCCGGCTTGGGGAAGGCGTCCAGGTAACCACGGCCCTCGCCCATCTTGTCGAGGCCCGGATGGAACAGCAGGGTGCTGACCTTCACCCCTGGATCGCGCTCCATGGCATTGCGCATGTAGCGGTATTCCCAGCGCGGAAAGCTCTCCACGATGAGGACCTTGAGCTCCTCCTTGCGGATGGAAACCGGGGCCTCCATCTCGTTGTTGTCCGGGTAGCGTTCACCGGCCACCGGAGGAACCTTGAGTTTCAGGGTTACGTCGCCGGTCTTGGTGGGGCGCCACACCAGGCTGTCCTGCACACGGCCCATGGCGGGCAGGGTGATGTCTTTGGTGACCAGTTCCCCGGTGCTGGCGGTCATCTCCAGGACGACCGGCTGCTCGCGCGGCAGCGAACTCTCCACGACAAAGGGTATGCGCAACGGCTTGCCTGCCACGCCAAAGGTTGGTGCGTCGAAGCTGACAACCCATACGTCTGGCAGCCGCGTTTCCGCCCCCGCCGGCACGGCAAACACGGGTGCTCCGCGCATGCGCAACTGGGTGGCCGCCTGGCTCGGGGCGGAGCCGGTGTTCCAGTCGCCGTCGCTGATCAGGACGACGCTGCGCAGCCGCGGGTGCTGCTCCATCGCCTTCAGGAGTGCGCCGTTGATGTCCGTCCCTTCGGCAGGCTGATCGAGCGTGGATGAAAAGGGCTCCACCACCACGTCCATGCGTTGTTCGAGGGATTTCCACAGCGCCGGGTCGATAAGCTTGCTGATACTCTCGGAGCGCGAAACGGGCGGGTCGGACGGTTGCGCTTCATTCATCACGTCGCGCGTTTCCATGCTTTTGGAGACGTCGTGCAGCACCACCATCGCCGGGCGCTGGTCCGGCTTGAAGGTCTCCAGCCATTCAGGCTGGTTCAGCGTGATCGCGATGCAGGCGGCAATGAGCACGCGGAGCAGTTCCAGCCAGCCGATGGCGCGTTTCTTCACTGCTCTTCGCCAGCCCAGATACGCCAGGGCGGCCGTGGCAAGCACGATCAGCGCACCCAGGGCGATGGTGCCGGGGGTGGTGATGAAAGTGAGCTGGCTGTTGGCGGGCATGGTCAGGATTTTAAGGTGGAAAGTAAAGAATGAGAGGCTGGAGGGCAAAGGATCGCGGTTCCCGCCAAGTTAGGGGCACCCGTGGTCATGCCGTTGCCTCCTTCTTTGCTTCCACGCGTTGTGCGTCGCGCTTCGAGGGCAGACACAGGGCGGCTTCGCCAATCAAGGCCGCAGCCATCAACAGCAGGAAGGTGCGCCAGATTTCATTGGCGAGGTGGTTCTCATTTTCCACCTCGTCGTCCACGCGCTGGAATTGCAAACCGGCAAAGAGGCTTTTCACTGTCTCGTCTCCCACCAGGATGGTTGAATCCTCCCGCGCCGGGCGATTCAGGGCAATCAAGCGGTCGTCTGTCGCATAGACACCACTCTTAAACGAAGAGGCAATTTGTTCCGGGTTTTCCGCTGATTTCCACACCACGTTGCCGGGCAGGGCATGAGTGCCTGCCTCGCGTTGCTGGGCGTTGCCGAGCGTCTTGCCGCCCTCGGCAAGCGCGCGCTGCAGCATGGCGTAGAATACGATGCCGTCGCGGGCAAGGCTGCTGTGGCTAGACCCTGGCAGCGTACCGCAGAACCACGCGCCCCCGCTTTGCTCGCTGGCGGCGCGGGCTATCAGAACATCACCGGAAACCAAACGGGCCAAAGGGCTGGCATCGCCTTTGATTTCACGGTGGCGCAGAACTTCGAGTTCGCCAACAGGCAGGGCAGTACCGCCGCGTGTGTTTGCCAGGAGGTCGTCGCTGGCGCGCCACCACTCGATGGCGGAGGCGTCCGCCGCTTTCTTGATGTCCTTCCAAGCCCCCCAATGCATTCCAAGGAAACTGGCATCGTCTGAGATGGTGGACGGCGGGAAGAAGACCACACTGCGTCCGTTGGCAACGTGATTGCTCAGTTGCTTGGCGAGGATGTCATCAGCAGCGGGCAGGGGAGCCTGCCAGAGCACCAGCGCGGTCTTGTCCCAGTCGATTTCCGCAGCGCGGCTCACTGGCAGCACCTTGGCCTCCTGCTTGTGTCCGGCTTCCAGAGGCGATGACACCACGGCCTTCATCGGCTCATAAACATCGGGATCATCCGATACGATCACTGTGAGCGGCGTGGCTGGTTGATCGAAAACGAAGTGGAACACGTTGTCGCGCAGATTTGAATCCGCCGGCAGCTCGATGCGGCCCCAGCCGCGCTTGGTGCTCTTGTCGATGGGCACCGCCTGGCCTTGCAGCACCAGTTCATTGTCCTTGAGCGTCGCCTTGATCGTGCTGCGCGTGCCATTGACGACCACCTGCAGCGGCAAATCCAACGGCTGTGGATGATTGCTGTGGCGGCTGATGCGCAGGTCGAGCAGAAGCTCCGCTTTCTCGCTGGTTTCGTGGCGGGCAACCTTGTCTACCGTCACGCTGAGATTGTCCTCTGCAGCCTGCGGATAGGCGATGAGGTGGAAGCGCACGGCTTCCAGCTTCGCGAAGGCCGCGCGCAGAGCTTCCCAGCGCCCGCTGCTTGGATTCCAGTCAGGCTGGCGCAAGTCGCTGGCGATCCACACATCCGTGCGGCCCAGTTGGTTTACGGTGATGTAATCCAGCGCGCTTTGCATCATCGCCGGCAGGTCGGCGGTGGTGTCCGTGGCCGCCGTCATCGGAATATCCAGCAAGGCCTTGGGATTCTCGATGGGAGTGGGATCATTCGTGGCGCTGTCGATCAAGACCACTTTCGTGTGACTGCCGAAAAGGTCCGTGATGCCCTGAGACATCTTCTTGAGGGCCGAGGAGCGCTTTGATTCTCCCGTGGCCAGGTTCTGCTGCTCCATGCTCGCGCTGCGATCCAGCAAGACCAGGACGGTGTCAGGCGCACCTCCCGTCAACCCAAGCCAGCCGCCTGCCAGCGGTCGCGACACCAGGAAAATCAAGGTCAGCACCGCCAGCACTCGCAGCGCCAGGATCAGCATCTGGCGCAGGCGCGAGTAGCCCCGGTTCATCTGCTGCGCCATGAGCAGGAACATCATCGCCGCCCACTGGATCGTGCGCCTACGGTGCAGGTGGATCAAATGAATGATCACTGGCAACGCCGCGAGCGGCAGGGCAAAGAGGAGGGCTGGGGCGAGGAAACTCATGGGTTGGGCGCTTCCTCTTTTCGAGATTGCTTGATGTGCCAGTGCCAGTGCGCGGCAAAAGCCGCCAAAAACAGCGCCGCCCGCGCCAGCAAAGCCACATGCCAGAACATGTCATCCTTGGCGGCCTGCCAGCGCATCCAGTGCTCGGCAATGACCGCGACCGGAAGCACCAAAAACAGCGTTGACAGGATTTGTTGGTCTTTCTTCCAGCGCCGCCAGATCAGCCACAGGCCTCCCGCCATGCAGATGCATTCGACAGACTTGCAGGCGATCCAGAACGTCGAAGCACTATGGCCGACAGCATCCGCGATCTCTTGTGTGCTTTGCCAGATCCACAAAGTGATTAAAGCGGGCTCCAACCTTTTTAGCATCCAGATGCTGCTGACATTGGGATCCGCACTCGTGTGGTCGGTTTGCGAGGTCATCTCCTACCGTCCCCCCTTCTTCGGCGTGCGGCTCAGCAAAAACTTCGCGAGCACATCGGCATAAGGTTCGTGCATCTTCACTCGGTGGTAGTCGATGCCGGTGGTGCGGACGAGGTCGTCCATGTCCGTGAGATACTGGCGGACGGCGTCCCGGTATTGGGGGGCGATGTCGCTGGGGTCGGCGAGCACGGCTTCGCCGCCTTCAAGATCGAGGAAGCGGGCGGGGCGGTCGAAATCGAAGTCGATTTCCTGCTGGTCGAGCAGGTGGAACACGGACACATCGTGTTTGCGAAAGCGAAGGTGCTGCACTGCAGGCTTCAGGTCGGCGGGCATCACGAAAAGGTCCGAGATGATCATCACCAGCGCCCGCGAGGGAATGCGCTCTGCCGCTTCGTGGAGGGATTCAACGATACGCGTCTGGCCGCCGGGCTGGAGATCGCTGAGGGCATCCAGCACCAGGCCAAGGTGCGAGGCTCCGCGCTTGGAAGGGATCTCTTTTTGCTGGGCGGCGTTCATCGACCAAAGGCCCACCGCGTCACCTTCCTGGGCGGCGAGGTAGGCAAGCGTGCCGGCGATGCGCCGGGCGTAGTCCATGCGGGTTTCGCCTTCCTTGCCGAAGTTCATGGAGCCGCTGGCATCGACGATCAGGCAGAGACGCAGGTTCGTATCCGCCTCAAACTCCTTGATGTAGAAGCGGTCGGTGCGGCCCCAGGTGCGCCAGTCCAGGCGGCGTGTGTCATCGCCGGGAACATACTTGCGGTACTGGGCGAATTCCAGCGATGAGCCGCGAACTGGGCTGCGGTGCTTGCCGGAGACACTGCCGATCATTGCCTGCCGCGCATGCAAGGGCAGGGCCAGCAGGCGGGAGAGGACAGCGGGATCGAGGAAGGTTCTGTCGTGGTTCATGGGTTTGTCAGTCCTCCATCTCCCCGCTCAGAGGCATCGTTCGTTCAAAGATTGTGATGTGGCATGCGCTCATATCGTGCTCGTCCTCGTTCTCCTACTCGTCCTCGAATCAATCAGGCGGTCCATGTCGCGAACCTCGGGATCGAACCGTTCCACCAGTTTGCACAGAATGGCCACCACCCGCAGAAGCATCGCCTTGCCTTCCGCAACTCTTGCGTTTTCGGACGCCTGCTTGGCCACCAAAGCATCCAAACACGCAGCGCACTCGGTGGCCGAGCCACGCGCGTCATCAAAAAATCGGGCGCGCATGAGAGATGCCCGCCTCCCGTTGCCTTCCGCCGTGTTAAGCAGCATGGAGAGGCTCGCGCGGTCGAGTTGATTCCGCACTTCGCGTGTCTCTGTGCTGTTTGTCTCACGAGTCTGACGCAGAAGTTCGGTCACCCACGTGACGAAACGCAGTTCGAGCTTGTACACATCAAGCTTTTCGTGATCGAACTGGACAGTGGCCGGCATAACGGGAATCGACGGTGGAGGCGGCTTGGAAGCCTGGCGCGTGGAGGGCTCTGGTTGATCGAGGACGAGTAGGAGAACGAGGACGAGGACGCGTCGTTTCGGGGAAGGGGAGGAGATCGGGTGCTTGAGGGGAAAGGGAAGAGGAGGAGAACAAAAAATCACTTCTCCTTCGACAGCTCCTCGACCAGCCGCTTCACCACCTGACGCGAATCCACGCCGTCGCTCTCCGCCGTAAACGTCGTCATCACCCGATGGCGCAGCACGCTTTCCACGATCGCCACCACGTCCTCCTGGCGCACCATGTAGCTGCCTTGCAGTGCCGCACGCGCCTTCGCTCCCAGCACCAGGAATTGCACGGCGCGGGGGCCGGCGCCCCAGCCGACGAGGGGCTTCAGCCAGGCGGGGGCATCCGTGCTGTTGGGGCGGGTGCGGCGGACGAGATCGACGATGAACTCATAGATGTGATCCGGTACCGGCACTCGGCGGACGAGGTCCTGGAAGGCAATGACCCTGGAACCATCGAGCACGTGCTCCAGCCGGGGCAGGCTCACGCCGGTGGTGGTTCGGGCGATGGCCAGCTCTTCTGCGCGCGAGGGGTAATCCACGCCGATCATGAACATGAAGCGGTCGAGCTGCGCCTCGGGCAGGGGATAGGTGCCTTCTTGTTCAATGGGGTTCTGCGTGGCCAGCACGAAGAAGGGCTGCTCCAGCGTGTAGGTGCGGCCGGCCACCGTCACCTTGTGCTCCTGCATGGCATCAAGCATGGCGGCCTGGGTTTTGGCGGGGGCGCGGTTGATTTCATCGGCCAGCACGATGTTGGCGAACACCGGGCCCTTGGCGAACTCGAAGGCGCGTTTCCCGCCGGGCAGCTCCTGCAGAATGTCCGTGCCGGTGATGTCCATGGGCATCAGGTCGGGCGTGAACTGGATGCGGCTGAAGCTCAGGCTCATGGTCTCGGCC